>CAYWYB010000101.1:0-15381 GCA_964462145.1 uncultured Rhodospirillaceae bacterium
AGCGGTTTCGGGCGGCATCAGGGACGGCGTGCCGCCACCAAAAAAGATGCTGCCGACCGTTCGGCCCGGCAGACGCTCGGCTGCGCGGTCGATTTCATCCAAAAGGGCCCGGCGCCAGGCCTCTAGGTCGATGTTCTCGCGGACATGGCTGTTGAAATCGCAATAGGGGCACTTGGCCAGACAGAACGGCCAATGCAGATAGACCGCGAAGCCCCGGTTTCCAGTGGCGCTATGGCTGGCGGAAGCAACCATCGATCAGCTTTTGAAAAGCCACGGCGCGGTGCGAGATGCGCTGCTTTTCGTCGTAGTCCATCTCGCCGAAAGTCACGTCATAGCCATCGGGCAAGAACATGGGGTCATAGCCGAAGCCCTTGTCACCCCGTGGCGGCCAGACCATTGTGCCGTAAATGCGGCCCTCGAAACTCTCCACATGGCCGTCGGGCCAGGCCAGCGATAGCACGGAGATGAAATAGGCCCGCCGGTTGGGGTTATCACCCAGCTTTTCCTGCACCAAGGCCATAGCCGCGTTGAAATCCCGCTCCGGCCCGGCCCAGCGGGCGGAATAGAGGCCCGGATCGCCGTTCAGCCCCTCCACCGCCAGGCCGCTGTCATCGGCCAGGGCGGGCAGGTCCGCCCCCGCCACCGCCGCCTCTGCCTTCAACACCGCATTGGCCACGAAGGTATCGCCGGTCTCTTCCGGCTCCGGTAAATGCAGCTCGGCGGCGGAAACGATATCCAGAGCGAACGGCGCCAATAGATCGGCAATCTCCCGCACCTTGCCCTGGTTGTGGGAGGCGACGACCAGACGCGGCTCGGCAAAGCGGCGGGGCATTGCGTTAACCGCCAATCGCCTGTTTCTGTAATTCTGTCAGCTCGCCGATACCCTTCTCGGCCAGAGCCATCAGGTTATTGAATTGCTCCCGGCTGAACGGATCTTCTTCCGCCGTACCCTGAATTTCCACGATGCCGCCATTGCCGGTCAGGACGAAGTTGGCATCGGCCTGGGCATTGGAATCCTCGGCATAGTCCAGATCAAGCACCGCCGCATCCTGATACAGACCGCAGCTGACGGCGGCGACATGGTCGGTCAGGGGCATTTTTTCAATCAAGCCCTTCTCCAACATACCCGCGAGCGCGATATGCAGTGCCACCCAGGCGCCGGTGATCGACGCCGTGCGGGTACCGCCGTCGGCTTGCAGAACATCGCAATCGAGGCGGATCTGCCGCTCGCCCATGGCCTTCAGATCCGTCACCGCGCGCAGGGAGCGGCCGATCAGGCGTTGGATTTCCTGGGTCCGGCCGGATTGCTTGCCGCGCGCGGCCTCGCGTCCGGTGCGGGTATGGGTGGAGCGCGGCAGCATGCCGTATTCCGCCGTTACCCAGCCCTGGCCGCTGTTGCGCAGGAATGGCGGTACCCGGTCATCGAGAGAGGCGGCGCAGAGCACATGGGTATCGCCGAAACGGATCAGGCAAGAGCCTTCAGCGTATTTCGAGAAACCTGGCTCCAGGGTGACTTCACGTAGTTGATCGACGGCACGGCCCGATGGACGCATGGCGAATACTCCTAAAATTCCGGGACAAATCCTGGCGCTCTTCTAGACCTCCCTGGCCCCGGCGTCCAGAGTTGCGTTGAGGCGCAAATTGACGGGCCCGTTGACGCTTTGCGGGGCCGTTACTACATTGTCTGAAGCATGGCCATACGACCACCACATAGCCCGGAGATCGGCGCCCTGGACCAACGCAACCGCGAAATTTTTCGCGAGGTGGTGGAATCGTTCCTGGAAACAGGCACCCCGGTCGGCTCGCGCACCCTGTCGCGGCGTCTGAACAGCAGCCTCTCGCCGGCTTCGATCCGCAATATCATGTCGGACCTGGAGGGCGCGGGACTATTGCATGCCCCGCATGCCTCCGCCGGGCGCCTGCCCACGGACCGGGGTTTGCGCATGTTTATTGATGGTTTGCTGGAGCTTGGCGATCTTGGCGAGAGTGAACGAGCCGAGATCGAGGCCCATTGCGCCGCCGCCGGCCGCAGTTTCGAGGATATGCTGATCCAGGCTTCGGAAATGCTGTCGGGCCTTTCGGGCTGGGCCGGCCTGGTGATGGCGCCGAAATTGGAAGCGCCTCTGAAGCACCTGGAATTCGTCTCGCTAGGCGATGGCCGGGCCTTGGTGGTGATCGTGGGCGAGTCGGGTTCGGTGGAAAACCGTATTATCGAGGTCCCAGCCGGTCTACCGCCCTCCGCCCTGGTCGAGGCGGCGAATTATCTCAATGCCCGCCTGCGCGGCGCCACCCTGGCCGAGGCCCGGCGCGAGATCCTGGATGAAATCGAAGGCCATCGGGTGGAGTTGGACGCGGTTACGGCGCGGGTGGTGGAGAGCGGCCTAGCGATCTGGGGCGGGGATGAGGCGCAACAGACCTTGATCGTCCGGGGCCGGGCCAATCTGCTGGAAGACATCTCGGCGGCGGAGGATCTGGAACGTGTGCGCCAGTTGTTCGCCGATCTGGAAAGCAAACAGGCCTTGATTGATGTGCTGGAGTTGGCCAACGAGGGACCGGGCGTCCGGGTCTTTGTCGGCTCGGAAAGCCAATTGTTCTCTCTGACAGGATCGTCCATGATCGTGGCGCCATATAGCAACTCCAATCAAGAGGTGATCGGTGCCATCGGCGTGGTTGGCCCGACGCATCTGAATTATGCCCGTATCGTACCCATGGTGGATTATACAGCGCGGGTTATAGGCCGTCTGATAGGTTGACGCTGGCGTCCATTCGGTCCAAAAGGTCGCAGTTTCAATTGGCGGCTTCAAATCTCCGCCCCGAAGCCCTATATCAAGCTCAAACAGCCTGTAGATTAAGTTCCTGTATTCGAGGACAAGATGAACGAACCCGAAAATTTCGAGAATTCGGAAGAGGCCAAGCCAAAGGCCGACGAAACCCAACAATCGGGCGGCGCCGAGCCCGTGGATCTGGCCGCCGCGAAAATTGCCGCCGAAGCCGCCGCTGATTCAGCAGCTGATTTTGAGGCGGCTCCAGAAATTGGCGAGCACGCCGACGAACCTGACGAGCTGGAATTGGCCTATGGCGAGGTCGCCGATCTGAAGGACAAGCTGCTGCGCGCCATGGCCGAGACCGAGAATATCAAGCGCCGGGGTGATCGGGAGAAGTCCGATCTGCGTAAATACGCCATCGCCGATTTCGCCCGCGATATGCTGGCGGTGTCCGATAACCTGCAACGCGCCCTGTCCGCTGTCTCGGACGAGCATCGCAAGGGCAATCCGGAGATGGCCCAGCTGCTGGAAGGCGTCGAGTTGACGCAGCGGGAACTACAGGGCCATTTTGATAAACACGGCATCAAAGAGGTCAATCCACTGGGCGAAAAAATGGACCCCAACCTGCATCAGGCGGTGGTCCAGATTGATGACCCCGAAGCCGCCCAGGGTACCGTCGTTCAGGTCATGCAGGTGGGTTACGTGATCCAGGACCGTCTGTTGCGCGCGGCCATGGTCGGCGTCGCCAAGGGCGCGCCGGCGGCAACCAAGCCAGCGGATGGGAGCGCCGAAGAAGACGGCCAGAACGTGGATACCCAGGCTTAGTTTCAATATCATGGATCAATAGCGGTTAGATGAGTGGTTCCCGGCCCGTTATCAGCAATCAAGCGGCCCGGCGGATCTTCATGGCGCGCCAGGGCCTCTGCCTTCCCCCGCACAAAGCACAAGACAAAGACGCCCTGCACGCGCTGATCCAGCAACTGGGTTTCGTACAGGTGGATAGTATTCGCACGGTGGAACGGGCCCACCATATGATCCTGTTCGCGCGCAATCAGACCTACCGGCCCGAACACCTGCGTCAGCTGCTGGAAGAAGACCGGCATCTGTTCGAACATTGGACCCACGACGCCGCCATTATTCCCACCGCGTTCTACCCCCATTGGCGACGGCGGTTCGAGCGGAGCGAAGACGGCCTGCGGGAACGCTGGCGCAAATGGCGGCCAAAGGAAAAGTCCGGGGACCGGCATATCGGTTTCGAGGACATGATGGATGGCGTCAGGGCACATGTCACCCGGAACGGCCCGACCATGTCGCGGGACCTAAAGGCCAAATCGCCCCCGCGCAAGGCTGAGAAAAACGGCTGGTGGCAATGGCATCCTTCCAAAACCGCACTGGAATTTCTCTGGCGCACGGGTGATCTGTGCGTTACCCGGCGGGACGGCTTTCAAAAGGTCTATGATTTGTCCAGCCGCGTTATTCCCGAACAGCTGCATCGCCAAGCAGGGCATTCGAAAAAGGATTTTGTCGATTGGGCCTGCCACAACGCGCTTGACCGTCTGGGCTTCGCGGCACCCGGTGAACTGGCCGCTTACTGGGCCTCGATCAACGCGGCGGAGGCCAAGTCGTGGTGCGCCGATAATCTGGGCGACGATTTGATCGAAGTGCTGGTTGAAAGCGCCGACGGCAGCGCGGCGAAAGCCTGCTATGCCCGCCCGGCTCTGTTGGAAACCATGGACGATCACGCCGCGCCGCCCAATCGCCTGCGCGTGCTCAGCCCGTTCGATCCCCTGATCCGGGACCGCAAGCGTCTGCGGCGTTTGTTCAACTTTGACTACCGCATCGAAATCTTCGTGCCCGAGGCCCAGCGCGAATACGGCTACTATGTCTTTCCCCTATTGGAAGGCGACCGCATGATCGGCCGCATCGACATGAAGGCGCAACGCCAGGACAATGCGCTACACGTCACCGGCCTGTGGCTGGAGCCGAAGGTTAAATTCAGTCGGGCGCGGGAAAAGAAGCTGAGCTCCGAATTGCAGCGCCAAGCCAGGTTTATCGGCATGCAGACAGTCACCTACGATCAGGGCTTTCAGAAGACCCCATATTAACCGGCTGCGGCACGGTATTCCCTGAGAGATCCCGAATGCATGACCCGGCCCATCAAGGGGCGGCCAACGATATCCTCGGCCAGCTGGGCGGCTTCGATCAGGGCATCGAGATCAACACCGGTTTCAATGCCCAGTTCGTGGCACAGGTGGACCATGTCCTCGGTGCAGATGTTGCCGGCGGCGGCGCGGTTCTTGTGCGGCGCGAAGGGGCAGCCGCCAAGACCGCCGATGGAACTGTCGAAATGACGCACGCCCATTTCCAGGGCGGCAAAGACGCAGGCGCCGCCCAGGCCGCGGTTGTCGTGCAGGTGCAGGCCGATTTCCAGTTCCGGATAGGCCTCGCGCACGGCACCGATGCGCTGGCGGATGCTGTGCGGATCGGCCCAGCCCATGCTGTCATCAAGGTCAATACGCGGCAGGGCGCGGCCCTGTTCACGGCATAGCTCAACGACGTGGTCGACCTCTTCCATGACATCCGCCAGGGGCACGTCGCCTTCGAAATTACAGCCAAAGGCGGACAGGACATAAACCTGTTCCAGGGCGACATGATGCTTGTCATACAATTCGGTCCATTGTTGCAGGCGGCCGCGCGCCTCCTGCTTGGTACAATTGTTGTTGCTGAGGCAAAAGCCGTTGGAAGCATACAGCACGACGGAGCCGTAATGATCCACCTGGGGTACCTGCAAGGCCTGCTCGAACCCCCAGGGGTTCAGGGCCAGCGCGGTATAACGGATGCCGGGGCGCTTTTTGATGGCGGCGAAGACCTCGGCGCTATCAGCCATGTTCGGCACCAGCTTTGGGTTCACGAAGGAGCCGGCCTGGATGCGGGGCACCCCGGCGGCGGCAATGGCCTCGATCAACGCCACCCGGCGCGGCACGGGGTGGTGACGGTCCTCGATCTGGAAACCTTCTCGCGGGCCGTGGTCATGAAATATGACGCTTTTTGGTAGGTTCGGCATGCTCTAATCCAGTTCGCCTTTCACAGCCTCCAGATGGGCCAAAGCCTCCGGGTTGGCAAGCGCCGAGGTATCGCCGGTGGGCTGGTCGAGCAGCACCGCGCGGATCAGCCGGCGCATGATCTTCATGGACCGGGTGCGGGGCAAGTCGCTCACGAAATGGATATGCCGGGGCCGGTAGGCCCGGCCCATGCCGTCCAGCACCGCCGCCGAAATCGCCTCGCGCAGATCGTCGGCGTTGTCTTTACCGCCATGGCCCTCCTTGGGCACGGCGATAATGCAGATGACCTCGCCGGCGCGTTCATCGGGCAGGCCGATCACGGCGACCTCGGCCACCTTGCCGGTAGCGACCACCAGCGCCTCTATCTCCGCCGGGCCGGTGCGCTTGCCGCCGATCTTGAAGGTATCGTCGGAGCGGCCCAGCAGGAACCAGAAGCCATCCTCGTCGATGGAGGCGAAATCGCCATGGCGCCAGGTATCGGGATAATCCTGCCAATAGGTCTCCAGATAGCGTTCGTCGCCCCCCGGTCCCCAGAAACTTTTGGTCAGGCCAATGGAAGGCTGGGTCATGACCAACTCACCGACCTCGCCCGGCGCCACGGGCTCCCCCGCCTCGTTGAAAATGGCCGCGCCCGAACCCAAAGAGGGTCCGTTAAAGGCGCAGGATTTCTGCGGCAGAATGCCGGCGCCGGTAACGATGGAGCAGCCAATTTCGGTACCGCCCGAAATATTCAGGATAGGCAGTTGTTTCTTGCCGATCACCTCGAACATCCATTGCCAGGCATCCGGCGTGGCGGGCTCGCCGCCCGAAATCATGGTCTTCAAGGATGACAGATCATGCTTGTCCACCAGCTCCCTGCCCAAGGCCATGGCGCCGCGGGCGGCGGTGGGCGCCATGCCGAAATGAGTGACCTTGTAGTCCTCGATCAACTGCCAAAAGCGATCCGGCCGGGGCCGGTCCGGCGCCCCTTCGGCGACCAACAGGCGGCCGCCGGCGAAACTGGGCGTAACGGCGGTCAGGGCACCGACCATCCAGCCGAAATCGCTGAGCCAGAAAAAACAATCATCCGGCCCGAAATCCAGCATCAGGTCCAGATCCAACGCCACCTTGGTCAGAAAGCCCACGTGGGTCATGATGATGCCCTTGGGCTTGCCCGTGGTGCCGGAAGTAAAGGCCAAGGTCAGCGGCGCCTCCGCCGGCAATTCCGCCGTGGCAATGTCATCCGTCTGGTCCGCCACCAGTTCATGCCACCAATGATCCCGCCCCGGCGTCATCTGCACCGGAACCTCGCCTGCCATATGGTTGACCACGATCACCGCCTCGACACCGGGGGCATCGGCGCAGGCCTCGTCCAGAGCCGCCTTCATGGCCGAGGCCGCGCCCCGGCGCCAGGTGCCGTCAGAGGCGATGACCACTTTCGCGCCGCCCTCGTTCAGGCGGGTGGCAATGGGGCTGGGCCCAAAGCCCGAAAACAACGGCATGTTGACGGCGCCGATCTTGGCGCAGGCGAAAAAGGCCACATAGACCTCGGCGATCATGGGCAGATACAGCCCCACCACATCGCCCTGCCCGACGCCAAGCGCCTGTAGCGCGGCGGCCAGGCGGTTCACCTCGGCATCGAAGTCAGCATAACTCAACGTCCTGGTGCGTTCGTCCTCGCCTTGCCATTCGATAAACGGCTTGTTCCAGGTCTCGCTCTCCCGGTGCTTTTCGATGCAGTTCAGATAAAGGTTGGTGGTGCCGCCGACGCACCAATCGGCCCAGGCCTTGCCCCGGCTGGTGTCCAATATGGTGTCGTAATGACGATAGAAACGGATATCGAGAAAACTCAGCAGGCCATCCCAGAACCATGCCGGATCGGCCAGGGAACGGGCGTAGAGGTCATGATAGTCCGTGGCGCCCATCTGCCGGATCAAGGCGGTCAGACGAGAGGCCTCCACCCGTTCCTTGCTCGGCCGCCAAACAATTTCCGTAGTCTCAACCATCTGTATTGTCCTCTACCAACGTTTGGCGACTTCTTCCAGCATCACCTCGGTGGCGCCGCCGCCGATGGCATGCAGCCGGGCATCGCGCACCATGCGCTCGATGGGCAGGTCGCGGATGTAGCCCATACCGCCATGGAACTGCTGGCAATTATACATCACCTCCTGGGTGACCTCGGCACAATGCGCCTTGACCATGGAAACCTCTTGCACGCAATCATGGCCCTGACTGTCCAGCCAGGCGGCGTGATAGAGCAGCTGCTGGGCCGCGACCAGCTTGGCCTGGGACATGGCCAGACGCTGGCGGATGCCCTGCTTGTCCATCAGGGGGGCGCCGAAGGCTTCGCGCTGGCTGATATGTTCGATCGTCAGCTCCAGGGCCGTCTGCGCTTCGGAGGTGGCCATGGCGCCGATGGACATGCGCTCGTTCTGGAAATTCGCCATCACCGCATAGAAACCCTTGTTCTCCTCGCCCAGCATATTGGCGGCGGGCACGCGGCAATCCTCGAAGAACAACTCGGCGGTGTCGGAACAATGGATGCCGAATTTCTCCAGCTTGCGGCCGATCGTGAAGCCCGGCGTGTCGCGCTCCACGATGAACATGGAAACCCCGCGCGAGCCCTTGGCGTCCGGATCAGTCTTGGCGGCAACAAAGTAAATGTCGCCGTAATAGCCGTTGGTGATGAACATTTTCGAACCGTTCAGGACCCAGTCATCGCCGTCGCGCACGGCGCGGGTGCGGATACCGCCAACGTCGGAGCCCGCCGAAGGTTCCGTCACCGCGATGGCGCAGATTTTCTCGCCGGCCATGATAGGGGGCAGATACTTGCGGATTTGCTCGTCAGTGCCGGCATAGACCAGATGTGGCGACGACATGGCGGCATGTACCATGCAGGTAACGCTGACGCCGCCATAGGTGGAGCGGCTAAGCTCCTCGGCGAGGATAATCCAGGCGAAGACATCCATGTTGGAGCCGCCGTATTTCTCGGGGAAGCGCAGACCGAAATAGCCCAGCTTGCCCATTTTCTTCAGCATCTCGCGGGAGACCTTGCCCTCGCGTTCCCAAACATCGCCATGGGGCTTGATCTCGTTATCGACAAAGCGGCGCAGCTGATCGCGCAGCATATTGTGCTCTTCGTTGAAATAGATCGAGTTCATGGCCGGTCCCTTTTGGTTGTGCTCATTACAAATTTATCAGTTCTTCGGCGCGCGCCGTCAGCTTGGCCCGCTGCAACTTCAGGCCGTTGGCGCTTTCCGCCATGGGAAAGGCATCGATAGGCAGAAAGCGCACGGGCACCTTGTATTTGGCGATCCCCGCCAGGCAATGCTCGCGCAGAGCCTCTTCATCCAGTTCGCCGCCGCCTTTGGCAATAATAAAGGCGACGGCGCGGTTACCGTCTGCCGTCGAAAACGGTGCCACCTTGCATTCCGCCACCGAGGGATGCTCTTCGACGCGCGCCTCGATCTCCGCCGGGCTGGTGAGAAAACCGCCCAGGCGCAAGACGTCGCCGATGCGGGAGAGAAAGACCACCCGGCCATCGGCCTCCATGAAACCAAGATCGCCGGTGCGGAAATAGCCGTCGCCGCAAAAGGCGGCACGGTTCGCCGCGTCATCGTTGTCGTAGCGGTCAAACAGGCCGGGGCTTTTTACTTCCAGCTCGCCGGCCTCGCCAGGCGGCAGCAGTTCGCCGCTCTCGTTATCGCGAACCCGAAAGTAAATGTCCTCCGCCGTGACATAGCCGCCACCCTGGCTGCGTTCCTCGGCCGGGGCATCGGTGTTTTGACAGGTAATCAGGGCCTGTTGTTCCGAGGAGCCGTAAACGCCAACGAAGGTCACGCCGCGAGCATCGCCTTCGCTTACGATGCTGTCCAACGCGGCGTTGAAGGAGGCGAAGCCACACAGGCGCAGGCTGGGAAAAGGCCTCTCGCCGGGCGTCGCCTCAAGGATCAGATGGAACAGATCGTCGCTGCCGAAAACATGCGTGATCCTGTGCTGCTGGACCAATCGGCCCGCCGCGACCGGATCGAAAAGCCGCATGGAGACCATGGGCCGGCCCGCCGCCAAGGTCGTCATTGCCAGGGCAAAGCCGAACACGCCGCAAAACGGCAACGAGGCCAGACTGACCGCGTCATCAGTGCAAAAGCCCGAGGCTTTGGCAACGATTTGCGCCTGATCGACGATGGAATGTTGGGTATGGACCACCAGTTTCGGCTTGTTCGTGGTGCCGGAGGTGGAGAAGATTATGCAATCGGCATCGCGTCCTCCGTCACCGTCACACAACTCGGCGCAGGCATCCAGATCAGCATAAGGCACCAGCTGGCGCTCCGGCCCCGCCATGGCGGCGACATCGGGCTGCCCGCCATCTTCGCCATACAGCACCAGAGTCTCGACGCCCACCAAGACGCTGGCTTCGATCTCGCCCAAAATGGCGATGAAGTCGATGTCCTTGAAGTCCGGCCACAGCACCAGAAGCTTGGCCCTGGAACGCTCGATAATGTCGCCGACTTCAACCGCCCGAAAACGCGGATTGATCGAGACTACGACAGCGCCCAGACGGGCACAGGCTAGGGACAGCACCAGCCAGGCCGGAATATTCGGCAGCCACAGTGCGACGCGGTCGCCCGCACCGATGCCCAAACCCGCCAGACCGCCGGCAACCCGGCGGCTGGCCTCGAGCAATTCGCCGTAACTGACCGTAAGCTCGCCATCAATGATCGCGGGTGCCGCGCCGGGCTGGCGCGCCACCATTTCGATCAGGCTGTCGTTGCGTTCGGCCATGGCCCGTCCGCTATCGCTTTCTGTTCAGGAAGGCGTTCAGGCGTTGTTTGTGCTCATCACCACGGAACAGGTAGTTCTGCACGATCATCTCGTATTCCAGACAGGATTCCATATCCATGCTCTCGCCACGGAACAGAGCCATCTTGGTAAAAGCCGTCGCGCGCCGTGGCGAAGAATCGATCATTGCCTGGGCCATGCGCGTGGCCGCCGCCTGCAACTGATCCGCCGGCACCACTTCGGTGAACAGGCCCAGCTCGCGGCCCTCCTCGGCCTCGACCGTGGCGCCGGTCAACATCAGGTGCGACGCCCGCATGGTGCCCACCAGGCGAGGAAGCAAATAGGTGCAGCTCATATCCGCGCCCGAGGCCCCCATGCGGCCAAAGGCGAAATAATAACTCGCCTCCGGCGCCGCGATGGCGACATCGCAGGCCAGGGCCAGGGACGCCCCGCCGCCCACCGCCGGGCCATTGACGGCGGCGATAATCGGCAGATCCAGGGCACGCATGCGCTTGATCATCCGGTTGACGCCGCGCAGGACCAGATATTGCCAGTCCATGTCGACCTCTTCCTCGACCAGGACCGTGCCCAACTGGGCCCCGCCGCAGAACACCGGGCCATTGCCGGTCAGAATGATGACCCGGCAGTCGGGATCGTCTTCCAACTGGTCCAAGACGGCGTTCATCGCGTCGGCGAAATTCAAACTGAGTGGATTGCGGATATCCGGGCGGTTCATGGTAATGCGGCCAATGCCGTTTTCCAGGCTAACCAGCAGTTCGGGCTCCACCGTATCTGTCTGTCTTGCTTCACTCATGATGTATCCTCCTGTCTCTATATCTTCGCCGTTTGCCGCAAATCGCGCAACGCGAAGCGGCGGATCTTGCCCGACGCGGTCAGCGGCAGGCTATCGGTGAAAGTAATATCGCGTGGCACCTTGTAGCGTGACAGCTCGCGGCGGCAATATTCCAGTATCTCATCGCCATTTTGCCGCGCCCCCGGCACGGGCACCACGAAGGCCTGGATATCCTCGCCGCGGACTTCGTCGGGCACCCCGATCACCGCAGCCGCCTGCACCGCCGGGTGCGCGAACAGCACATTTTCAACTTCCTTGGGAAAGACGTTGTAGCCGTTGGCGACAATCATGTCCTTGATCCGGTCCAGGATGAAAATATTGCCATTCTTGTCGATCCGGCCCACATCGCCGGTGCGCAACCAGCCCTCGGCCAGGGTTTCCGCCGTCAGCTCCGGCTGGCCCCAATACCCAGCCATGAAAGTGTCACAACGGAATTGCAACTCGCCCGGCTCGCCCGTAGGCACGTCACCGCCCTGCCGGTCCCGCAGCCGCACTTCGATGCCGTCCAGGACTACGCCGCAAGAGCCGTCGGGCGAGGGCACACCAGGCCGCTGCACGCAGGCAACGGTGGAGATCTCGGTCAGGCCATAGCTTTCCACCGTGTCGATGCCGATGTCATCCTTCAAACGGCGCACCAGGGATTCCGGCACCGGGCCGCCGCCGACATCGATCAGGCGCATGGCGGAAAGATCGCGTCCCGCCAAACGCTCGGCCTGAAACATCTGCACGAACATCAGGGGCACCCCGGCCAGCACGGTGATGCTGTGCCGTTCCATCAAGTCCAGCGCGGTATCGGCATCGAAGCCGGGCAATACCACCATGCGCGCGCCCACAAGGCCGCAATAGAGGAAATCATAGCTGTAACCGAACAGATGAAACGACGGCAGAACGGTGAGAAAGCGGTCATCGGCGTTGTAGCCAAGAGCTTTAATCGTCAGCTGGGCATTGGCGATCAACTGGCGATGGCCAAGCACGATGCCCTTCGGCGCCCCGGTGGTGCCGGAGCTGTAGATAATCATGGCCGGGTCATCGGGACGGCTGCGCGGGACCATATCGCCAATTGCCGACTTGGCCAGGGCCGTCTCGTAATCCAACCAGCCGGCGCCCGGCACCCCGTCGCCGCAAGTCAGGCGCAACACCACATCGTCGGAGAACATCTCGTCCGGCAGTGCATCGCCGGGGTTCTGCGCCACGATGCCCCGTGGCCGGCAGTCCGCGAACAGGGCCCCGGTTTCCCGCGCCGTGCTCAGGGTATTGATGGGCACGGCAATGACACCGGCGATGGCGCAGCCGATAAAGAATTCATACAGCACCCGCGAATTACCCATGAAGCAGGCCACCCGGTCGCCAGGCTCTATTCCAGCCGCGATCAGCGCGGCGGCGAAACGCGAGGCCCGCTCGTAGGTCTCTTCATATGAGGATGAAGTGCTATCGATGAAGACGAGATGCACCGCCGCGCCGTTTTCCGACGCCGCCCTGGCAAAAACCGCATCGACGGTATCCATTCTCGGGATCCTTAACGGCCCTTCCAGACGGGGGGCCGTTTTTCGGCGAACGCGCGTGCGCCTTCCTGGGCATCCTCGGAGGTATAAGCTGGCTGGTACAGACGCCAGGCCAGTTCGGCGCCGGCATCACAGCCCGCCGACATCGCCGCCAGAATAGCCGCCTTGCCGCAGGTCACGGACAGCGGCGCATTGTCGCGGATTTTCTCGGCCAGTTCCTGGGCCCGGGCACGCACCGCATCACCGTCAGGTTCGAGGTAATTGATGTAGCCCAGTTCGTGAAAACGCTCGATCGGATAAAGATCGCCGGTCAGGACCATTTCCATCAACACCGGTTGCGGCAGCATCCAGACCAGGGGCATGCCCCAGGGGGAGCCACGGCCGATCTTGCTTTCGGTAATGCCGATCTTGGTGCCGGCCATGGCCACGCGCATATCGCAATTGAGCGAGAACATCATGCCGCCCGCCATCAGATGTCCGGTCATGGCAGCGATAATCGGCACACGCACGTGGCGCATGCGTTTTTGGAACGGATCACGCATAAAGGTCAGAATATCCTCGCCGGTTTCTTCCTTTTTCTGCGCGGTTTCCTTCAGGTCCATGCCGGCGCAGAAAGTACCGCAATCAGTCGAGGTGAAGATCACCACGCGGATATCCGGGTTCAGGTCGATATCTTCCCAGATCTTGTTGAGACCGTTGGAGACGGCGATATTCATGGCGTTGCGCTGTTCGGGGCGGTTGATGGTCACCGTGGCGATGCCGTCGGTCACATCGAATAGCAGTTCGTTGCCTTCACTCATGTTCTTGATCCTTCTGCTTAAACTTCGCGCGGCTCGACCTCGGCGATAAAGCCGTGCCGCTCCACCATGTCGCCCTCGGCGCAACTCAGCGCCACCAGCACCCCGTCACAGGGCGCGGTCAGGCGGATTTCCATTTTCATGCTTTCCTGCACCACCAGCACATCCCCCGTTCTGACATGATCGCCAACGGCGGCCAGAACCTTGGTGACATTGCCCATGACCGGTGCCAGCACGCGGCCCTCGACCGCCGCCGCATCGGCCTGCCAGCCATCGGCATACAGCGAGATCCGTGCCGTCACGGCGCCGAAGGCGCCATGCAGATGCACCACATCGCCGGCACACAGGGCGCGCACGACTTGCACCTCATGGCCGATTGTCACGCTGTAGGCGTCATCGCCCAAAGGCACCAGCGACAAGGCCAAGGCGGCCTGATCAACGCGGACGGACATACCTCCGTTCGCATCAACAGGGGAAAAGGCCACGTCCGCGCTGTCCGCGCCAATGCCGACCTGCAGGCTGGGGATATGACTGGGACGCGGCTGGCCCTGCCCCAGCCGCCAATTGGTGAAGCTGCCCGGGCTTTGCCAGGGATCGCTGTCCGGGCCGGTGCGGTATTGCGACATCGCCACCGCGCCGGCCAGGGCGAACAGTTCGTCCGCCGGCCTTTCAGCAACGGCTTGATTGGCGGTCACCTCCCGGTCGATCAGTGCGGTATCGACACTGCCTTCCGCCACATCACGGCGGGCCAGCAGAGCGCTCAGGAATTCCAGGTTGGTGGGCAGCCCAAAAACGGCGGTCTCGGCCAAGGCCGACCGCAATTGGCCCAGCGCCGCCCCACGGTCCACGCCATGACAAATGATCTTGCCCAGCATGCAATCATAGTACGGGCCGATTTCCTCCCCCGCCTCGGCTCCCATGTCCGAACGGACCGGCGGAGACGGCAGATCAATGCGCCGGATCAGGCCCGTGGACGGGGCAAAACCATTGGCGGGGTCTTCCGCATACAGCCGCGCCTGCATGGCATGGCCGCGAATAACGATGTCATCCTGCTGCAAGGGCAGGCCGTCTCCGGCGGCAATACGCAACTGCCAGGCCACCAGATCCAGGCCGGTGACGGCCTCGGTCACCGGATGCTCGACCTGCAGGCGCGGATTGATTTCGAGAAAGAAGAATTCATCGCCCGCGACCAGAAATTCCGCCGTGGCCAGACCGCGCAGCTTGGCGTGTGCGCCAAGGCGGCAGGCGGCATCAAGGATGCTTTGCCGCAAACCGGCTTCCAGACCGGCAACAGGTGCTTCCTCAACCACCTTTTGATGGCGCCGTTGCAGAGAGCATTCCCGGTCAAACAGATGCATAGCGGTGCCGGCACCGTCGCCGGCCAATTGCACCTCCACATGGCGGGGGCGGTCCAGGTATTGCTCGACCAGCAGATCCGCCCGGCCGAACGAGGCCTTGGC
The DNA here is from genome assembly GCA_964462145.1 of uncultured Rhodospirillaceae bacterium. GTDB lineage: Bacteria > Pseudomonadota > Alphaproteobacteria. The sequence continues at coordinate 15,198 of CAYWYB010000101.1, forward strand.
CTCGCGCATGGCGGAGGCAATGTTTTCGCCCAGATCGTCATCCTCGCGCACCACGCGGATGCCGCGCCCGCCGCCGCCCGCCGCCGCCTTCAACAACAATGGCGGCCGCATGCTGGCGATCATGGCGGCAATGCCGGCCTCGTCATCGCTGGCCAGGTCGCCGCCGGGGATGACCGGAATGCCC
>CAYWYB010000102.1:0-15288 GCA_964462145.1 uncultured Rhodospirillaceae bacterium
TTCCACCTGGGGCAAGATCCCCCGCAACGCCCCCTGTCCCTGTGGTACCGGCAAAAAATACAAACACTGCCACGGCAGTTAACGCAGAAGGCTTATTTAACCGGCCTTCATTTCCTGTATCTGATCATATAAAGCCGCCGGGCAATCGATACCCTGTTCCTCCGACAGGGCGCGGGCGACATAGCGGCGGTCGCCGGGAATGCGCGTACCTTCCTGGGCCAGGATAGCGTCGAACAGGTCTTCAATGCGTTCGAGAACGGCGCCATTGTAGCCGGCGGGATCTATCAGAATAATCACCTCGCCGGCATGGGCGGGGCCGCTATCTTCAGAGCCATGCGCCACTGCTTTTTGCTCCGCCTCGAAACAGAAATTACCCCCCGTTAAACCGCACGCCAGCAATTCCACCATGATGATCAAGGCATTGCCCTTGTGGCCGCCGAAGGGCAATTGCACCCCTTCAAGGGCCGCCTTGGGATCGGTGGTGGCATTGCCGTCCTTGTCCAGGGCCCAGCCTTCGGGAATGGCATGGCCCTCGCGGGCCGCGACCTGGATCTCGCCCCGCGCCGAGGCGGAGGTGGCGAAATCGAAACCCATGGGCGGCAGGCCCTGGCGCGGGCAGGCAAAGGCGAATGGATCGGTGCCGAACAGCGCCTTGTCGCCGCCCCAGGGGGCCACGTACGAACGGGTCGAGGACATCGCGATGGCGATCAATCCGGCGGTGGCGAACTGTTCCACGTCCCACCACAGGGCATTCAGGTTGCCGCAGTTGCGCAGCCCCAAGGCCGCGATACCCTGCGCCTTGGCCTTCCCGACCGCCATCGCCCGGCCCGCATCGATAGCCGGGGGCGAAAAGCCGCCCTTGCCATCAACGGCGACAAGGCCCGGCGCGGCATCGGAGACGTCCGGCACCGCCTTGCCGTCAACCCGGCCATTCTTCATGCAGGAAACATAGCCCGGTATGCGGAACAGCCCGTGGGAATGGGTACCGTCGGCTTCGGCGGCGGTTACCACGCCGGCAATGATCTCGGCATTTGCAGGCGACATGCCATTGGCGAGGAATGCCTCCGTCGCCAGCGTTCGTACTTCATCCAGGCTCATCCGCACTGTATCGGGCATTCCGCAATCCTTTCAATAAGTGCGGCGTCAAACCGCATTTGTGGCTAGCCTATCAGGGTCATGGCGGACAAAACAGACACGCTGGCAACATTGCCTCTTTGAAATGCCGGTGCGACACTACGGCGAAATTGCGGGAGATCAGCGTATGAGCGATTCACTCTCCATGATGGCGACCACCGGCCTGCTTGGTTACGGCTTTGGCGAGGATGCTTTCAGGCACGGTCTGGAACTGGATCTTGATTTTATCGCCGCCGATGCCGGCTCGATGGATCCGGGCCCCCATTATCTCGGTGCAGGCGTGCCGTTTGTCAGCCGCAAGGCGATCAAGCGCGATATCGGGCTGATGCTGGAAGGGGCGCTTACCAAGGGCGTGCCCATGCTGATCGGCTCGGCGGGTGGCGGCGGCAGCGCACCGCAAGTGGCTTTGGTGCGCGAGGTGATTGAGGAGATCGCTGCCGAGCGCGGTTATCACTTCAAAATGGCGGTCATCCATGCGGACCAGAGCAAGGCATATCTGCACGAGAAGCTGACGGCGGGCAAGATCGAACCTCTTGGGCCGATTGACGAGGCGACACCCGGGACGATCGAGGAAACTCACCGGGTTGTCGCCATGATGGGGGTTGAGCCGTTCCAGCAGGCGCTGCGGGACGGCGCGCAGGTGGTCCTGGCGGGGCGCGCCACGGATGCCTCGATCTATTCGGCAATACCCTTGATGCGCGGCTATGATCCGGGCCTGGTCTGGCATCTGTCGAAAATTATTGAATGCGCCGGCGCGGTGGCGGTTCCGAAAACCGGACAGGACTGCATGATCGGCGTCTTGAAAGACGATCATTTCCTGGTCGTCCCCGCCCATCCCGACAGCCGCTGCACGCGCATGAGCGTTGCCGCGCATACCCTGTACGAAAACCCAACCCGTATCATCTGGAGGAACCGGACGGCACAGTGGTAACGGTTGATTCTATTTATGAACAGTGCGACGACCGTACCGTAAAGGTCTCTGGCAGCCGCTTCGAAAGCTCCAATCGCTACACGGTGAAACTCGAAGGGGTGCGCCGGGCCGGCTTCCGCACGGTTTTTATTGCCGGCGCGCGCGATCCCGGACTGATCGCCATTATTGATGACTTCATCGAATCCTGCCGCGCACGCGTACGCCGGCAGGTCGGCGCATTGGATATCGGCGAAGACCAATATCAACTGAACATTCACGTCTATGGCAAATCCGGTACCATGGCCTCGCGTGAACCGATCCAAGACAGCAGGCCGCACGAAGTGGGCATCCTGGCCGAAGTCCTGGCGGACGATGAAGAAACCTCCAAGACGGTGATGGCAATGGCGCGCCTGGCGTTGCTGCATTCCGACTTCGCGGGGCGCAAATGCATCTCGGGCAATATGGCCATTCCGTTTTCACCCTCGGACGTTCCCGTGGGCGAGACCTACGAGTTCAACCTCTGGCACATCATGGAGATCGACGACCCGCTGGAACCTTTCCCGATCGAAATGGTGGACGTCTAACATGGCCACCCTGTCCGAATTGACCTCGGTCCTGCTCTCCAAAAACGCAGGGGCGCTGCTTTGTACGCTGGATCTGATGTTCGACGATGCGGCGACGTATGAACGTGTGCGCGACAGCGGCGTGCTTAATCAAGAACTGATCGCTTCGCTCTACCAAGTCTCGCAGAACGAGGTTTCGATCATTCCCTATGACGTCGCCATGGCAATCAAGATCACAGTGCCCCGGCTTGTGCCATCAGGCAGTTTCGGCGACACAGATGTCTACGGCGCGCAACAGCACGGCCCATTGCTGACTGTTGAAATCCCGGACTAAACGGATCGCAACCGTTAGCGGTTACTCCATTTAAAGGTGGCATCTTCATCCAATGGGTATATTGGCCGCGCCAAATTCTTGAATGGAAAGCGCTCGAAATTGAGGCCGGCCACGCCATCGCTATCGCATTCGATAATGTGCTTGGCGGCGGCGCCAAACGTCGGGCGGTATTGAATTTTCGATTTCAAAATTATGTACGACTTGTCCATCGGCTCGATGCCGACGAAACGGAACATGGCCAGATCAAGCGGTTCAATGCGATCTTCGCTAACCAATATCTCCATGGCGCCCGTATCAAACACCACGGCCCGCCCAAGTTCGACCTGCATGCCTGTAAAAACCGGCCCGCGCACGATGAAACGGCCATCGGAAATCACCTTGACCGTGCCGGTCAGTTCAAGCGGCTGAGCTTCTTGATCGATCGAAGGCATATCCATCTTGCCGCCAAGGGGCAACGTAACATGGGCACCGACGCCGGCCTCGATCATTTGGGCAACGGCCCAGGGATCACAAATTGGCCCGGCAACCACATTATCTAGGCCTTGCTTCAGGGCTTCTTCAATTACCGTCATGGTGTCCAGGGTGCCGCCGGAGTTGCAATTGTCGGCCAGGTCAATCAGAAGGACCGGTCCATCAGTCAGGCCTTTGGCACGACGGATCGAATCCTCCAGAGGTTCGCTGTCGAAGGCGAAATCTTCACGCCCGCGCCAGGCAAGTTCCAGTATCTGCCGGCAGGCGTCTTCCGCCGCGCCACTATTGCCATTTTCGATGGCCAGCACATTTAGCCGGGTTTTCGATGTGTCGGCGAGGGGGAAGCCCGGAAACACGCTGATCGAGAGGATGTTTCCAGTTTCCAGCTTCTCTGCCAGCGCCATGATCTCACTCATGGGGGCCTCGTCCGTCGCCATACGGACGATATTGGGTAGAAGGGGGCAACTTTCGACAACCATGCGCGGCGCAATTTTGCCAGCCATGAACTCAAGCAAAAGCTCGCCCGCCCTTTGACCGGCTTCGTACATGTCCATATGCGGATAGGTCTTGTAACCGACAATGATATCGCTGTTCCGGATCATGTCCTCGGACATATTGGCATGGAAATCCAAGCCAATCCCGATTGGCAGGTCAGGTGCCACGGCGCGGATGCGGGCCAGTAGTTCGCCTTCGCCGTCCTCGAAACCCTCCGCGACCATGGCGCCGTGAAGGTCCAGAAACAGCGCGTCATAGGCCTCCGCCTTTAAGTTATCACAGATCAGATCCGATACATGCTCAAAGGCTGCCCGATGAACCGGACCGCTTGGCATGGTACGGGCGGCGGCGGGGATATGGACATCCGCCCCCATGGCTTCGGCCATATCGATAAAGGCGCCGATCGGACTGCCCGTGCCCTTGAAATAGTTGTATGCGGCGTCACCAACCAGGGGGCCATCCGGGCCCAGGCTCTCGAGCGGGGTCGGTACCGGGGAAAATGTATTGGTCTCGTGCTTCAGCATTGCGATGGCGAATTTCATGACTTTTGCTTTCCTTTTTTCCCTGCCGCCTTTGAATTGTAAGTCCTAATCGCCAAGCGAGTGAACCGGCAAATTCCCAGCGTCATGGACAACAATTGTGCGGCCATATTCCGAACCCGCCGCCGCCAACATGGCGCATAGTCCCAACTTCGCCTAAACTCGTAACAGGATTGCTCCAACGGGGCCGTCCGAGCGGTAACGTAGATGGAGTGGAACATGCAGGACGGGGATATTCAGGACTATGATTATATCGTCGTCGGGGCAGGTTCCGCCGGCTCCGTGGTCGCCAACCGTCTGTCCGCCGTCCCCTCTCACAAAGTGCTGCTGCTTGAAGCCGGCCCCGCCTCCCATCCCTGGACCCACATTCCCATCGGCTTTGCCAGGCTGATCGAGAACCCCGCCGCCAACTGGTGTTATTCAGCAGAGCCCGAGGCCAGTACCAATGGCCGCAAGATCCCTGTGCCGCGCGGGCGCTTGCTGGGCGGCTCCTCCGCCATCAACGGCCTGGTCTTTGTCCGCGGCCAAGCCCAGGATTTCGATACCTGGGCGCAGTTGGGCAACAAGGGGTGGAGCTATGCCGACGTGCTGCCGTTCTTTAAGCGGTTGGAGAGTTACGAGGGTGGCGAGGACGAATACCGCGGCCGCGACGGGCCGCTTCGCGTCACCGACCCCGATGAACACGGCCCGCTATACGATGCCCTGATCGAGGCCGCCGGCCAGATCGGCATCCCGCACAATCCCGATTACAACGGCGCCACCCAGGAAGGCATCGCCATGAGCCAGGCGACCATTTCCAATGGCCGCCGCATGAGCACCGCCCATTGCTATCTGGAGCCGGCCCGCAAGCGCGGCAACCTGACGATCGAAACCGGCGCCTTGACGGAAGCCATGGTATTGGACGGCAAGCGTTGTACGGGCGTGCGCTATTCCGTGGGCGGAAAGCCGCGTCAGGCCAACGCTACGCGCGAGGTCGTGATCAGCGCGGGCACGATCAATTCGCCACAATTGCTGGAGCTTTCAGGCATAGGGCAGGCCGCGCGTCTACAGAACCTGGGCATTCAGGTCCAGCATGATTTGCCGGGGGTGGGCGAAAATTTGCGCGATCACTATGCGCCCCGCACCCGCTGGGCCATTGATAAACCGGGGGTGACCTACAACGACATGGGCAGCGGCCTCGGCCTGGTCAAACAAGCCATGCGTTATCTGTTCATGCGCAAAGGCATGCTGGGAATTCCCGCCGCGCCCATCCGTGCCTTCGTACGCAGCCGGGATGGACTGGACGCACCGGATGTGCTGCTGGGTGTCGTGCCCATGCTTTATGAACCAGGCTACAAGCTGTCCGCCACCACCGGCATAACCTGTTATGCCCACGTCATGCGCCCCGACAGCACCGGCCACATTCACATCGCCTCGGCCGATCCGAAGACACCGCCGGCGATCAATTTCAATTTCCTCTCCTCGCCCCTTGATGTGGAAATCACCATCCGGGCCGTCCGTATTGCCCGTGCTCTGATGACGGCACCGGCGATGGCGGCATTGCAGTCCAGGGAACTGGCACCCGGACCGGACCGGGCCTCTGACGAGGAGGTCCTGGCCTGGGTCAGAGAGGTCGGCGAGACCACCTATCATCCGGTTGGCACCTGTAAAATGGGTACCGACCCCATGGCCGTAGTAGACGATCAGCTAAAGGTTCGCGGTCTGGAGGGATTGCGAGTGGCCGATGCATCGATCATGCCGACCTTGACCTCCGGCAACACCAATGCGCCCTCGATCATGATTGGCGAAAAAGCGGCGGATATGATTCTACAGAGCGCTCCAGCAAGATGAGCGCCATGACCGCGCGGCCCGACTTCAGGATACTGCTGCTCTGTATCGCCATCGCGTCCGCGGTTTTTGTGTTCGACTTGACAATGCCACTGGGCGTCGCCGGCGGCGTCCCCTACGTTGCATTGGTGCTCGTCGGACCGTGGATGCAGACGGAGCGCTCGATATATCTGCTCGCGGTGACGGGGACCATCCTCACCGTGGCGGGTTATTTTCTTTCGCCCGCGGGCGGCTTGGCATGGGTGGTTCTGACCAACCGCGGATTGGCCATTTTCGCCATTTGGGTGACGGCGATCCTGATGGCCCAGCGCAAGCGGACACGGGATGCTCTGGAGCAGACGAACGATAAACTTGAAGAGCAGGTACGACTGCGCACCACCGATCTCATTGCAAGTGAAGCACGCTTTCAGGATTTCGTCTCGACCGCATCGGATTGGTACTGGGAGATCGATGATCAACGCCGTTATACCTTTATGTCCCAGGCGGTTCGGCAGCTTGGCCGGACGCCGGATTTGTACGACGGCGCGAGCTTTGATGACGTCGTGGAACAGTTTTACAATCGCGCTGATTGGCAGCCATTCTACGACGCATTTGAAGCCCGCCGCCCAATTCGCAATTTTCTCTCGCACCGGATCGAGAATGGCGTGCACCGCTGGATCGAGTCCAACGGCGTGCCATTTTTCGCCGAAGACGGACGCTTCCTCGGTTATCGCGCCACCAGCCTTAATATTACCGACCGTAAGCTGGCGGAAGATGCGTTGCGCGCCAGCGAGGATCGCTATCGGGCGCTTTCCGATCTGACCAGCGAGGGCGTCGCCATCGTCGAGGATGGCAGAATTGTGGAGGCCAACCAGGCCGTGGCGGATATCTATGGTTATTCGGTTTCGGAATTCATTGGAAAAACGGTCATCGATTTCATCGCGCCAGAGTATCGCCGGGAAGTGTCAGATCGAATGGCACGGAACCAGAATGACGCTTATGAAAATATCAGCATCCGCAAGGATGGGAGCCGTATTCCCATCGAGATCAAGGCCGCGCCCATCATGCACCAGGGCCGGCAAAGGCGGGTCGCACGGGTACGCGACCTGACGGAGATTCGCAAGGCGGCGGCGGCGATCCGCGACAGCGAGGATCGGCTGCGTCAGGCCCAGAAGATTGAAACCGTGGGACAGCTGACAGGCGGCATCGCACATGATTTCAACAACATTCTAGCGACCATTATCGGCCATCTTGATTTGGTTGAAGATAACGCGGTTGTCGTTGAAACCGACATGGAGAGTATCACCATGGCCCGCAGGGCGGCGCTTAGGGGCGCTGAACTCACCCATCGCCTGCTGGCATTCTCGCGGCAGCAGGCGCTAGACGCCCAGGAAACCCAGATCAACGAATTGCTGCCGGAATTCTTACAGCTGGCCGAACGCACGATCGGGGCCGATATCTCCATCGAGCTGAATTTGGCGGCGGACCTTTGGCCGACCCTGGTCGATGCCGGTCAGTTCGAAAACAGCCTTTTAAACCTCGCAATCAATGCCCGTGACGCCATGCCGGACGGCGGGCGGTTACTAATCGAGACCGCCAATCAGGTGCTGCAAGACGACGATGCGGCGGTGTATGAGGACCTTAAGCCCGGTGATTACGTGATGGTCGCCGTCAGCGACAACGGCACCGGCATGCCGGCGACGGTATTGGAGCGGGTCTTTGAGCCATTTTATACGACAAAGGATGTGGGCAAGGGCAGCGGCCTGGGCTTGAGCATGGTTTTCGGCTTCGCCAGACAATCCGGCGGCCAGGTCTTGCTCGACAGTGTTGAAGGGGAAGGCACGACAGTCCGGATTTATCTACCCAGGACGGAACAGAGCGGCAAAGAAGTGAATGTCGCCAAAGCGCCCGATCAGGACAGGCCGACGGGGACTGAAACGGTCCTGGTGGTCGAGGACAACAAGGATCTTCTCGTCTTCCTCGTTAAAGTACTTGGCCGCCTGGGCTACACGGTGCTGGAGGCGGAGGACGGGCCGTCGGCGCTGGAAAGCATGGAATCATCCACCAAGATCGACCTGCTGTTGACCGATGTGGTCCTGCCCCAGCAGATGGGAGGGCGCGAGGTCGCCAATAAGTTCCGCGAAAAATATCCCAACGCCGGCGTGCTGTACTCATCCGGCTACACGCGGGATGCCCTCAATAACCGCGGCCAGCTTGATGCGGGCGTGGCGCTTATCAGAAAACCGTATCGGCCCCAGGAGCTGGCCCTGCGCGTGCGCGAGGTTCTCGATGGCCGGGACTAGAGCAGTTCCGGGCAATTCTGACCCATTTGATGGCATCCACAAGCCATTCGGGTAGGCGCGTTGCCCAAGGCTTACTGGGCGATGTGGGGCATCGGGCAAGCGACGCAACACCGCCAAATGGCTTGTGGTTGCCACCGAAGGCCGGCTATACAGACCCCATGGCGGCGTTGCGGTTCTTGGATGATGTCCCACATCAACCTGCGAACCGCGCCTACCCATGGGGTCTGTATAGCCGGTCAAATGTGCCAGAAGCGCCCGGAACTGCTCTAGCGCTTTAGCTATTTGCCTCCATGATGACCTGGTTGGCGATGAATTTGGAAATTTCTTCTTCTGAAAAGTCCAATTCGCCAAGGATATCCCGGCCGTTTTCACCTATCTCCGGCGCGGTTTTTGCTGGTGCACCCGAGCCGATGGGCATGCGGGTTTGTAGAATGGGCTGACCGGCGGCATCCTTCGACTGCATCAAGACACCGCGATCGGCCACATGCGGGTCCGCGACGACGCCATCAACAGCCAGTACGGGGGCGCAAGGCACTTGTGCCGCCCGAATCCGGTCGAGGGCTTCCTCGACGCTCATTTCGGCCAACCGGGTTTCCAGCAGAGCGGTCAAGGCATCGCGGTTTGCCACCCGATCGGGAACATCCTTGAAGCGCGGATCCTGTTGCAACTCTTCCAGCGCCAAGGCCCGGCACAAACGTTGCCAGAATTTTTGTGTCGAGGCGCCAATAAAAATTTGTCCATCCCGGCCCTGAAACACCTGATAGGGGGAAAAGGTCGCGAGCGCCGAACCCGTGCGCGGCGGCACCACCCCTGTTTGCGAATAGCGGGCAATGGATTGCGACATCCAGGAAAGCGCGGATTCGAACAGATTGAATTCCAGCCGGGCGCCCTCGCCGGTCCTATCCCGCCGCCGCAACGCGTCAAGAATACCGATCACTGCATACATGCCGGTGCCCATATCTATCATTGACGGGCCAACCCGGACCGGCGCACGGTCAGCCTCGCCGGTCGAGGCCATGATACCGGACATGGCCTGGGCGACGGCGTCATAGCCGCGCAGTTCGCGGTACGGGCCGGTTTGTCCAAAGCCGGAAATGGAGCAGTAAATTATCCCCGGCATCCGTGCCGAAACGGCGTCATAACCATAACCCAAACGTTCCAGCGCGCCGGGGGTAAAGGCTTCAAGGAAAACATCCGCCTGATCGATCAGGCGCTCCATTATCCGGCGGCTGGCCGGTTTCTTCAGATCGATGCACAGGCTGCGCTTGTTCCTGTTAACAACGGACGACGTTGCGCCGCCGTTAGCAGCCCGGAAATGATCGCCGCCCGGCGGTTCGATCTTGATAATATCGGCCCCCAATTCCGCCAGCAGCATGGTGGAAAACGGCCCCGAGAGGGCATGGGTCATGTCGAGAATTTTGATATCCGTTAGCGAACCCTGCATGGCCGAACTCTACTCTTGTTTTCTTTCACGGCTGGCATCGCATGTCTGCTTCCCGCATCCGCAAGGCCGCCCCACTAGGTCTTTTGCAGGGCCTTATCGACCTTGGCGATGGCCTCTCGCAGATTATCCCGATGGCCTTCATCCGTCACCGGCTCCCTGGAAAGCGAGGCGGCCCATTCGCTCAGAATGTCCGCCAGCAAATAATGATGCAGATGCATTTCCGCCTCGCGGCTGTCCTCGCCACCGCGAAACAGCTTAATGTACAGGCCATCGTTTTCGGCCCGCGCCTCGAATTTCGAGCCGCGCGAGAAGGAGCCCATATAAACCTTATCGGGGAAATCTATGGCAACCTCGGCCTTGTCCTGAACGGGGTGCGTTGTTTTTTTGACCATGCGGCGTTTCCCAATGACCAGCAGCGCAATGGCGCTATCCTGAATAATGGAACCATAGTCCGAAAATTCCTGGACGTGCAAAGTTTCCGCCTATCGCGGCAACGTCAACACTGCCCGGTATTAAATGCCGTGCTGGCCCATGGCGAGGAATTTGTCGCGCCTTTGCTGGCGGGTATAGCCACCATCCTTACCGTCAAATTCCGCCAACTCGGCAGCAATGGCATCGCCCAGGGCGGCAATGGTCGAGGCGGGATTGCGATGGGCCCCACCCATGGCTTCCTCCACCACCCGGTCGACAACCTGTAGCTTGACCAGATCCTGGGCCGTCACCTTCATGGCATCCGCCGCATCCTGGGCCCGCTCGGACGAATGCCACAGGATCGAGGCACAGCCCTCGGGCGAGATCACCGAATAGACCGCGTGCTCCAGCATGATCACCGTGTTGCCCGCGGCGAGCGCCACCGCACCACCCGAGCCGCCCTCGCCAACCACGCAACAGATCAACGGCACCCGGATATCGAGACAGGTTTCCGTCGAACGCGCGATGGCCTCGGCCTGGCCGCGTTCCTCCGCCCCGACCCCAGGGTAGGCGCCTTGCGTGTCCACCAAGGTGATGATCGGCAGGCCGAAGCGGTCCGCCATTCGCATCAGGCGGGCCGCCTTGCGATAGCCCTCGGGCCGGGCCATGCCAAAATTATGGCGCACCCGACTTTGCATATCGCTGCCCTTTTCGTGCCCGATCACCATGACCGCGCGGCCGCGGAAACGGCCTATGCCGCCTGCGATGGCCTTGTCATCGGCATAGGCCCGGTCGCCCGCCAAAGGCATGAAGCCGTCAATCAGGCCGGCAACGAAATCCTTGAATTGCGGACGGTCGGGGTGACGCGCGACCTGTACCTTCTGCCACGGCGTCAACTTACCGTAGGTCTCGCGCAGCAACTCGTCGGCCTTCGCCTGCAGGCGGCCAACCTCGTCCTCGATATCGGCACCGCCTTCTTGCTCGCCATCCAGCTCGCGCAGATCGTGGATCCGCGCCTCCAGCTCGGCGATGGGCTTTTCGAAATCGAGGAAACTAATCATCTTTCATATTCCACCATTTCAATCGGCGCGCTTGCTCGGCCGACTTGGCCAGTCCGCTTCTTCAATCTGCTTCGTCAGCCCGCATAGTCAATCGCTTAATTCGCCCGTTAGTCAGCAAGGGGGTGGTTGGCCCTGACCAGTTCCTGCAACCTCTCTTGCAGAATATGGGTGTAGATCTGCGTGGTTGAAATATCCGCATGGCCCAGCATCTGCTGTACTGCCCGCAGATCGGCCCCATTGGCCAAAAGGTGCGAGGCAAAAGCATGGCGCAGGGAATGGGGCGAAACCTTGGAGGGATCAATCTCCGCCACTCTGGCCAGTTCCTTGACCAGTTGGGAAAACCTTTGCCGGGTCAGATGCCCACCCTTGGAGCGCGAGGGGAACAGCCAGCCGGCATCCGCCGGGCGGCGCACAAAGCGGGCACGCACGCCGTCATATGCCTGCAAGGCTTTCATCGCCGGCTCGCTCAACGGCACCATGCGTTCACGGCCGCCCTTGCCCTTGACCACGACAAAGGCCCGGTCCGACTGCACCGCCGGATAGGGCAGCATCAGCAATTCCGAGACCCGAAGCCCGGTGGCATAAAGCAACTCCATCAAGGCGACCAGACGAATGCCTTCGGCGCCCTTATAGGTTTTCGCGGCCTGCAACAGCTGCTCGACTTCGACCTCTGTCAGAACTTTCGGCAGGGGACGGACCCGGCGCGGGCTGTCTATGGCGGTAGACGGATTATCGCTGCGCATGCCCTCGGCATGAAGGAAGCGGTAGAACTGCCGCAGCGCCGAAAGACGCCGGGCGGCGGTCGAGGGCGCCATGCCTTCACGCTCCAGAAACGCCAGATAGTTGCGGATATCGTCGCTGGCGGCGTCCGCGATGGCGGAGCCTACGAAATCCGTGAAATGGCGCAAATCCCGGCCATAAGAATCCAAGGTATTCTGCGCCGCACCCCGTTCCACGGCCAGCATTTCCAGAAAATTATCGACGTATTGTAATGATTGAGACAACGCAACACTCGCATCAAGTTAAAACAAACAAAAAACCAACACCATGCCAACGGCGAACCAACAGGTTGGCAGCCATGGCAGGGCCTAAAAACCAGCCCCCAACAGGCCTTCCAGCGCCATTGCCCTGGCATCCTCCGCCAAACCAACCCGGCGCAGGGCGGAAACGATCCGCCCCAAGGTCATGGTATCACTTAAGCCAGGACCTCTATCGCCCAAAAGCAGCAGCGAAAGCAATACCGCCTCGCCCCTTCGGCCAGCGACCGCCGCCCGCTCCAAGCCCATCAGCAACGCGGGCGATGCTTGCGGAATATCCCTGGCCGGAGCCTTGAATATCGGCAACCACAAGCTCGCCGGCAGGTCCCGCCCCAGGGCTGTCAGCAAGCCGTATAGCCTAAGGGCGCGTTGGTACCTGTCCGCGCCGCCATTTGCAACCTCTCCCTGCCACCAGCCGGACAAAACTTTTGCCATAACGGGCGCCAGGGCTGGGTCATCCCGGTCGGCATCGGCGATATACATCAACGGCGTCAGGGTCAGCATGGCAGCGGCGGCATCGGGCTGGCCGGCGCGGGCTGGTTCCAGCACAGCCATCAACCAGTCCTGGGCAGCCTCGCGGTCGCCCGCCGCCAACAGAGCGCGCCCGGCAGCGGAGGCGAACCAGGCCAGCCTGGCATCCGCCTTGATGTCCCGGGTCATAGCCAGATTAACCCGCACGGACGTCATATAGCTGCCGCCGCGCCGGCCATTGCGCCAAGCCGCGGCCAGGGCCCGGGCGCGGCTTTCAACCTGGGCATCGATCTGGGCGACCTGATAAAGGATGGCCGAGGCAGAGGGTCCGGGCTCCTGCTTGGCCAGAGCGAGAGCATCGGCATTTTGTTCGGCGGAAAAGGGCACCGAGGCGTAAACCCGTGCCAATACATCCGTTTCCAGCGTCGCCATCGCCTCGGCCCGCTCAGCGGCCTCAAGGCGCATGGGCAGCGTAGCATTGGGCGAGGTGGCAATGGCGCGCAGGACCACGGGCGATGCCTGTTTTACCGCATCCGCCGGAATCGCGCGGCGCGCCGCCCGCAGCATCGCCAAGTGCAGCGGTTCGGTGCGCGCGATGCTTTCCAACGGTTCGGCCTCGCTACCGTTCAGACTCGCCAGCAGGGTGAAAAAAGCTTCGTCCTCGACACCGTTTTCGTAAAGCAGTTGTTCATACAATTCCGCCTGCGCGGTCTGCCCGTCCAGGGCCAAGCAAAAAGCCATGATCTTCTGCCAGGCAATGGCGGCGCTGGCGGTATCCTGGCTGGTATCAGCGCCCAGACGGTTACGCGTGATCCGGCAGGCTTCGCGCACATTGCCGGCAAGCAATTCCGCCTCGACCCGGACCTGCGCATAGATCGCATTTTCCATCGACAGGGGCGCGAATTTCAACAGCTGCGCAACCGCCTCCGAATCACCAGCAGCGGCCAGACGTGCAATCCGCAAGGCAACCAGGGCACGGCCATCGCCGCCGACCTGGTCACCGCCCTCGTCCATGGGCGGCAGCGCCGTCGAGATCAGCAGGCGCCGGCGCAAGGACTGCATCGTCGGCGAAGTCGTGTACATGGGCAGACGCGGCAACAGTTCCATCACCAGCGCTTTCGGCGTGCCGGCCCACATGGCGTTGCCGAAACCACCCATCTCTTCATTCAACAGGCCAATGGCTGAAATTTTTGCCCGGCCCAGGGCCTTGACCTGGATACCATCGGCACCCGCGGCATCGTTTTCAGACGCTTTTTCCGAATCAGAACCAGAACCGGGTGTTGTCGCGGCGGCGGCGGTGGACGCGTCGGGCTGTTGTGACCGCACCGGCCGCAATGACCGGGGCGCTTGCACCGGGCGCCGCGCCCGTTCCCGCAATTGCTCCCCAGTCAGCGGCTGACCGGTCTTGGGATCAAGGCGCAATTGCAGTGTTTTTGGCGGTTGAGCCGCAATCGAAGGGGCCCCGGCCGCATCGGTAGGCGCCTTGATAACGGACGGCCTTTTGCTGGCCGGCGGGGGACCGACTGTCACACTGGGCAGTGCCTGGCTTTCGCTGTCAGGCGTTGTCTGCGCTTGCGTCTGGGCCCACGCCGCGCCCGCCAATAGCAGGAGAAGCGGGGTCAACAGCCCCCCCAGGAGCCATGCCTTAACGTGGGAAGCGTTCATCAGGCAGAACCTTTTGCACGGGCGCGCTGGGCGCCGGGATCTCCCACATCGCCAAAAAGGCCATGCCGCCCGTCAATAGCAACACGATGAAGGCAATAAGGATCAGGGATATGTTTTTCATCAGAAACTGTAAATTCGTTCGATTATTGTGAGATATTCTTTCGTCGGCATGGCGAATAGCGACAGCGGAAGGGTTATTTGCTAAACTGCAAATGTGGCAAAACTTAGTCGATCCAGGCGCCAATCTATATACTGCCGGACCGTGTTGCAACGGCACCCGCCAAAGGTACCTGACAAAAATGCAACAGGCACGATGCCTTGCGCTGGACTTGCTGGGGGACCCGCCACGGAACCTACTGGGGCATTGCCACGGAATTACCCTGGGCACGGCGCCGCCGGCTTTTGAAAGTATGATGAGCGACACAATTCTTCCCGACCTGAAGCATCTCGAATTGGACCGGGGCATTGTCCTGGTCGGCCTGATGGGAGCCGGCAAGTCATCTGTGGGGCGGCGTTTGGCCAAGCGTCTGGAGTTGCCCTTCTCGGATGCCGATCAGGAGATTGAGAAAGCCGCCGACTGCACCATAGAGGAAATCTTCGCACGCCATGGCGAAGCGGCCTTTCGTACCGGAGAGCGCCGTGTC
>CAYWYB010000103.1:0-15190 GCA_964462145.1 uncultured Rhodospirillaceae bacterium
TATGACATGGCGATCACCTGCATCCGCCCGGCCAACGTAACCGGGCCGGACAAGAAATTCGGCTCCATCGATCACGTCAATTGCATGTGCCAGCCGGCGCGGGGCCAATCCATCACCTTCCCGCGCGCCGATACCATGTTCTGCGTCATCCACGTGGATGACATGGCCGAGGTCTTCGCCCGTGTGACGCTGGCGGATAAGCCGAAGTACGAGACCTATAATTCCGGCGGCACCGCCGTTAGCCTGGCCGAGCTGGCGGCCCAGGTGCGCGAGTTTCTGCCCGATGCGGACATCCGATTTGAAGCGGACAGCGGCGGCCGCGAAATCTCCGGCAACTTCCTGATCAACAACAGCCGCCTTATAGAAGAGTTCGGCCTGCAATATGCACCCCTGCGCCAGCGGGTGGGCGAAGTTATCAATGCCATCCGAGCCGAGGAAGGACAGCCGCCGCTGTCATAAGGCACCATAAGAACCAAAAAACGGAGAGATACCATGAGTGAAAACGGCGACCGCATTATCGCACTGGACAAGGAACGTATGCAGGCCATGGCGGACAAGGATATCGCCAAGCTGAACAATATGCTGTGCAAGACCCTGATCTACACCCATTCAACGGCCCGCCTGGACACTAAGGAAAGCCTGATCGGCAACATGGAATCCGGCGCCACGGTCTACACCGGCGTGGAACCATCGAACGTCGAGGCCCAGGACCTGGGCGATGTTGTCGTGTTGACGGGCGAGGCCCAGATCAACGTCGTTGCCAACGGCACGCCAAGGTCGTTCGGCGTCCGCTTTACCGATGTTTATCAGAACCAGGGCGGCACCTGGCGCATGGTCGCCTGGCAATCCACCAAACTTCCCGACTAACCGCCGTAGTCGGCGTCGCTGACTTTTTCGAACCAGACGCTGCCGCCGCCATCCTCGCCATTTTCCGACATGGCAAGATGGGTAAATATCCTGTCCGGCGCCGCACCATGCCAATGGCGTGTGTCGGGCGGGATGATCGCGGTGTCGCCGGGGCGCAATTCCTCAACCGGGCCGCCCTCGACCTGGACACGGCCAACACCGGCGACGGCCCAAAGGGTCTGGCCCACCGGATGGGCATGCCATGCGGTGCGCGCGCCGGGATTGAAGGTGACATTGGTGGCCCGCATGCGCGAGGGCGCGGTGCCGACCAAAACCTCGTCCTGGAAAACATTGCCGGTGAACTTGTCATCGGGTGCCTTTTTCGTCGCACGTTCTTCTGCTCTATGAATTTTCAGCATTTGCAATCCTCCTCACACTATCGGCACGCGCTTGGCGGCAATGGCGGCGGGCGATATCACATCCATATCCACCGGCACGCGCCAGCGTTCGGTCAGGCGCACCTTCGGCGTGGCATCGCTGTTCCTGGTGCCATCCAATATGAAACCCTCGAAGCCATTGGTCATGACCTGGTTGCACTTGTCCACATAAATGGGGAAGCCGCCGATATAGGGCATGAACACCCGTGGCTTGCCGGGCACGTTGGCGCCCAGGTACCAGGAAGATGAGATCGAGCGCAGCGAGATCTTGGCCACATCGTTGACATGTTCAACCCAGTCATCCTCGTGTTTGACCTCCGCCTCGATGGTTTGCGCGCCGATATCACGCATATGGCCAATGCAGTCCGCCATCCAATCCACGTGCTGCTCGATCGCCTGGATCATGCTGGCCAGCACCGAGGGGCTGCCGGGCCCCGTAATCATAAACATATTGGGGAAGCCGGCGGATGACAGGCCCAGGTATGTCCGTGGTCCCGCACGCCATTTCTCGGTCAAGGCCAGGCCGTCACGGCCCGTAATCCGGATATTGTCGAACGAGCCGGTCATGGCGGCAAAACCGGTGGCGCAGACCACCGCATCGACCGGGTATTCCACGCCGTTGGCGACGATGCCCTGTTTGGTGAAGCGCTCAATGGGCCGCTCGGAGACATCAACCAGAGAGACATGGGGCAAATTATAGGTCTCGAAATAGCCGCTATCGACGCACAGGCGCTTGCCGCCAAAGATATCGTCCGGGCACAACAGCTCGGCTGTCGCAGGATCCTTGACGATTTCACGGATTTTTCGCCGCCCGAATTCGGCGATGGTGTCATTCGCCTCCCTCTCGAACAACAGATCACCATAGGCGCCCAGAAACGGCAGACCGCCCCTGGCCCAGAATTCCTCGTACTGCGCCTCGCGCTCCTCCGCCGAGGCCCCCAGCGCCGGCTGGGTGTTGAATTCAAAATAGAAACCGGTTGGCCGGGAGCGCATCTTTGCCCGCAGTTCCGGATAGCCCGCCTTGATCCTGCGCTCCTCGTCGGGGTCCATCTTTTCGTTCCAGGCCGGGACGGAATAGTTCGGCGTGCGCTGGAATACGGTCAGATCGGAAGCCTGCTGGGCAATGATCGGAATGGACTGAATGGCTGACGATCCGGTACCGATGACGCCAACCCGCAGCCCGGTGAAATCGACATCTTCGTGGGGCCATTGCCCGGTGTGGTAAATCGGGCCCTCGAAATCATCCATGCCCTCGAACGGCGGCAGGTTCGCCGATGATAGGCAGCCCACGGCCATAATGCAAAACTGCGCGCTGACCTGATCGCCCTGATCGGTCTCGACGCGCCAGCGCTTGGCGACCTCGTCAAACGCCGCCGCCGTGACGCGGGTTTCGAACTGGATATCCCGGCGCAGATCGAAACGGTCGGCCACATGGTTGGCATATTCCAGGATATCGGGTTGCGGCGAATATTTCTCGGACCAGTTCCATTCCTGATCCAGCTCTTCCGAGAAGGAATAGGAATATTGCATGCTCATGATATCGCAGCGCGCGCCGGGATAACGGTTCCAGTACCAGGTACCGCCGACACCATCGCCGGCCTCGTACACCCGTGCCGAGAGGCCCATGCCGCGCAGGCGGTGCAGCATATACATGCCGGCAAAACCCGCGCCGACGACCACGGCATCGTAGGTTACATTGACTTCCGGCTCATGTTTGTTCACGGTTTTTGCATTGGAAGGCACGCTGGGTTCCTCGCTTGTTATTTTGCATCTTGGGACGCGAACGATTTACGCAGGTACATTCAAACGGTTCTATTCTGTCGAAAAGTGACAGTAGCCGCAAGATTCGTGGAGATTTCAGATGACAACGTTCGTACTCATACATGGCTCCTATCAGGGCGGTTGGATCTGGCAGCCGGTGGCAAATCAACTGCGCGCCGACGGCCACCAGGTTTATACACCGACCCTGGATGGTTGCGCCGAACGGTCCGGTCAATTACGCGCGGGCATCACGGTGGAGACCCAGGCGGCCGAAGTGGCGCAAATGCTGTTCTACGAAAACCTCCATGATGTTGTCCTTGTCGGCACCTCCAGCGGCGGCATGGTCATGGCCAAAGTCGCGGAGATGGCGCGGGAGCGTATTGGCCGGCTTGTTTTTGCCGACGCATTGGCCCTGCAAAATGGCGAGAAAGTCAGCGATTTCGTATCGCAACCGTCGGCGATCGTTACCGAGCTATCCTTGGGCCCTTCGCGTGAAGATGCAGCAGGGCGGTTGTTCAAGGATCTCGATCCTGAAATCCGCGCCTGGGCGGTAGACCGCTGCACCCTGCACCCAATCGCCGTTCACAGACAGGCCGTGCAGCTTGATGACTTCTGGTCCCAGGACTGGAATGCGTCGGTGATTTACTGCCGCCAGGCACCCAACCCAGGCGAAGCGCATCAGCGCCGCTGCGCCGATACCCTAGGCGCGCGCTGGTACGAAATCGACACCGGACATTATCCGATGCTGAGCACAACGGATGAACTGGTCCGGCTTATCCTTGCCGAGTAGGACTAATAACCTCGTTCCCAATCGATGACATTCGCCAGCGGCTGGCCGGCAATGTATGCGGCGAGATTTTTGCAGAATAGCTCAACAGAGCGATGCCGGTTCCGGTCGCTCATACCGGAGATATGCGGCGTGATCAGCACCCTGGTGTCCGACCAGAGCGCGGCCATGGGCGCCGTTTCGAACTCGCCGTCATAGACGTCGAGCGCGACCCCGCGCAGGTGGTCTCTTTGCAGGGCCGCGGCCAAGGCCGTCTCGTCGATGATCTCGCCACGGGCGACATTGACCAGCACGCTGTCCGGTTTCATCACGGCAAAACGTTCGGCGTCGAAAAGATGGTTGGTTTCCGGCGTCCATTGACAACAGATCACCACGAAATCCGCCTCTCCCAACAGTCGGTCCAGGTCGGCGGGGCCGCCGATGAAAGCAAAGCCTTCAGGCAAGTTATTACCCTCGCCCGGCGTTCGGCGCGTGCCGACAACCCGCATGCCCATGGCGGCACACAGCCGGCCTACGTCCTGCCCGATGCCACCCGCACCGACGACACAGACGGTCTTGTCGTGAAGCGATATCGGGCGATAGGCACGATGAGAAAAAACACCGGCATCCCGGTCAATGGCAGCCTGGGGTAGGCCTTTGGCGAAATGCATGATGCCGGTCAGGGCGTATTCCGCCATGGCCAGCGTGTTGCCTGAGCCGCGCGAGGTCGTCACCACCACATCACTGCCCCATAGATCGCCTCGCAGCAGATTAGAGGCGCCGGCGGGGCGTTGATGCAGCCATTTCAGCTTCGGCGCCCTGGCGCGCAGATCCAATGGAAACGGCCAGCCGCCCAGAATGACTTCCGCCCCGGCCAAGAGACGGTCGCGCTCTTCACGGCTGCCCGAACCATTGGCGTCGGGGGCCAGATAACGATTGGAGGTGAAGGCCGGCCAGGTATCGCGGATTTCACCGTCGAACCAACCGCCCGCGTCGGTCAATTCGATCGACCGATCGACGGCCTTGATCATAGCCGCTTCCTCGGCGCTGATCCGCTGGATGGCTAAAACTTCAAGCGTGGGCATCGGCGGTTATTTGCCCCATCGCAAGGCAAGCACATCCAGGGCAGCGGCCTGCGCCAAAAGCTGCCGCCTGGTTTCGGGATGCAGCGGTTCCAGGGGATGGCGCACCGTATCGCTCTTGATCACGCCGCCTTCCATCATTGCGGCCTTGGTCGCCCGTAAACCGCATTGCCGGTTCTCGAAATTGATCAGGGGCAAGATGCGGGCATAGGCCTCCGCCGCCTGCTGGGTGTTGCCGGCAAGATAATCCATCACCACCGCGCGGATCAGCTCCGGCAACAGAGCGCTGGGCATGGTGCCCGTAGCGCCTGCGTCGAGATCGGCCATCAGGGTGATGGATTCTTCGCCATCAAAGGGGCCCTGGATCGCCGCGCCGCCCGCCGCGATCAAGTCCCGCAGTTTGCCCGCGGCACCGGGTACCTCGATCTTGAAATAACTTATTTGCGGCATCTGACGCGCCAGTTCGGCCAGAAAGGCGACCGACAAGGTGACGCCGCTTAACGGTGCGTCCTGCACCATTATTGGAATGTCGATGGCCTCCGCCAGGCTCTGAAAATAGGCCAAATTGCCCGCCTCGGACGCCTTCAGTCCAGTGCCGTGATAGGGCGGCATCATCATGATCATATCGGCGCCGGCGGCTTCCGCCTGCCGCGCCCGGGCGACCGAGATCCGCGTGCTGAAATGACTGCATGTGGCGATAACCGGCACCCGGCCAGCGATATGTTCCATGCAAGTGACAAGCAACTGGTCACGCTCGGCATCGCTCAACAGGAACTGCTCGGAATAATTTGCCAGAATGCAGATGCCGTCCACGCCCTGGTCGATCATGCAGTCCAGCACGCGCTTCTGCCCCTCCAGATCGAGGCTCTCGTCCTCGTTGAAGGGCGTTGGCGCGATGGGATAGACACCGCGATAGGGTGATACTTGCGTTGCGTTAGACATTATTTCTCCAAATCAGAATTCGATGACGAGCCGGCCCCGCGTACCGCCGGCCTCCAGCCTGCTATGCGCCTCGCTGGCGCGTTCGGGTGGGTATGTGTCGGCAACGCGCAACGTAAGGGTACCGGTCTCCGCCATCTGGCGAAGCCGGTCAAGTTTCTCGTACTCGCCATCATAGCTGCGCACCCAGGTCGCCGTGAACCGGATACCGCGCTGTGCCTCGCCCTCGAAACCGCGCACCGCCGTGAAGGTGCCGCCGTCGCGGACCGCCGGAATAACCAATTCGTTCTGCACCGCGCCATCGGCAAGGCCGTCGACGCCATCGGGGAAATGTTCCCGTATCCGCGCGGCGACATCATCGCCCCGGCCCACGACAATATCGGCGCCGAGGGAGGCGACCAGTTCTTCATCAGCCTCGGAGGCATCGGCGATTACCGTCAAGCCTTCGGCCTTGGCGAGTTGAATGACATAACCGCCGTAGGCACCAGCGGCGCCGGTCACGGCCAGCGTCTGTCCGGCGGACAGGCCAAGCAGATCCAGGGACAATCGCGCGGTAAGTCCGTTCATGGGCAGGGTGCAGGCTTCGATATGCGTTGTACCTCTAGGCGCCGGAACCACGGCGCGGGCTTCCAGGACGATCTGTTCACGGTACGCGCCATGGCTGGCATTCGGCACCACCATGGCCATCACTCTATCGCCAACCTGGACACCGGTGGAAACGCCCTCGCCAACCTGATCAACGATGCCCGCCGCATCCATGCCCGGCACATAAGGGGGCGGATCAAGCTTTTGCTGTTCCGCGCGGGAACCATTGCGGGCCATGAGGTCGGTGGGGTTCACCGCCGCCGCATGTATCCGAAGGCGCACCTGGCCCGGCCCGGCATTGACTTCCGGGACATCGACCACCTCCAGCACCTCCGGCCCGCCGTGATCCATAATTCCTACCGCGCGCATGTGTTTCGCCTTTCCACTGAATGAGCGTCTCGAATTGAATGATAGCCAGCGCGATGGCAGGGGGGAAGGCCGGCGGCGGGGAAATAATCGACTTACCGGGCCGGCTCGAGGCGCAGGATCTTGCCGTTGCCCGCATCCGTCAGCAGGTACAGCAGGCCGTCCGGGCCCTGGCGCACATCGCGGATGCGCTGGCCCAGGTCGACGAGGATGCGTTCCTCGGCCACCACCTTTTCGCCCTCCAGGGTCAGGCGCGCGACGAGGCGAAACTTGAGGGCGCCGACGAACAGATTGCCGCGCCACTTCGGGAACGCCGCACCGGTGTAAAAGGCCATGCCCGACGGCGCAATCGACGGATCCCAATAATACAGCGGCTGCTCCAAGCCCACCTTGTGGCTGCCGACGCCGATTTTTTCGCCGCTGTAATGGCGGCCATAGGCAATCACCGGCCAGCCGTAGTTTCTGCCGGCCTTGGGCAGATTGATCTCGTCGCCGCCCTGGGTGCCGTGTTCATGTATCCAGAGTTCGCCGGTCTCCGGGTGCAGTGCCGCCCCCTGCGGGTTGCGGTGGCCATATGACCAGACCTCACCGCGATAGCCGGGCCGGCCAACGAATGGATTGTCGTCAGGCACAGTGCCATCGGGATTGATGCGAATGACCTGGCCGCGGTTGATGCTGAAGTCCTGGGTATACCGCCGCTGGCCGCGCTCGCCGATGGTGATGAACAATTTACCGTCGCGGGCGAATACCAGCCGGGAACCGAAATGACGCCCGCCGGGACTCTTCGGTGTCTGCCGAAAGATCACCCGCAACCCATCCAGGCGATTGCTGGCAATATCAAGGCGGGCGCGGGCCACGGCGGTGCCGGCACCGCCCTCCCCCGGCTCGGCGTAGGATAGATAAATCAGTTTATTTCTCTGGAAATCCGGATCGAGCGCGACGTCAAGCATACCGCCCTGACCGGATGCAAAAACCTCCGGCGCGCCGGCCAACGGCGGGGACAGGCGGCCCTGGCGGGAAACCAGGCGGACGGCGCCGTCGCGCTCGGTCACGATCATGCCGCCAGCTTGGGTCAGAAAGGCCAGGCCCCAAGGAGAGCGCAGGCCAGAAGCGACTGTCACGACGCGCAGTCGGTAGTGTTCGCTCGAAAAAGTTTCCGCAGCGGCAACGGGCTTGAACGAAACGGCAAGCAGGATAGCGGCAAAGATTGTTATTCGAAGCCGCATCCAGCCACCTAGATCGCCGTTATGCCGCCGTCGACGACCAGTTCGGCGCCGGTCACGTGGCGGGCCTCGTCGGAAGCCAGGAACAAAATACAGTTAGCGACATCCACCGCCTGGCCCGCCTCGGCCATGGGAATGCGTTTGATGGAGGCGGCCCATTTCGGACCAGGATCGCCGCCGCCCAGATCCATCACCGCATCGCCCATCTCGGTCCGGATGATGCCCGGATGCACCGAATTACAGCGGATGCCCAAGCCTTTTCTGGCGCAGTCAATGGCCACGGACTTGGTCATCTGGCGCACCGCGCCTTTTGATGCCCCATAGGCAATCGCGATGGGCGTGCCAATCAGGCCGGCCATGGACGACATATTGACGATGGCGCCGCCCCCGGCACCACCTTTTTCACGGCCACCAACGCTCATCGCCGCGACGCCGTACTTGCAGCCCAGAAAGACGCCTTCAACGTTGACCGTCTGGATGGCGCGCCATTCATCCATCTCCGTTTGCCGCAGGGTCTGGTTGATGGTCGTGGCCAGAATACCGGCATTGTTGATCAGGATGTCCGGGCGGCCATGGTCCCGCGCCACCGCATCCATCAGGCTTTGCCAGCTGCCTTCGTCCCGCACGTCATGTTGGACGAAAGCCGCTTCCGCGCCCAGTGCGTCGGCGGCATCCTGCCCGGTTTCGCTATTGAATTCGGCGATAATGACCTTGGCGCCTTCTTCCACCAGGCGTGTGGCGGCGGCCTGCCCGATGCCGGTGCCGCCCCCCGTTACAATCGCGATCTTGCCCTCTACGCGGCCCATACTGGTCGTCTCCCTAAATTGCCGTGATGCCGCCATCGACCACCAACTCGGCGCCGGTGACATGACGAGACTCGTCGGATGCCAGGAACAGAATGCAGTTGGCCACGTCCGCCGCCTGGCCGGCCTCGCCCATGGGGATCTGTTCCAGGCGCTCGGCCCACTTCGCCGCCGCGTCACCGTTCCCCAGAGCCATGACCTGATCGCCCATGTCGGTATAGATGACACCCGGATGTACCGAATTACAGCGGATGCCCAGGCCCTTGCGGGCACAATCGATGGCCACGGATTTTGTCATCTGCCGCACCGCGCCTTTCGAGGCGCCATAGGCCAGCAAATGCGGCGTACCGACCAGACCGGCGATGGACGACATGTTGACGATGGCACCGCCGCCGGCGCCCCCCTTTTCGCGGCCACCCACGCTCATCGCTGCGACGCCGTATTTGCAGCCCAGAAAGACGCCTTCCACATTGACAGTCTGCACCGCCCGCCATTGTTCCATTTCCGTCATCGACAGGGTCTGATCATTTTCCGTGGCCAAAATGCCCGCGTTGTTGACCAGAATATCCGGGCGGCCATGTTGCGAGGCCATTGCATCCATCAGATTTTTCCAACTGGCCTCGTCACGGACATCGTGCTGGACAAAGGCGGTATCGCCGCCCAGGGCCTCTACCGCCGCCTGGCCGCTATCCGCATTGAATTCGGCGATGACGACTTTCGCCCCTTCTTCAACCAGCCGCTCCGCCGCGGCCCGTCCAATGCCCGTGCCGCCGCCCGTGACAATGGCGATTTTTCCTGTCACCCGTCCCATACCCAGTACTCCTATCCAGTTTCTATATCGCGGCTATGCCGCCATCGACGATCAGTTCCGTACCCGTGACATGCCGGGCTTCATCAGAGGCCAGAAACAATACACAGTTCGCCACGTCCACAGCCTGGCCCGGCTCTCCCATGGGGATCAGCCGCATGCGGGAAGCATATCTTTTCTTCGCATCGCCACCGCCCAGGCTCAGAACCTGATCGCCCATGTCGGTGACAATCATGCCAGGGTGGACCGAATTGCAGCGTATGCCCAGGCCTTTCCTGGCGCAATCGATGGCCACGGATTTGCTCATCTGCCGCACCGCGCCCTTGGAAGCGCCATAAGCCACCAAATGGGCCGAGCCGATCATGGCGGCCAGTGATGACATATTGACGATGGCACCGCCGCCCGCACCGCCTTTCTGGCGGCCACCTGCCGACATGGCCTCGACGCCGTATTTGCAGCCCAGGAACACGCCCTCCACATTGACCGCCTGCACTGCGCGCCATTGCGCCATTTCGGTCCGGGCCAGGGATTGATCGTCTTCCGTGGCCAGGATGCCTGCATTGTTGACCAGAATGTCCGGGCGGCCATGATGGGCGGCAACGGCGGCCATCAGGTTTTGCCAACTCGTCTCTTCACGCACATCATGTTGGACGAAAACCGCCTCGCTCCCCAGGGCATCGGCAACCGCCTGGCCGCTTTCGCTATTGAACTCGGCAATGGTGACTTTCGCGCCCTCTTCCGCCAGCCGCATGGCGCAGGCGCGGCCTATGCCCGTGCCGCCGCCGGTTACGATGGCGATCTTTCCTTCAACCCGGCCCATTGTAATTCCTCCCGTCCGCGCCCTAAAACGCCCAATAGCGCCCGGTTGCCCCCAGCAACATGGTGATCAGTCCCAGGACAAGATTAATCCCGACAATTTTGCGGATCTTGGCTAATTGCACCCCGGCGGCGGCAAAATCACTGTCGTTCAAGGCAGCCTTAAAGGGCCGATAGGGGCCGAAATAGATGTGTAGATAAAGCGCGACCATGAGCCATCCCAAGGCCTGCATCAAATTCACATGCAGGCCGAGATCGGCAAAACCGCCCAGATAGATGAACACCATCATGTAGCCGGAGATCAAAAGGGCAGCGATGGCCATCCAGACCCGCGAAAAAAACCGCCGCAGCACGCCGCGCCACAGCACCAACCGTAAGGGCGGCGGCAGATGCAATTCCGCCGCCGGACGCAGGCAACGGTGGGCGAAATACATCCCCCCCACCCAAAAGGCCGCCGCCAAAAGATGCACGCCAATCCACAAACCCATAAACAAAGCCTCCCCGGTTTTTCGCAATTCTAGAACATCATCCTGAAAATTTCATACGTTTTGCCCGCGCGCGCTGCGCGGCGATGGGTTATGCTTGGCTCAAAATCGATCCCGATCTCAGAAAGGAAACAAAATCGTGGCGATGAACTTATTTGATTTGACGGGCAAGGTTGCCATTGTAACCGGCTCCACCAAGGGTATTGGCAAGGCCATGGCCGAGGGTCTGGCCGAGCATGGCGCCAAGGTGGTGATTACCTCGCGCAAGGCGGATCTGTGCGAGGAAGTGGCCAACGGCATCAAGGCCGAGGGCGGCGAAGCCATCGCGATACCGTGTAATGTTTCGCGCAAGGAAGACATGGACAACCTGCTGGCCAAGACGCGGGAAGCCTGGGGCCAGATCGATATCCTGATCCTGAACGCCGCCGTCAATCCGTTCTACGGCTCGGCCCTGGATATTCCCGACGACGCTTTCGATAAGACCATGGACGTCAACATCAAGTGCAACCTGGCATTTTGCCGCGAAGTGATCCCTGAGATGCAGGCCCGCAAGGACGGCGCCATCATGATCGTTTCCTCCATCGGCGGTCTGCGGGGCAGCACGGTTCTGGGCGCCTATTGCATTTCCAAGGCGGCGGATATGCAGATCGTGCGCAATCTGGCGGCCGAATTCGGCAAGGACAACATCCGCGTCAACTGCATCGCGCCGGGCCTGGTGAAAACCAATTTCGCCCGCGCCTTGTACGAGGATCCAGAGGTCGCGGCCAAGCGCGAAGAAGCCACCCCCATGGGACGCCTGGGCGAAGGCGAGGACCTTGCCGGTATCGCCGTCTATCTGGCATCCAAGGCCGGTTCATGGACCACCGGTCAGACCTTTTGTATCGACGGCGGCGTCACCGCGGTAGGCGCCGGCTAGGCAGGAAAAAATGGGGATCGGGGGCATTCGGGGATGGTCGACGCCACGATGACGGAGGTGGATGCATTCACCGACCGGCGCAAGGTTATCGACCGCGCCGCCTTGAGCCAGGCCTTGGAAGACCTGGCCGAGGATCATGCCCCCGATTCCCCCGCCCTGCGCGGCGCTATCCTGCAGCTGTTGAAAGACACGCTGGCGGCCGGCCGAGGCGAGGTGCGCCAGCGCTTCGAGGCGGGGGGCAGCGGCAACATGGTGCTGGCCGCCAACTGCTATCTGATGGATCAGTTGATCCGCTCGCTGTACGATTTCACCACCGGCATTGTCTTTCGCGCCACCAATCCCACAGCCTCCGAACGCATCGGGCTGGTCGCCATCGGCGGCTATGGCCGTGGTGAATTGGCGCCGCAATCGGATATCGATCTGCTGTTCCTGTTGCCCTACAAGCAAACCCCCTGGGGTGAGCAGGTGGTGGAGTACATGCTCTACATGCTGTGGGATCTGCGCCTGAAGGTAGGCCATGCCACACGCACGGTGGATGAATGCATCCGGCTTTCGCAAAGCGATCTGACCATCCGCACCACGTTGTTGGAAGGGCGTTATCTGTGGGGCGACGAGGCCCTGTTCAAGGATATGAAGGAGCGTTTCGCGGCAGAAGTCGTCGCCGATACCGGTCCCGACTTTGTCGACGCCAAATTGGCCGAACGCAACGAGCGCCATCAACGCATGGGCGACAGCCGCTATTTGCTGGAACCCAACGTCAAGGACGGCAAGGGTGGCCTGCGCGATCTGCATACGCTGTTTTGGATCGCCAAGTATCTCTACCGGGTCGATGATGTCGCGGAACTGATCGGCCAGGGCGTCCTGACGGAAGAGGAATACCGCCTGTTCGCCAAGGCCGAAACCTTCCTGCGCACGGTGCGCTGTCACCTGCATTATCTGGCAAACCGCCCGGAAGAACGCCTGACCTTCGATGTGCAGCCGGAATTGGCCGCCCGCCTGGGCTATCGCGACCACGCCGGCAGCTCTGGCGTGGAACGCTTCATGAAGCATTATTTCCTGGTCGCCAAGGACGTGGGTGATCTGACCCGTATCTTCTGCGCCACCCTGGAAGAGCAACACAAGCGCCAGCCACGCTTCCGCCTGCCCCGGTTTGGGCTGCGCCGGCGTGAAATCGACGGCTTTCAGGTCGAGGGTGACCGGATAAGTTTGCTGGATGACGGTGACTTTCGCCGCGATCCGGTGAAGTTGATCGGGCTGTTTCATGTGGCCCATGAAAAAGACCTTGATATTCATCCCCAGGCGCTGCGTCTGATCACCCGCAATCTGCGCCTGATTGACCACAAGTTACGTGAAGACCCAGAGGCCAACCGCCTGTTTCTGGAAATCATCAGTTCGCAAAGCAATCCGGAAACCACCCTGCGCCGCATGAACGAAGCCGGTGTATTCGGCCGTTTCGTGCCTGATTTTGGCCGCGTCGTGGCCCAGATGCAGCACGATATGTACCACGTCTATACGGTGGACGAGCATACCATCCGCGCCATGGGCATCCTGGCCCGGATCGAGGCCGGCGAGTTGGCGGAAGATCATCCGCTGTCTTCAGAGGTTATCAGCAAAATCAAGCTGCGCCGGGTGCTGTACGTTGCCTTGTTGCTGCACGATATCGCCAAGGGCCGGGGCGGCGACCATTCCGTGTTGGGGGCGGAAGTGGCCGAGGAACTTTGCCCGCGTTTCGGCATGGATGCCTCGGAAACCGAGACCGTGGCCTGGCTTGTGCGCTGGCATCTGGCCATGGCGAACACGGCCTTCAAACGCGATCTGGATGACCCCAAGTCGATCAGCGACTTTGTCGAGCTGGTACAAAGCCCGGAACGTCTCAAGTTGCTGGTGGTGCTGACGGTTTGTGATATCCGCGCCGTTGGCCCTGGCATCTGGAATGGCTGGAAAGGCCAGTTGCTGCGGGATCTTTATAACCGGGCCGAGGAATATATGTTGGGCGGCCAGCCGCTGGCGAACCGTGAGGAGCGCGCGGGGGCGGTGAAGGAGGCCCTGCGGGAACGCCTGCAGGATTGGCCACGAGAGGCCGTGGACCGGCAACTGGATCGGGGGGTTGCTGCCTTTTGGCTGTCCGCCGAGCTGTCGGACCATGAATATTGGGCCCGCATAATGCGGGCCGCCGATGATGCCGGGGACGCCATCACCGTCGATGTCCGGGTCCATCCGTTTGAATCGTTCACCGAAGTGACCGTCTATACCGCCGATCATCCGGGCCTGTTCTCGCGCCTGGCGGGCGCTATTACCGTCAGCGGCGTAAGCATCGCCGGGGCGCGGATTTTCACCACCAACGACGGCATGGCCCTGGACGTCTTTTCCATTCAGGATATGGAGGGCGGCCCGATCGAAAGACCGGAAACCATCGCCCGCCTGCGCCGGACCATCAGCAAGATCCTCAGCGGCGAAACCCTGCTGTCGGTGGCCCTGGGAGAGAAACGCAGCCATCTGCCGGGCCGGGCCAGCGTCTTCACGGTGCAGCCGGCAGTGATCATCGATAACGAAGCCTCCCGCGCCCATACGGTGATCGAGGTCAATGGCCGCGACCGTCCGGCCCTGCTGCATGACCTGACCAAGGCCTTCTACAGTTTATCCCTAACGATCGCGAACGCCCGCATCGCGACCTATGGCGAACGGGCGGTGGATGTATTTTACGTCAAGGATCTGTTCGGCCTGAAAATCACTTCCGAGAGGCGGCTGGAAACCATCCGCGAACGCCTGCTGTCGGCCCTGACGGAAGCCGATGATGCCGCCGCCACGGCGGATGACCCGGATAAGGCGGCGACCGCATAAAATCGTGCCAAAACGACGACCGCCGGGCCCACAAAATGGACCCGGCGGCTGTCTCAGGTTTGCTTCGCGGCGGCAATGCAATGGCCGCCGCGCTTTGTAGAATGCGTTAGGCGGCCCTGACGTCCGTCAGGAACGTCTCGACGGTGCCCTTCAGGGCATCGGCCTGCTTGGCCAATTCCTCGGAAGCGGACAAAACCTCTGCCGCCGCGGCGCCGGTTTCCGACGTCGCCTCGTTGACGGAAGAAATATTTTCCGTCACCTCCTGGGTACCCTTGGCGGCCTGATCAACATTGCGGCCGATCTCCTGGGTCGCAGCGGATTGTTCTTCCACCGCCGCCGATACAGAGGCCGAAATGTCATTGATCCTGCCAATCGTGTCGCTGACCCCTTGCAGGGCGTCGACCGCACCATTGGTCTCTTCCTGCATGGTGGAGATCTGCGCGGCAATATCCTCGGTCGCCTTGGCGGTCTGGTTGGCCAAATTCTTGACCTCGGAGGCGACCACGGCAAAGCCCT
>CAYWYB010000104.1:0-15146 GCA_964462145.1 uncultured Rhodospirillaceae bacterium
CTCTATCTTTCCGGCCGTGTGGAGGTTCCAGCTCGCCTTGCGAGCCCGCGGCCTGGGCACGGTCCTGACCACCCTGCATCTGCGCGCAGAGGAAGATGCCATCGAATTGCTGGGCATTCCCAAAGGCGTCCAGCAGGTGGCACTACTACCCGTCGCCTACACGGTCGGTACGGATTTCAAGAGCGTCAAGCGGCCACCGGTATCCGAGATTACCCATTGGGAGCACTGGTAGCTCATATCACTCACGCTTGCGCGCCGGTGCGCGCCGCTCCGCGAGGGCGGCGCAGGAGCGCCGGGCCGCCGTCGCGGCCTAGTTAGTGCGTCGCGATGTCAAATCCGATCCATCGGCCGCTTGCTAGAAATCCGTGAGCAGGCGTCCCCAGCCGGGGATTTTGTCGTTGATGCCCATTTGCCGCAAGGCATGCCAATAGAGCGCGGTGTTGATGGCGATCACCGGTTTGCCCAGCCAGCGTTCCGCCTCTCCGGCTAGCTCTGCCATGCCCAGATTGGTGCCGACCTGGATGATCGCGTCCACCTCCGGCGTATTCACTTCTATCATCGCCTGGCGCAGGGTTTCCTCGCTCTGCTCTGCGATGTTGACGGGGCTGTTGGCTTTCAGGCCCTTCAGGGCCACGACCTCGAAACCGCATTGGCCGAAATAATGCCGCACCCGATCATCGGCCACGGGCCAGTATGGCGTCACCACGCCCAGGCGTTTGGCGCCCACTGCCTCCAGCGCCGAACGCGCGGCGGCGGAGCCTAGCGTCATACCGCAACCCGCCTTGGCCTCCAGGCGTTGTTGCAGTTTATCCGCGCCGTCGGCGCCGTCCCAAAAGGACTCGGCCGAGATGCCGATGATCACGTGATCCACTGCCGCCGGCGTTAGCCCGTCAATGGCGTCGTCCAGGGTGGCCTTGATTTCCACCACCAGCTGTTCGAAATCCTCGTTGCTGTTCAGGGCCATGTTCGGGATCAGAAAGCGCGCCGTGTGATTGGTCACGCCACGGGGCGCCATCAAATGGAATTCGGGTTCCACGATGGTGTTGGTGGCCGGCGTGACGACGCCGATCTTGGCCCGCCAGCCCAACCTATCTAGGTGCCTGGCCTGATGTCCAATATCGTTCATGATGGTGCTGTCTCCCCCAAAAGAAAATTCTGTTCTTAGACGCTCAGCCTACCATAGGCGCCGACGCCGATAAAAAAATCCCCGGCCTTGATGATATGGGTGGATTTTGGCATGGGCCTGCCGTTGCAGGGATTGAACCATTGGTATTCGACCCAGGCCGAGCCGTCCTGGTCGGCCTTGCGCATGGCCTCCAGCAGAAACAGCCGGCCATTGTCATCGCGGGCATCGGTGATGGAGCTGCCGATCATGCCGGGGAAGCCGCCGTTGATCCACATCCTGCCCGTGCGGTCAAAGACGAAAACGTAAAGGTCGTGGGGCATGAAGCCGGCGCCACGGGTCATGAAATCGTTGAAGGCCTTGTTTGGTCCCTTGTCGGCCAGGTGCTTGGCGGCTTTTTTCGCCAATGCCTTGGCCTCCTGCGGTGTGCCGGGCCGCTCGCAATTGACCGCCGGCTGCGCGGCGGCGGGCGGTGCCGGGTAGAACGCCGACAGCAGCAGCAAGGCGGCAATAGACAGGCGCATCGCCGCTTTCATCGTTTCAACTGTCGCCATATTTTTCCCCTGATGGCTCGCTGATGGTCATGATAGCATCCGGCAGCGGTAAATTCAGCTTCCAACCTTTGGCGCGGGGAATGAGCATGGCAGCAGGGGACATACCAGCCGGCAGCGGCGCGCCGCCGTCGACGGGCTGGCAGGCGATGGTCTGCGAACTGCATGTGGAAGACATTGCCGCAAGCCAGGCATTCTGGTGCGGCCTGATTGGCTTCGAGATTGCCTATGACCGTCCAGAGGAACACTTTATGTATCTGGAGCGGCGGCTGGCCGATGGCCGTGGCGCGCAGATCATGCTCTGCCAGCGCAATGGCCGTTGGGAGACAGGGCCCATGCGCCACCCTCTGGGACAGGGGGTGATGTTTCAGTTGCAGGTCGATGACCTGCCGGCACTGGCGGCGGTGCTGGAGCAGCATCAATGGCCCATCCATACGGCCTTGCGCGAAGTCTGGCGCCGGGCCGGCGATAGATTGGATGGCCAATTGGAGATTTTTGTCCAGGATCCGGACGGCTATTTGCTGATGCTGAACCAGGACTTGGGCGAGCGGCCGTTGTAATCCGCGCCGCCTGTACGAATGGGGGAATCAGGATATGCAGGCAGACCAACAGGTACCCGAGGCCGTTCCACCGATCCGCCTAACGGTGGGAACCGCTACATTTGACCATATCAAGACAGCTTTTCGCGCGGGATGCCGCGACTTCCTGACGCGGCCTGGGCTAAGTCTTTTTTTCGGCCTGTTTTATGCGCTGTTCGGCGCCGCTGCGATCAGTGGCCTGCTGGTCTTTGATCAGATCTGGATCGTTATAGCGGCCGGTGTGGGCTTTCCCCTGGTTGCGCCGTTCCTGGCGGCTGGGCTTTACGAAATGTCGCGCCGCCTCAAACGCGGCGAGAGCTTCTCCTTACCGGATATTTTCCTCGTCGTCCTGCGGCAGCAACGGCGCGAATTTGGCTGGATGGCATTTGTGGTTCTGTTCGTCTTCTGGCTCTGGGCCTATCAGATCAGGATTTTGCTCGCCCTTTTTTTGCAGTGGCAAAACTTCTCGTCCATCGGTGAACTGGCCAGGATTTTGTTCACGACGGAGGCGGGCCTCTCGTTTCTGCTGGTTGGCTCTGTTGTCGGTGCCTTCACGGCGACCTGCCTCTACACAATTACCGTGATCGCCATGCCGCTGTTGCTTGATAAGAACGTCGACGTGGTCACGGCCATGATCACAAGTTTCAAGACGGTGCGGAACAGCCCCGTCGTGATGTTGTGCTGGGGCGCTGCGGTCGGCGCCGCGACCCTGCTGGCCATTGCATCGTTATTTCTTGGCGTGATTTTCGTCTTTCCCATTCTCGGTCACGTAACTTGGCATCTGTACGAGCAAGTCGTGACCGAGGAATAAGGCGGAGCTGATCCCGATTGTGCCGTGGTTGTAATATCAGCCCGCGCGTTTCGAGAGCCCTAGCGCAATGTCGGTAAACGCGGCCACCCAGCGGATTGTTGTTTCCAGATCGACGGCATCCGGCCAGGTATCCGCCGGGTGATGGAACAGGCCGTTGCGCCCCAGTATCGAGATGTAGCTTCCGCCGCCATCGAAGATGTTTCGGGCCTCGCCAAGGGGGCGCTGGCCCGGTTCAGTTTCGTCATCGGGCTTGAGATGGCTCCGCGATAGCACATCAAGGGTCAACTGGCGCGCCGGCTCATCCGAGGTTTGGATCCGAACGCCGGGCGTGACGGCCGTGGCGAAATTGGCGCCGAGATGGATCCACATATGGGCGTCTTTAACCAACGCCGTTCGGGCATCCAGATAGTGATCAAGTCCGGTATGGCCCAGTTCATGTCCCGTATTGGCAATGAAGATGACATCACGCTCGGCGCCGGCGTCGGCGATCGCGCGCATCATTTCCAGCCAGGCCGCGATGCCGCCGCCACGCTCCGACGCGCAGGCCCACCAACCGCTACGCGGCGTCATGATGACCAAAGGAGCCAGGTCCGGGTTCTTGCCGCGAACCGTGGCGCCAACGTTTATTCCCTGTGCCTCGACATAGTCACAGTGTGCGATGACCGTTGCCTCAAGTCCCGCGGCGGCCGCGTTCTCAATCCACTCTGCCTCGACATTGGAAACCTGCAGCACGGGCGGCCCGAAGGGTGCCGCGAAGTCTTCGGCATTGGTGATGGTGATCCCTGGCGGCATGCTGTCATCCGTGATGACGATGATGGCCTTGTGCCGGCCTGCCTGCCGTGCCTTCAGAAGTGCCTGCCCGCCGGGCGAGTTCGCATTCGGAAAGGCCGAAACAATGCCGATCTCAGCATCGCCGACAAGCTCCCCCATGCGGCCGGTGACGCCCATGGCATCGGTAAACGTGCAATCGTAAAGCGGCACCGCTTCCACGTCCCTGCCGCTGATTGCCAGGGTGTTTTCAAGGGGGTGGACACGCCTAAAGTCAAACTGGTCAAGCTCCGGTTCAAGGCCAAAGGACCGGACATACTCCGAAAGCCAGGCGGCATTTTCCAGATCGCCCCCGGTTCCCGACCGGTGAATGCCCTGTTCCGAATATTCTCCGATAATCCGCGCGACCCTATCCTTCATTGTTTCCTCCGTGGCGCAGGCAGTTGACGCCGAAGAAACAAATACTGCCGCCGCGGCAAGCCTGACAATATCCCATCTAGCGGCACAGCCAAATTCTTGAGGAGTTTGCCTTATGAAAAGGGAAGCATCCCCTTTGATTCATGATCGCTTTGATGGATCGTTGCGTCGGCGGAACCCGGCACGTTATTCAGCAAGTCCGTTTTGTCGCATGCGCCAAAGCAAGGCGTCGAAACGGTCCTGCCCAAAGAATGGCTCGTCATCATAAATCATGAGGGGTACGCCCCAATGGCCAGCCTGTTCCTGGTCGGCTTGGTTTTGTTCCACTACCTCCCGTATTCGGTCCGTTTGTGCCTCAACTTGTTCGTCGATTGCCGCCAGATCCAGTCCGGCACGGGCATAGGCGTCTGCCAGATGGCTGCCCAGATGCCAGTCCTTAGTACCGCCGAATATAAGCTTGGAGGTCTCATACAAGAACGGCATGCCTCGGCCCTGCTCCTGGGCCAGCACGCTTGCGTGGGTCAGACGGTAGATATGCGGCTGCTCGGCAGCAACCTCACCTGTCTCGAAGCGCTCCACCAATACTGGATCCGGATCTGGCCACGTCAGCGGCGTGCCAAGCCTCTCACCCTCACGGGTGATATCGCGGAAAAAATAGGCTGGTGCCAGGGGATTCATTTGCTTGAAGAAATTCTTCATGCGCAGAATAACTGGATATATCGGCTTGATGTTTATCTCTACATCCGCCCTCGCTGTCAGTTCGTTCAGACGCTTCGCTACCAGAAAGCAATAGGGACTGCGGTTGGACCAATATAGGTCGATTTTGTGGGACATGATGGGCCTCTGAATTGACAATGGCGGGCACTTTAGATGTGGAGTCTCATGAGGCTGTCCACATCGATGCCTGATCTGCTATCCGTTGTCTTCCTATTTATCCCGGCATGGGGTCGATGCCAATTGTAATGATGCAACCAATAGGGCTTAGCTTGTTTCTGCTTGGATTAAAGGGGATGGATTAAAGAGGGCGCAACCTTTAAGCGCCCTTAGACCGACGCTTAATCGTCGTTCCCTGCCGCTAACCCTCCTGCGGCGGTTCCACGTAGGGGAAGCGGGCAAGGGCCTTGGTGGCGTTTTCGCCTTTGGCGATGCCGCCGGCGCGCACGTAGCGGTCTTCGTCGCCAGGGCGGGCGATGTAGGCCCAGTTTGAATCCGTGCTGTTGGGGTCGGCGGCATCGCGGATGAACAGGCGCCGGCGTTGGGAGGTTCGGACTTCGCGGCTGACCTGCTCCGGGTCGTAGTCGCGGAAGGCGATGGCCTTTAGTTCTTCGATCAACGGTTGGTGCGCCGCGTCGCTGGCCAGGTTGTTCATCTCGTCCGGGTCCTCATCCAGATTGAACAGCAGGGACAGGTTGTCGGGAATGTGGATCAACTTGAACGGACCCCGGCGGATCATCCGCACCGGGCCCGGCGTGGCGTTGGCGGTGTAGTCGGAAATGGCCACATCGGGCCAGGCATCGTCGGCGCCGGTGGTCAGCAGCTCGAGCATGGAGTTGCCGTCCAGATCATCGGGAAAATCCTCTGGTGCCGGGCCGTGGCCTAGTTCCGTGAAAGTGGGTAGCAGATCGACCAGGGAGACGTTGTCCCTGATCCGTTTGGGCGAGAATTTGCCCGGCGCCCAGAAAATCATCGGGATCCGTACTGACCATTCAAACATATTCATCTTGAACCACATGCCGCGCTCGCCCAGCATCTCCCCATGGTCGGAGGTGAATACGACGATGGTATCCTCCGCCAGCCCCAGCTGTTCCAGGGTCTCCATCAAGCGCCCGACTTTGTCATCGATATAACTGATCATGCCATAGTAGGCATGGCGCGCATTCCGCACCGCCTCGTCCGTGACCGTGAAGCGGTCCCGGCGATGGCCGAAATAGAGGTAGCGGCTGGCCTCGTCCATGTCTCCTTCGTCGATGGGGCCGATCTTGGGCATGTCGATGGCGTCATGGTCGTAACGGTCCCAATGTTCCTGACCGCAGGTGAAGGGCGGATGCGGATGGGTGAACGAGACCGTCAGGAAGAATGGCGGCGCGTCGTCGGGCCGGCGCGCCAGGTCATAGAGTTCCTGCAGGGCTACATGCTCCACCTCGTCGTCATAGTCGATCTGCATGCTGCGGACGCAGGGGCCGGCCTCCAGCACCGGGCTGACGGTGACGCCTGCGGGGTTCGGCGCGGTCGGCGGGCGCTCCCAATTGGCGGTCCAGGCAAAATTGGCCGGATAGATATCGGTGGTCAGCCGGCGTTGGAAGCCATGCAGCTGATCGGGCCCGATGAAATGCATCTTACCCGACAGTGTCGCCTCGTACCCGGCGGCGCGCAGGTAATGCGCCATGGTCGGCATGGACGTTGGGATTTCCGTGCCGTTGTCAAAAGCTCCGATTGCGGGTGTGAGGCGGCCCGTCATCATCGCGGCCCGGGCCGGCGCGCAGATCGGGGAATTGGTATAGGCATTGTCGAACACCACGCCTTCGGCGGCCAGGCGGTCGATATGCGGCGTCTGAACCACGGGATGCCCGTGCATCGGCAGCACCTGCGGCGCCAATTCGTCGACCATGATGAAAAGTATGTTCGGCTTCTTCTCGGGCATCTCTTTTGCTTTCATCGGTTCCTATTGGCGCGCCTTGGTATACAGTGTGCCACAAGTGTGAATCTGATCGATTGAATATTTGGGAGAAACAACGTCATGAGTTCATTACAGGGTCAAACCGCCTTGGTAACCGGCGGCGGCACGGGCATTGGCCGGGCCATTGCACAGGATTTCGCCGAGGCCGGGGTCAAGGTCATCGTTTCGGGCCGCCGGGCCGGGCCGTTGGAGGAAACGGTCAAGCTGATCACGGATGCGGGCGGCACCGCCTCTTATGTGACCTGCGACATGACGGATCCCGATGCCATCGAAGCCTTCGCCGCCGACTTGCTGGCGGAACACGGCGTTATCGACATTCTGATCAATAACGCCGGCTTCAGTTCCAAGGTCAGAAGCGCCCGTTATATCGGGGCCGACGAATGGCGCGATGTCATGGATGTCAACACCATGGGACCGATGGTGCTGACCCGTTGTCTCATGCCGGCCATGGTGGACAAGGGCCAGGGCGATGTGGTGATGATCGCCTCCATGGCGGGGGTCAACCCTTCGGTCATGGCGGGCGCGGCCTATAGCGCGGCGAAAACGGCGGCGCGGGTCTACATGAACGTGCTGGCTCAGGAAATGCGAGCCTTTGGCATCCGTGCCATTACCGTCAACCCGGGCGAGGTGGATACGCCGATCCTGGACAACCGGGCCCTGCCGCCCGACGAGGCGACCCGCGCCCGCATGATGATGCCGGAGGATATCTCGGCAGCCGTGATGATGGCCGTCGCCCTGCCGCGCCGTGCCATGGTATCGGAAGTCTCCCTCACCGCGACGGATCCCCGTGACATGTCCGCCGATATCGCCGCGGCGAAGAGCAAACAAAAGGCGTAAGGCCGGGAGCTTTTGATGGAATGGAACCGGGATGGTTACGCGATCTCAACCGATCCCAACCGTTTGGATATGGACTTTACCGTTGATTATCTGGCCCAGACCTATTGGGGCCAGGGCACGGCGAAGGACAAAATCCGCCAATCCATCGAGAATGCCATTGTTTTTGGCCTCTATGACGAAAATGGCCGCCAGGTCGGATTTGCCCGCGTGGTGACTGACCTGGCGCGTTTCGCCTGGCTGTCGGATGTTTTCGTGCTGGATGAATTGCGCGGCCTTGGCCTGGGAAAATGGATGATGGCATGCATCGTCGGCCATCCCGATCTGGTGGATGTCAGGCGCTTCCTTCTTTCCACCGCCGATGCCCATGGCCTCTACCAACAATACGGGTTTGCACCGCTGCCGGAGCCCGAAGCCTTCATGCTTAAATCAAAGGTTTAGCTTGTTGTTGGCATCCAGGGCGGCGACCTTGTAGCACTCAGCCAGGGTCGGATAGTTGAAGACGGTTTCCAGGAAATAGTTCAGGCCGCCGTTCAGGCCCATGACGCATTGCCCGATGTGGACCAGTTCCGTCGCACCCGTGCCGATGGTGTGCACGCCCAACAGGCTGCGGTCCTCGCGGTGGAAAATCAGTTTCAGCATGCCGGTGTCGTCACCCAGAATCTGGCCCCTGGCGATCTCCCGGAAGCGCGCGACGCCGACCTCGTAAGGGACTTTCTTGGCGGTCAGTTCATGCTCGGTCTCGCCGACCATGGAAATTTCCGGAATGGAATAAATGCCGACTGGAAAGTTCGTGGGCATCGGCCCGACTTTCAGGCCAAAGGCGTAGCAGGCGGCCAAACGGCCCTGTTCAGATGACGTAGCAGCCAGGGCCGGAAAACCGATGACGTCGCCGCCGGCGAAGATATGTTTCTGCTTGGTGCGATAGGTATCGTCGACGGTCAGGCGGCCACGATCATCCGTGCTCAGCTTGGCTGCTTTCAGGTTCAGGGAATTGGTATTGCCGGCCCGCCCGGCGCAGACCAGGGCGACATCGGCGACCAGACGCTTGCCCGATTCCAACGAGACAACGACCCGGCCCCGCGCAGCATCCCGCGTTTCGACCCGTTCCACGGTTTCGCCCAGGCGAAAGACCACATTGATCGCCCGCATCTGATGCACCAGTTCATCGACGATTTCCCGGTCGAGAAACTCCAGCGGTGTGTTCCGGCCATCGACGACCGTGACCTCGACGCCCAACAGGGCGAACATCGAGGCGTATTCGATGCCAACAACGCCACAGCCGATCACCACCATGGATTGGGGCAATTCGTCCAGATTAAAAATCTCATCCGAGGTGATGATCCGCTCGCCGTCGAGTTGGGTATTGGGGGGCGTGGCCGGCCGGGTGCCGACCGCGATCATGATGTTCTTGGAAGAGACCTTGCGCTCGCCCTGGGATGAAGTGATGAGCAATTCATGGGGCCCCTTGAATTTCGCGGTGCCGACGATGACGTCCACGTCATTGCGGCCCAGCTGCGCATCCTGGACCTGTTCCTCGCGCTGAACGATGTTGCCCACGCGCTCGAACAGCTGCGCCGCCGTCACGGCCTTGTAGCTGCCGCCGTTGTTGTCAGTGGCGCGCCGCCGCATATCCGAGGCCCGCCGCCCGCCTCGGCCAAAGGTCAGCACCGCCTCGCGAAAGGTCTTGGACGGAATAGTGCCCGTATGCAGGCTGACGCCGCCCACCACCTGTTCCTGTTCGATGATCGCGACCCGCTTGCCCAGCTTGGCGCCCTGCACGGCGGCGCGCTGGCCCGCCGGCCCGCTGCCGATGCAGATCATCTCGTAATCGTACGTCGCCATCGCGTTCTAATCCCTCAAGTACTTGGAATTGCAGGCTTAGCAGTACGGATTAATGGTTAATATTAGGACAATATCCACAGCCGGCAAGGCGCGGGAGAGATGAACCCAGGATGAACTGACGCCTCAGATTTGGTTCAGGACACATGTTCCAGAATGCCTTCATGATGACTTGATCAAAGGAAAGGGAGACGTCATGAAAAAGCAAATACTCACCGCAATGGCCGCCGCCGCGATGCTTTTCGCCGCCGCGCCTGGCCAGGCCCAAGATCGTCATGGGGAACGCCATGGGGGACGCCAAGGCGAGACCATTATCAAGCTGAAATGCGACGGCAACGACTGCCGGCTGGTATTCGGCGGGCACAAACGGCAACAGTACCGGGGCCACCACGCCAAGCCTTGGAAGCATCGGGTGTATGGCCACCATTGGCGCCAACGGCAGGCCTGGAAGCGGCGCATGGCCCGCAAGGCCCATCGTTATGATCGCCGCCATGATCGGCGCCATGATCGATTGCGGCACCGCCGCCATGGCCACCACCATGACCAACCTGGGCACCGGCGTCACAACCATCACGGCTGAAATTCAAGACAACTTGGGGGCGCGCCGGCCACATAACGGCGCGCCCTTCCAATCTTGCCGCTCTAACGGCGCTGTTGCGCCAGAAAAGCCCGCACCTGAGCCAATGCCTGTTTTTGCGCCGCTGGGTCATGGCCCCATGTGGCGCCACGGGTGGGGGAATTCTCGCGATTTTCCATCTGGCTCCGGTAATGGACCGCACCAACCTCCGGATCATCGAAAAAATGATAGGCGCCCGCCTGGATTTGCAGGCGTAGGGGATGGCGGCTGCCGCCGTTGGCATCGCGCAGGGTTTTGCAGCGCCCGGCCTTGGTCCAATCATCCGCGCCGCCGATCAGGATCAGCAATGGCCCGATGAACGGCCCCGAAGCGGCTAGGCACCAGGGATAAAAGGCAATGCCGTGGGCGAATTTTTCAGGGTACAGGTTTTGCACGCCAATACGGTTCAGGGCTGACAAAACTTTACTGCCGCCTATGGACCAGCCGATCAGGCCGATTTCATCGGCCAACACGTCATTCCGCCGGCTGAGGAATTGTAACGCGCCCAAGGCATCGAAGGTTTGATCCACCGCTTCCATTCGATCATAGCTGGCGCAGTTCGCCTTGTGCCGGCGGGGGCCGTAACTGTCCACGACCAGGGTCAGATAGCCCCAATCAGCCAATTGCAGCGCCCAATCCTCGATCGCGCCGGTAATGCCCCGGCAACCATGAAGCAAGACCAGGGCCGGGTACGGCGCCTTGCCCGATGTGGGCAGGTGCAATTGCCCCTGCAACGGCAGGCCAGGTTCCGCTTTGGCCTCTTCGCCCTGCATCCTGGCCATGCGTTTCTGTAAGGCCGTCGGTGGGCTGCCTGCAGCGTGGAAGCGCACGCTCTCCTGCGCCCGTGCCGGGCCCGCATGGACCATCGCCAGCACGGCCAACGCCGCCCACAACCGAAGTGCCGTCATTGTTTCCCGCCTTTCAGCGCTGAATTCCCGCACAATGGTGCTATATTATGAGCGCAATGAAAACAGAGGGGGCGAAACCGTGGATCTAACAGGTGAATATCGTATTGCCGCATCGCGGGAGCGGGTTTGGGAGGCATTGAACGACCCCGAAATTTTGAAGGCCTCTATTCCTGGCTGCAATGCCTTGGAAGCGGTGGGTGATGACAGCTTCACAGCCACGGTCACGGCCAAGGTGGGCCCCGTGAAAGCGAAATTTCAGGGTCAGGTCACTTTGTCGGATATGGATCCGCCGAACGGTTATACCATCCAGGGCGAGGGCAAGGGCGGTGCCGCCGGTTTCGCCAAGGGCGGCGCCAAGATTACCTTGGTGGAAGACGGCGACGGTACCTTGTTGCAATACGAGGTCAATGCCAACGTCGGCGGCA
Source organism: uncultured Rhodospirillaceae bacterium (assembly GCA_964462145.1). Taxonomy (GTDB): domain Bacteria; phylum Pseudomonadota; class Alphaproteobacteria. The sequence goes on from CAYWYB010000104.1 coordinate 11,551, forward strand.
AGCTGGCGCAAATCGGCTCGCGCCTGATCGACGGCACGGCGAAAAAGTTGGCGGGCGAATTTTTCACCGCCTTCGGCGAATTGGCCGTTGTCCCAGCGTCCGCAGCGGAAGCAGTGCCAGAGGCCGAGATCGGCAGACCGGGGGCGGCGACGGATGTACCCCCCGCCGTGGTCGATGCCGCTGCCGCCAGCGGCGATGCGGCACCCGAAATGCTGCATGTCCACAGCGAGGACATGGCCCCCGGCCGGCCCGAGCGCGAACCCGAGCCGGAGGCCGGCGGCGGTTTGCCCAGATGGCTCTGGCTGGGAGGTCTGGTCGTTATCATGGCGATCATTATTGGCCTTCTTGGTGGAGACTAATGTCACAATTTTGCGACTTTTACGTCTTGGCCGGATTCCGGGCTTGACCTAGGCGCGTATAGGCGAAACACTTCATGCACTGGGGGAAGACCGGCCGTGCGCGGCGGGTTTCTTTACCCTGAAATATAGTCGGCAACGAACGACAGGGAGATTCTGTATGCCAACGGTATCAATGACCGTGAACGGTCAGGCTGTGAGCGGCGAGGTCGAAGACCGGACGCTACTGGTAGAATTCATTCGGGAAAATCTTAATCTGACGGGAACCCATGTGGGCTGTGATACCAGCCAGTGCGGCGCCTGTGTGGTTCATGTGAACGGGGATTCCATGAAATCATGCACCATGCTGGCGATGCAGGCCAATGGGGCTGAGGTGACGACGATCGAAGGGCTGGCAACGGGCGGCGAAATGCACCCCATGCAACAGGCCTTCCAGGATAACCACGGCCTGCAATGCGGCTTCTGCACGCCAGGCATGGTGATGAGTGCCGTCGACCTCGTGGCGAAGAATCCGAACCCGGACGAGACGACGATCCGCGAGCGGCTGGAAGGTAATATCTGCCGCTGCACGGGCTATCACAATATCGTCAAGGCGGTGCAACAGGCCGCCAAGACCATGGGGGGATAACATGGCTGAAAATGGCATTGGCGCTAGCCTAAAGCGCAAGGAAGACAACCGTTTCCTGACCGGCAAGGGGAATTATACAAGCGACATCAATAGGCCGGGACAGACCCATGCCTATATCGTGCGCTCGCCCCATGCCCACGCCACGATCAATTCCGTCGATATCTCGGCGGCGAAATCGGCGCCCGGCGTGGTCGGCGTGTTCGTTGGCCAGGATCTGCTTGACGACGCCGTTGGCGGTTTGGTCTGCGGCGCCTCGGTGACCGGCAAGGGCGGCGAGGTCAACAAGACCCCGCCGCGCAATGTGCTGACCATGGATAAGGCGCGCTTCGTCGGTGATCCCATCGCCGTCGTGATCGCGGAAACCCTGGCCCAGGCCAAGGATGGCGCCGAATTGGTGGCGATCGATTATAGCGAGCTGCCGGCGACGGTATCGACTGCGACCTCGGACGCCGATGGTGCGCCGCAGTTGCACGAGGAATGCCCCAACAACGTCGCCCTTGATTGGGAGCTGGGCGACAAGGAGGCCGTCGATGCGGCCTTTGCCTCCGCTCACAAGACGGCAGAAGTTGAATTGGTCAACAACCGCATGGTCACCAACGCCATGGAGCCGCGCGCGGCGGTCGGCGAATATAATTCGGGAACGGACGAGACCACCCTGTATCTGACGTCGCAAAATCCGCACGTCCACCGTCTGGTCATGTCAGCGTTCATGAATATCGCGCCGGAGCACAAGTTCCGGGTGGTGGCACCCGATGTGGGCGGCGGTTTTGGTTCGAAAATCTTCACCTACAATGAAGAGGCGATCTGTGCCTGGGCCGCCAAGCGGATCAACCGTCCCGTCAAGTGGACATCCGACCGTTCGGAAGGCTTCATGTCCGATGCCCATGGCCGCGATCACGTGACCAAGGCCGAAATGGCCATGGACGCCGATGGCAAGTTCACCGCCATGCGGGTGACATCCAAGGGCAACATGGGGGCCTATCTGCAGCTCTTCTCGGTTTCCATTCCGACGCTGTTCCACGGCTTCCTGCTGGCGGGACAGTACACCACGCCGGCGATTTATCTGGACATGCGCTGTGTCATGACCAATACCGCGCCGGTCGATGCGGCGCGCGGCGCGGGCCGTCCGGAAGCAACCTACCTCTTGGAGCGTCTGGTAGATGTTTCGGCGGCTGAAATGGGCTTGGACCCGGCGGAAATCCGCCGGCGCAACTTCATCAAGGCCGATCAGATGCCGTACCAGACACCGGTCGTGCAATGTTACGATTCCGGTGACTATCACGCATCCCTGGACAAGGCTCTGGCCAACGCGGATTACGACAGTTTTGCCGCCCGCCAGGCCGAGGCCAAGGGCCGGGGCAAGCTGCGCGGTATTGGGCTTTCGTCCTATATCGAGGCTTGCGGCGTCGCGCCTTCGGCCGCTGTTGGTTCGTTGGGTGTTGGCGTCGGTCTGTGGGAATCCGCCCAGGTACGCTTTAATCCGACGGGCGGTGTCACGGTCTTCACCGGTACGCACTCGCACGGCCAGGGTCACGAGACGGCCTTTGCCCAACTGGTCACCGAACGCCTTGGCGTGCCGGTGGAACAGGTCGAGGTCGTGCACGGCGATACCGACAAGGGTCAGTTCGGCATGGGCACTTACGGCTCCCGTTCGCTGCCCGTGGGCGGCGTTGCCATTGCCAATGCCTGCGACAAGATCATCGCCAAGGGCAAAAAGATCGCGGCCCATACCCTGGAAGCATCCGAGGACGACATCGAATTCGGCGACGGCAACTTCACTGTTGCCGGTACCGATAAGACGATGAATATCGCCGAGGTCGCCTTCACGGCTTACGTGCCGCACAACTACCCCGAAGGGGTGGAGCCCGGGTTGGACGAGATCGCTTTCTTTGATCCCTTGAACTTCTCCTTCCCCGCTGGCGCCCATGTCTGCGAGGTGGAGATTGATCCCGACACCGGAAACCTGGAAATCGTCAAGTATACGGCGGTGGATGATTTCGGTGTCCTGGTCAATCCGATGATCGTGGAAGGCCAGGTTCATGGCGGCTTGGCCCATGGCATCGGCCAGGCATTGTTGGAGAATTGCGTATATGGCGATGATGGTCAGCTGGTAACGGGTTCGTTCCAGGATTACTGCATGCCGCGGGCCGACAATCTGCCGTCGTTTGACGTGGATTACGCCCCGACAGTACCTCTACACAATCCCTTGGGCGTCAAGGGTTGTGGCGAGGCGGGCGCCATCGCGGCGCCGCCGGCGGTGATCAATGCCATCGTCAATGCCCTGGGCATCAAACATCTGGATATGCCGGCCACACCCGAACGGGTATGGCGTGCCGCGCAGGCGGCAGGCTAAGCCAGGGAGGAGAGATAAATGTATAACTTCAACTTCCAATCCGCCTCCAGCCTCGATGACGCCGCCGCCAAGCTGGCCGCGGCCGAGGATGGTACGGTCATCGCCGGCGGCCAGACTTTGCTGCCGGTTCTGAAACAGCGCCTGGCCAACCCCTCCGATGTGGTTGATCTTTCAGGCATCGCCGATCTGAAGGGTATCTCGGCCAGCGGCGATGGTGTCACCATCGGCGCCATGGTCACCCATGCGGAAGTAGCGGGAT
>CAYWYB010000105.1:0-15141 GCA_964462145.1 uncultured Rhodospirillaceae bacterium
ACCAACAAGCAAATGGAATCAACGCAGCTTGCGATCACCACCGGCCTGCGGGTCAGTGGTCCGACGCAGGACGCCTCTTCCTATGCTATCGCGCAAAACATGCGCGGCGACATCTCCGGCCTGAATTCGGTGAAAACCGCGCTGGCCAATGGTGAAGCCACCGTCAACACGGCCATTACCGCTGGTCAGTCCGTTGCGGATCTGTTGACGGAAATGAAGGCCAAGGTGGTTCAGGCCAACCAGGCCGGTCTCGATACTGCGTCGCGGACCTCTTTGCACAACGATTTCGTGGCGTTGCGCGATCAGATCTCGACCATCGTGGCGACAGCCGAATTCAACGGCACCAACCTCGTGAACGGCAGCGCCTCGGCGACGTCGGTTCTGAGCACGGTTGAAGGGTCGACGATTTCCGTGGCTGCCCAGAAGATGGATTCCACGACGTTGGCCATTAACGCCAGTGTCCTGAACACATCGGCTGGTGCGTCGAGTGCTCTGACCGTGATCGATGCGGCAATCTCATCCGTCTCGGATAAGATGGCGGCCCTTGGTTCGGTCTCCAAGCGTATTGAGGTGCAGTCGGATTTCACCACCAAGCTGACGGATATTCTGAAAGCTGGCGTGGGCACCTTGGTCGATGCCGATTTGGCTGAAGAGAGCGCCAAGTTGCAGTCGTTGCAGATCAAGCAACAGCTGGGCGTCCAGGCTCTGTCAATTGCGAACTCCGGTCCGCAGACAATTCTGGCGTTGTTCTAGTAAGGACATTTGGAGGCGGCGCCCCGGTGCCGCCTCCATCCTTCTAGGCCGGTTCAATCTTCCGACGCAATGGAATTACAACCGGTGGGCAATCGCGATGTTGCCGAGCAAGACCAAAATGAATGACTTCGGAGTGTGCAGATGACAATGCAAGGTTACCAACAGGCCTACCAACAGGCGCAAAATGTCACGGAAAATCCGCGGCAAACCGAATACCGGTTATTTGCCCAGGTTACGGCGGCCATGATGAAGGCGGAACAACAAGGTCATGCGGAAGTCGTGCGCGCGGTGCATTGGAACCGCCGCTTATGGCTGACGCTCCAGGCTGACTGTGCTTCGGAAAGCAACGGACTTCCCGATGCCATGCGGGCCGGGATAATCTCTCTGGCGATCTGGGTGGATAAGCATTCACGCAAGACTTTAAAGCGTGAAGCTGACTTGCAGCCCATGGTCGAAGTCAATCGCAACATCATGGAGGGATTGTCTGGCGGATAGAGATAGACGTTGGGGGCTGGTTCGTCGTGCGTGGCCAGCCTGGACGTAGAGATCCGGCAAAACCGCCGGTGTAGCGTGGGAGAATGATATGGCAAACGTATCCATGTCGAACCCACTACCGCCACCTTCAGTAACCAAGGTGGTTCGGCGCGAAGACGAAACGGCGGCCCGTGAAACGGTTGCCAAGGTAGCTTCCGCCGAGAACAACGCGCCTGAGCAGCAGAAGCCGGAAGGCGTTCTTAATTCCAAGTTGAACGAACTCCAGCAGCTCACTGAACAGGCGTTTGCCGCTGATGACCTTAGACTGTCGATTAGTTTTGAAAAATCGATTGGCAGGTTCGTCTACCGGGGCGTCGATCGGGAGACGGGTGAGGTGGTCCGGGAGTATCCTCCAGAGGAGGTTATTGAACGGATCGCGCATTTGAGGGAAATCGCCGGCATAGCAGTCGACCGGAAAATGTAATTTTTTCGGAGTGGTGACGACACGCACATTAAGGCCTGTGTTTCGCGGCCTTAAAGTAGAGAGACGGCCGGAAGATAAGGGAGCATTTTCCTTTCTTCCGGCCGTCGCCGTTTTGGCGATGCGTCGAACAACAGCCAAAATGGGCGCGGCAGGCTATCGACATGCCGCATGGTGACGTCGTGGCGACGTTTAGACGACCTGGTTCAGAGCCAGGGATACCGATTTTGCATTGCGATTGAAGGGCGTGCGTATATTGGCCGTCTGGTCATATCCTTCGACCGGACGTTGCTTGGCCGAGACCTCTTCCGTGATGGCCTTGAGCATTCTGTCGGTTACCGATTTGGTGGTTTGCACCAGACGGCGGTGTTCCTCCAGGACCTGCTGAAAGCGTTTGGTTGCGGCCTTGAGACGGTTGATCTCCTCGGGCTCGGCCCGGGACAGCAGGGTCGGGTTGGCATGCAACTCGGCCATCTCGCGCTCATAGGCGGAGGCGAGTTCCTCCTTTTCCGTGGCATAGCCCGCCAATTCATGTGGCCGGCGATGCAGCAGGATCTGGTTTTCCTTTGCCATTACATCGTCCAGGCGAGAGGTGATATCGGTCAGCGCATCGATCGCCTTACGCGTTCGCATTGCCATTGCCCTCCTGTAATCTGATCATTTCACGATAGACCGCGTCGGCAAGTCCAATGCCGCCGGCGCCGCCCATGATTTTGCCGTATTCCTCGTTCAGCAATCCACGGAACATGCTTTCGCCCTGGCCGCCGCCAAAGGGGCCGTCGGTTTTGACGCCCGAAAACATGGAATCCAAGGCGCGGGAGATGAAAAAGGATTCGAAATCCTGCGCCGTTTGCCAGGCGCGCTGGCGGGCGGCACTGTCATTGGCGGTGGGAATTTGCGGTTCCGGGATCGCCCGTCCCGGAACGTATGGCGTGATGCTCATGCTCATTGTACCAGGATCTCCGCCTGCAAGGCGCCAGCGGCCTTGATGGTTTGTAATATCGCGATCAAATCGCGGGGACCGACGCCAAGGGCATTCAGGCCATCGACCAGGTCGCGCAGGTTTACGCCCGGTTTCAGCATGGTCAGGCGCTTGTCGCTGCCGTCGTCGATTTCAATTTCCGAACGGTCGACCTTTTCGGTGCTGCCGGCGGAGGCCAGGGCGCCCGGTTGCGATACCTGCTCGCTTTCCGTAACCCGTACGGTAAGGTTGCCCTGCGCCACGGCGACTTCGTTGACCCGGACGCCGCCGCCCATGACAATGATACCCGAGGCCTCGTCGATCACGACACGGGCCGTTTGATCAGGCTCGACCACCAGTTGTTCGATTTCGACCATCATGTCGAACATGCGTCCCTTGAAGTCCTCGCCGGGGACCAGATCAATGGTCGTGGAATCCATGGCCCGGGCCACGGGACGGCCGAAATGGGCATTGACGGCCTGGGCGACGCGGCGGGCGGTGGTTAAATCGGGATTGCGCAGGGCAATGGATGAGGTCTCGAGCGAGGCCAGATCGAAAGGCACTTCGCGCTCGATTATGGAACCGTTGGAAATCCGCCCGCCCGTTGGTACGCCTTGGGTCACCGTGCCGGCTTCGCCCTTGGCGACAAAGCCGCCGATCGCCCCACCGGGCCCTGGGCCACGGCATAGACTTCACCGTCAGCACCCAGTAGCGGCGTCACAAGCAGCATGCCGCCCTGTAGGTTGGAGCTGTCGCCCATGGTCGAGACCACCACGTCCATGCGGGTGCCGACGCGGGCGAAGGGGCGCAGGCTGGCGGTGACCATCACGGCGGCTACGTTCTTGGTATTCAGGCTGGCATCGCGGGTATTGACGCCCAGGCGCTCCAGCATGGCTTCCAGGCTTTGTTTCGTGAAGGGGGCGTTGCGCAGGCTGTCGCCGGTGCCATTCAGGCCCACGACAAGACCGTAACCAATCAGCAAGTTGTCACGAATGCCCTGGAAATCCGCTATATCCTTGATGCGGGAGGCTGCGTTGGCCGGGGTCAGGGCGGCGCCAATCAGCAAACCGACCAGCCCCAGTATCGCGCCCAATGTTGCTCCCAACAAGGGAGCGGCGGATCGTTGCGTTTTATTTTTATGCTTCGTCTTCATTTTCTGCCGCGATCCGTATGCTCTCAATCAAACTAAATCTGCTCATCAAACTTTGGCCACGTTTCTGCCGCGTCCACCCCAATACATGCGAAAAACATGCCAATTCCTAAGAAAAATTTATCTCTTCAAAATCAATGGTTTGGGAGTTTTTGGGAGAAATAAGCAGGTTTCGGCGGTAATATTTGCCTAATGAAGCACTGTTCCTGCCGTGAAATTTCTGCCGTTGCCTGTCCCTGTCAGGCCACGCGGCTGGAGTTGTTTGAGCAGGCTTAACGAAGTATTAACGCCAAGTGATCATGGTAAAGGTTACTGGGAAGGCTCAGGCCGACCGGAAGGATTGTTCGCATTATGAAAATATCGGGCCCCGGATCCATTCGCTCCGCCGCGACCCGCCGTGCCGAACGTAAGGGCGGCCAGGGCGGTGACGCGATTTTTCGCGTTGATAGCGGCGAGGCGGCCGAGGCAGCCGGCCCCACAGGGGCGGCGGGCGCGGTGGCGGGTGTAGGCGCCCTTTTGGCTCTGCAGGAATTGCCTGATGCCACCGAACAGCGCCGTCAGGCTGTCTATAGAAGTAACGATATCCTGGATGAGTTGGACCAGCTGCGCCTTGGACTTCTGACTGGCAGCGTGCCTCGGCAACGCTTGCAACGGTTAATGAAATTATTGCGGGAACGTCCCGGCGGATATGCGGATCCACAGCTCGATCATATTATTGCTGATATCGAATTACGCGCCGCGGTCGAGCTGGCTAAAATAGAAATGACCGAAGGCCGCTGAAATTAGCCATTTATGCCGTGTATTACGGGCATGAACACGCCGTCTTCAGGCAGAAGAAAAATTTTCGTTAAGCTTTCTTGATGCAATGGGTTGAGATGGCTATATTCCGCCCGTTCGTAAACCACCACGTTTCAACAGCCTTCGAGGTCGCTTGATGTCTGAAGTTAGTCTTCCCTCCAATTACCGGCCCAGTGAAAAAGAAAAATTCATGGGTGTCAGGCAGAAGCAGTTTTTCCGCCAACGCCTGCTGGGCTGGCGTGATGAGATCCTACGAGATGCGCAGGGTACCATTCAGAATTTGCAGGATGACGATGGCCAAGCGCCTGATATAGCAGACCGGGCAACGACGGAGTCGGAGCGTTCCATAGAACTGCGAACCCGTGACCGACAGCGCAAGCTGGTGACAAAGATCGATGCCGCCTTGGAGCGGATCGAAGATGGCTCCTATGGTTATTGTGATGATACGGGCGAGCCGATTGGCCTGAAACGCCTGGAGGCCCGCCCCATTGCCACCTTGTCCATCGAGGCGCAGGAGCGCCACGAGCGCCGCGAGCGGGTTTACCGCGACGAATAGACGTCCGCGAGAATGGGGTCTGCTAACTGTCGGACGCCACGCCCAATATCGATCAGATTGATCGCAAAAAAATGGGGCCGATCCTTGGATCGGCCCCTTTTTCTTTTGTCTTCCCGGCTGATTTGATCAGAAGGGGTAGATGATGTCGAACAATTGCTGGCCATAGCGTGGCTGCTGCACGTCCGAGAGGATGCCGGCGCCACCGTAGGCGATGCGGGCTTCCGCGATCTGAGTATGCTTGACGATATTGGTGGCGGAGATATCTTCCGGGCGCACGACGCCGGTAATGGTCAACAGGCGTTTTTCATAGTTTACCCGAACCTCCTGAGTGCCGGAGATCACCATGTTACCATTAGGCAGGATCTGGGTGACGATGGCGGCGACCACCAGGCTAACGGATTCACTGCGGCTGATGGAGCCGGTGCCCTTGGCGCTGGATTTGGAGCCGAGGCTGGCCGTACTGGCCGCGCTGACGGCCTCGGGCAGAACCTTGGCTAGCGCGCCTTCGTAGCCCAGCAAATTGGTAATGTCCGAATCCTCAGCGTTGTCGCGGGTGCGGGAGGTTTCGTTGTCCAATGTGGCTTCGTCTTCGATGGTGATGTTGACGGTTAGAATATCGCCAATCTGCGAGGCCCGTTGATCCTTGAAAAAGGCACGCGCACCGGGCCGCCACAGAGAATTAGGCTCGTGCAGGGCATGACGTTCGCGCGGCATGGGCAGGACGACGGGTTTATATTTTCGCGCCTGCACCGGATTTACGATTTGGCTCATTTTCGGTTCGCCGCCGATACCGACAACACGGTCAACGACATTGCAGGCGCCAAGCAGCAGGGCCGCCGCCACCAATGCGGTCAAACGAAGTGAACTGGATTTTTGATTTGGCTTGGTCATGATTTGAGCCATTATTTGGTACTCCGTTACCTGTTCGCGGTTACGGCCACGGCGACTTGCCGGCGCAACGCCACGCGTACATGAGAGGGGGTGACGACACTGGCTTCCAGCGTCCGCTTGCTTTGCAGATTCATGATCTGGATGACTTCACCGTGCGAGCCGTCTTCCAAGGCCCGGCCGGTGCCCGACAGGCTAAGTCCGCCGGTTTTCAGGCTGACCGTGACCATCGTGCCTTTGGGAATCATGATCGGGTCGCGCAGATCCGACGGTTTGAGGGATTGGTTCTGGCGCAGATTGCGATTGGCGGCCTGACCGACGATCTGATCAAAGGTCTCGATCGACTGGTCGCCCAATAGGCGCAGGCTAACCTCGGCCCATTTCAGGTCCGTACTGCTGATCTGCCGGCCCTTGCGGACATTGCGGGTCAGCACCGGTACCCTGGCCACGAAATTGACCCGGCCGCGGAGCATCATGCGCTGGGCCTCATGTTCGGAAATTTCGCTGCGGATATAGGCGCTAAAGGCACCGCCATCACCATCAAAGGTCAGATCGTTAATGCGCAATTCGCCATCCTTGTGCGGCCGCAAGACGGCGTGACGAAGACGATTAAGGCTGACCTTAATGCGGCCGACGGCACCTTGCTGACGGAATTCCCGGCGCAACAGTTCGATAACTTCGCCCTCGTCGATGGTCGCGCCGCCGCGGCTTATGACCACCCGGTTTCTGCTGCCTCTGGGACGCCATTCCAGGCCATGGGCCCTGGCGATGGCGACCAGATGGCTGCTCTTGTAGGTGGCGCTGCGCCCGGGCGCGGGCGCGGGGCCAACTTCCTGATTGGCCAACTCGTCGATGCCCGTGAATAAATCGCCCAGGGTCACGATGTCGCCGTCCACGGTGGCCTGGGCGCGTAGTTGCGCCTGGCCCTGGGCGGCCTGGGTAAATGACAGGGCCGCAAGGAATACAATGATGGGGATTGCGTGTTTCACGAAACCGCTCCTACCTCAGGTTAGCCATGGTCCGCAGCATTTCGTCCGATGCGGTGATCACGCGGGAGTTCATTTCGTAAGCCCGCTGCGCCGTGATCAATGAAGTGATCTCGGCCACTGGGTTAACGTTGGAAGTCTCCAGAAAACCTTGCAGGACCGAGCCATAGCCAGGGCTGCCTGGTACACCGGCCGCCGCCGTGCCCGACGCCGGCGTTTCCATGAACAGGTTGCCGCCCTTGGCCTCGAGACCCGCGTCATTGAAGAAAATAGCCATTTCAAACTGGCCAACCACGGTGGGGGCGACGGTGCCATCCACCTTGACAGAGACTTCACCGTTATTGTTGATGCTGACGTCAATGGCATCGGTGGGGATGGTAATCCCCGGCGCCACCACATAGCCGTCGGCGGTAACCAGCTGGCCATCGGCGCTGACCTGGAACGAACCGGCGCGAGTATAGGCATCCTCGCCGCTGGGCAGGGTCACACGAAAGAAGCCCTTGCCCTGAATGGCCACGTCGTAGGTATTGTCGGTGCTTTGCAGATTGCCCTGTTCCGCGATGCGGTAGACGGCGGAAGTCTTGACGCCGGTGCCGACCTCGACGCCGGCGGGAACCACGGTGCCGGTATCCGATGACTGGGTCCCTCGGCATCCATGCGCAGATTGCCGTTGCGCGAGTAATACAGGCCGGTATCCGTTTGAACAGATATATAACCGCCCTTGGTAATGGCGATATCCATTGGATTTTCAGTTGGCGTGAACTCACCTTCGGCCAGATCGCGCGAAGTGCCATAGTCCCGCACATAGGAGATGGTGTCGCCTTCGGGCGTGGTTTCCAGATATTCCTCGAACAGAACGCTTTCCGTCTTGTATCCGGTGGAATTCATATTGGCCAGATTATTGGCGATAACCTCCATCTGGCGTTCCATGGCCATTTGCCGGGAGAGCGTTATGTAACCTGTAACTTCGGGCATTCTTGCCTCATCAAATCCATTGTGGTTTCGGGCCGACGTGGTAATTCGTCAATCCCTTCCATGCACAGGTCATGCCAACTTTCGATCTCAATAAAATCAATGAGTTATATGGATCGTTTGGTTCCTCGGAGGGCAGCCGTCAATTTTGTGGCAAGCCTTGCCCGGCAAAAAATGCCGCTCGCCGCTGGACCATGATGGCCCGTAGCCATGGAAACTCGGAAGCCATGGATGCCGGGAGAGGTGTCAGGCTTAACAAAGGTGGAGTTGTCTCAACATCTTGTTAACTAAACTTCCTTACCTTTGCGGTTATGCGATAGCCATATTGATCAAGGCCATGTTGGCGGGAAATTAGGAGCAGGCATGTCGGACGCGGATGTCGCCGAGACAGAAGAAATTGAAGATGCCGAAGCGGTAGCGGGCGAGGGCGGCGGCAAAAAGAGGCTGTCGGGCAAAAAGCTGGTGCTGTTTATCGGGCTACCTTTGCTATTGCTTCTGCTTGCTGGCGGTGCCGGCGCCTTTTTCTTGCTGTCTGGTGATGATGAACATGCCGAGGCTGGCATCGAAGGTGAAGGTGGCGAAGGCGAAAATGGCGAGGGCGGTCCAGGCAAGGGAAAAATTGTCTTTTATGACCTGCCCGAAATGCTGGTCAATCTGAACTCGGGCGGGAAACGGGCGAGCTATCTGAAGATCACCGTGGCGCTTGAGTTGGAAAACGCCGAGGCCGTGCCGAAATTGGAAGTTATCATGCCGCGTGTGGTGCACAATTTTCAGGTTTATCTGCGCGAATTACGCCTGGAGGATTTGAAGGGCTCGGCGGGACTGCTGCGTTTGAAGGAAGAATTGTTGATCCGGGTGCAACGGGCGGCCGGGGCGATCAAGGTGAATGATGTTTTGTTCAAGGAAATGCTGGTGCAATAGCCAGCCGACCAGGTGCGCGGACATAATGCAATACGGGTGTTGGAGTTGGCATGATTGACGAAGCCGTGGACGGCGACGATGACGCCGTGGATGATGATGATGTCGCCGCCGAATGGGCTGCCATGGTCGAGGACGACGACGATGGTGACGCTAGTGACGATGATGTCGCGGCCGAATGGGCCGCCATGGTCGACGATGATGACGATGAAGACGGCGGTGATGAGGATGACGACGATGCCTCCGGCGCCGTAAACCGGGTTCTCAACCAGGACGAAATTGATAGCCTGCTGGGTTTTGACTCGGATGGCGATGACGACGGGCAGCGCCTTGGCATTCGGGCCATTATTAACTCTGCCCTGGTCTCGTACGAACGCCTGCCCATGCTGGAAGTGGTGTTCGACCGGCTGGTCCGGGTGATGTCCACGTCTTTACGCAATTTCACCTCCGACAACGTGGAAGTGTCTCTGGACAATATCACCTCCATCCGTTTCGGTGATTATCTCAATTCCATTCCTCTGCCCGCCATGCTGACCGTTTTCAAGGCGGCGGAATGGGACAACTACGGTTTGATGACCGTTGATTCATCACTGATCTATTCGATTGTCGATGTTCTGCTGGGTGGCCGCAGGGGTACCGCGGCCATGCGGATCGAGGGCCGGCCCTATACCACCATCGAGATTTCGCTGGTGGAGGAAATGGTGCACGTGGTGCTGGCTGATTTGAGCGCTTCGTTCGAACCCTTGAGCCCGGTGAATTTTGTCTTCGACCGTCTGGAAACCAATCCACGCTTTGCCACCATTGCCCGCCCGGCCAACGCCGCTGTTTTGATCCGGTTGCGGATCGATATGGAAGATCGCGGTGGCCGCTTGGAGTTGCTGCTGCCCTACGCCACCCTCGAGCCAATCCGCGAGCTGTTGCTGCAGATGTTCATGGGTGAAAAATTCGGCCGGGACGCAATCTGGGAAAGCCATTTGGCGACCGAGCTTTGGTCCACGGATGTTGATGTGGAGGCGGTGCTGGAGGAGCAGTTCCTGAGTATCGGCGAGGTCATGGATTTAGAAGTGGGAAATACCATGATGCTGAACTCCACTGCTGATTCCACGGTGCAACTGCGCTGCGGCGGGATCTCGCTGTTGCAGGGTAAGATGGGCCGTGTCGGCTCCCATGTCGCGGTTAATATCACAGACGGTTTGGCGGACGGGGGCGTCTAATGGAGTTGCCCCTGTACACGGAGTTTTGGCTCGATATCGTTGTCGCAATTCTATTGTTAGTAACAGTAGGTTATTGCCTTGTATTAAACCGCCGACTTAGCGCGTTGCGAGGTAACCAGGCGGAAATGCGGAAATTGCTGGCGGATTTCGTCACCGCGACCCAGGCGGCGGAAAACAGTGTCAGCCATTTGAAAATTGCCTCCGATCAAATTGGCGCGACCTTGGATCAGCGCATGACGGATGCCAGGGCTTTGGCGGATGAGTTGGGTTCTATTACCCAGTCGGGCAGCCGATTGGCGGAGCGGATTGAAAGCGGCTTGGTTGGCCGTCCCGGCGCGCCCCGTACAACGCCCGATGGCCGCGGCGCGAAAAGTGGGGCGGCGGACGCCGGCGGCACTGAGGCGCCCGGCCGAAACCCGGAAGCGGCGTGGGACAAGCCGTCGAGCCCGTTATCCGAATCCGAGCGTGAGTTGGCGGAGATATTGCGCCGAGCCCGTTCTTAATGTGTTGGTCATGTTTTAGCGGCATAGTGAAACGCTAAGACTGCTGGGTATATATCATGCTTGCAAAAATTCGAGTGCTTCCCGTCGTTATACTAGCCGCGATGCTGTTGCTCGGCGTTAAGGTACGCGGAGGAGGCCTTCCGCAAGAATCTGGATCCGGGCAGTGAATTCGAGCTGCTGCCCAAGCCCTTCTCGCTGAAGCAACTCGCCAGCCGGGTCTAGGACGTGACCGGCGGTTAGAGCACGTCATATCAAACCGATTATTCCGTCAGGGCTTCAGGCGGTTCCAGACCGTATTTTTCCAGGCAGGGGAGCAGGCGCTGCATGATTTCAGGATGCAGCGTCACGCCGGTTTCGCGTTGTTCCGAAAGTGCCTGGTGGGCCCGGTCGCCGGGCACGCGCACCGCCGGTCCACCGGCCAGGGGAAGGGACTCCCGGCAAGCCTGAGCCAAAAACCCGGTCTCGTGCCGAAAGGCCTCGATGCCGCCAAACGCCGCCGGGTCGATCAATTGCAGAAAGACATTGGCGCCCAACGGCGCGCCTTCGGCCGCGCTATCATCTGCCGCGGCCCGGCCTTGGCCCGCAAGGCCCGAGGTCAGCGCCTCGACGAACAGGGCCAGGGCAAAGCCCTTGTGCCCCATGTCCAGGCCGCCGGCGGGCTGAATGGCGCCGGGTGGATCGGTGTAGATCACTTCTGGGTCGTCGCTGGGGCGGCCCTGGTTGTCGACCAGCCAGGGCCTTGGCAGGCGTTCTCCGGTCCGGCGGCTTCTCTCTATGCGCCGGTTGGTGGTGGCGGAAGCAGAGGTGTCGATCAGGATCGGCGTGCCATCGGTTGGAATGCCGATGGCGATCGGATTGGTCGAGAGGCGCGGCGAGCGGCCGCCATGGGGTGCGACCACCGCATTGGCGGGCGCCGATGTGGTCAGCAAAGCCAGCAGGCCGTCATCGGCGGCGCGCTTAACGTAGGTCGCGAGACAGGAGATATTCTGGCTCCGGCGAATGGCGACGGAAACCGTTGCATGGCCGCCGCTCTGTATCCGTGCCTGGGCCAGGGCAAGCGCGCGCAGCACCACCCATTGCCCCGGCAGCATACGGCCGTCCAGCAACAGGGAGCCGCCGGCATCGTTCAGTATTTCCGGTTCGCCACTTGTTTTGGTACGGCCCTGCTCGATATCCGCCAGATAGGCTGGCACGAATTGCAGGCCATGGGTGTCGTAGCCGAGCAAATCGGCCGCGACCAAAATATCGGCGACCGCGCCGGCAATGGCGCTGTCCAGGCCGGCCCGTTCGAAAAGCTGTGCGGTACAGCCGATTAGGTCGTTAGGACGAAAGCGCATCAAAATTATTCTAGCTGCCGCTTTTGATGGCGTGCCAATAGCGGTTGTTCAGGGTGCCGACCATGCTGTCGTGCTTGCTTTCCAAGCAGCGCCGCAGCGAGGAAATCCGCCCCATGGCCACCGCCTGCTGGCACTGGTCGTGGACGCCGCGCAATCTTTTTTGCGTGCTGGCGGGCGCGGCGCTGAAGTCGTGCTGCCCGGTAATCCTGTCCCATAGCTGCTGGCGCTGCTGCTCGGAGGCCCGCCCGCCCGGGGGCAGGGTATTGATCATGCGGCTGGCCAGGCGGGCAACGGGCATCCAATGTTGCTCCTTATCCACATAGCCGGCGCCAATGTTCCGCATCGGCCCCGCCCCGGCGCTGATCTCGTCCGCCTGCAAGGGAGACTTGTCGCCCTGTATGGCCAGCGGGATCAGGGTTGCGTTATGGGCCACCTGAATATGCACCTGGCGCAGGCCAAGGCGGGCCATGTCGCGTGCCGGCATGCCGATGCGCACGGCCACGTGGCTGCGTTCCGCCTTGATCGTCAGCTGGCCGGCATCAAGCTTGATCTGGCGGCCGTCCCTGGTGGTGGCGACGGCTGTCAACCGGGCCTTGTCATGCATGCGGTAGGCCGTGCCCTTGACCGGCGAGGCCCGCTCGGGCTGCAAACAAAAGGCGGTGAATTCAGCGAAACAATCACCACGCTGGCACTGCAGGGATTGCGCGGTGTTGGAGGCAACCAGACCCATCATCTGCGGCGCCCCATGGGCCGGCGATAAAGCTATGCTGGCCAGTGCCGCCGCGACAGCCAGGGCGCTAAATGCAGCTCGCATCATTGTCAGTATCATCGATCTCTCCACGGCAGGGTCCGTTGGTCCGCCGATACTTGATCATAGTCGAAATTGACATTTGGGCCAGCTAACGCGGTTCCCGTGGCGCCGGCGGGCGGCGCGGGCAGGGCGACCGCGATGGGCCGGCGGCGGCGGCGCGGTTTGGCCGAGACCGCATATATCTGCTTGTCCGCCTCCATCAACACAACGCCCGCGAAGGCGTTGCCCCAGTGCTGCCCGAGTTTTTCCCAGGCCCCCGCCGTACGCAACAGCATGCGGGAGCGCAAGGGCGGCATATAGAGTGCTGCGGCCCGTTCGCTGGGTTGAAACAGATTGTCCCGCAACAGACGCGACAGCTGGCCGGGACTGTAGGGATGGCCCTGGCCAAAGGGGGTGCGCTCCATACGGGCCCAAATGCCGCGCCGGTTCGGCACCACCACCATCAGCCTTCCGCCGGAGGCCAGGACCCGCCAGACCTCGCGCAACAGCGGCGTCACCTGTTCGGCGCTCTCCAGGGCATGGACCAGCAGCACCCTATCGACACTGGCGTCGGGCAGGGGCAATTCCATTTCATCGACCAAAGCCACCCGGTTGGGGTCTCTGACGGGCCAACGGTGCACGCCCTGCTGTGCCGGCATGAAGGCCAGCACCCGTTGCGCCTCGCCATGGAATGGTTGCAGGTAGGGAGATGGATAGCCCAGCGACAGAACGTTCATGCCGGTCACATCGGGCCATAGCTGGCGAATACGCCGGCGCAGCAGTCTCCGCGCCACCTTGCCCAGCTGGCTGCCATAGAATTCGCGTAGGTCAATGACGTCAGGCCGCATGACACCTCACATTAGCGGGCGTACGAATAACCTCTCAAAATACGCCAGCGTCAGCCGCGTACGTTCAACTCGTCAAACAGACTATCGATAATACCGTCGTTAATCTCAACATCATATTTTTTCTGCAGGGCCGAACGGTATTGCACCAGGATATCTTCCGCGATGGAATCGCGGACAAGTTCATTCAGCTGTTTCATCCGCGCCGGTTCGTCCTTGGGCGTGGCGGAGGTGATCTTGACCACGCGGACCACGGAATGGCTGTTGCCGCTGGCGGCCGCACCTTCGGCGATTTCACCGCTTTTGAGTTGGAACAGCTGTTTCACCAGATCCGCGCTCAACTGCCCATCGCCCGCCGCCTGTTGCCGGGTCATGGTATTGAGAGTGGCAACGGTGGAGACGCCGGTTTGTGCCAGTGACGACAGATCCTTGCTACTGCGCGCGGCGGCGGCCAGTTTGCCGGCTTGTGCCGCGCCGGCCTTGGCGCGGCGTTCGGCCACCACCAGCCGGCGCGCCTCGTCGCGCACCTCGGCGATGGGCCTGAGGGCGCTTTCGATGATCTTGTCCACCTGGACCAGGTAATAGCTGCCGTCGCCGGATTCCTTCAATTGCCCCTCGTCGCCCGGCTGTACCTCGAAGGCGTCCTTGATGAATTCAGGCGCCTTGGGCAGGCCCGCCGCCGGCTGGCCGTCACGGCCGCGGCCCTGAGGATCGACTGCGGTGATGACGCCGTGGTTCAGGCTCAGGGCCTCCGCCACTTCGCGGATCGAGGCGCCACCGGCTAGGTGGTCTTCCACCTTGTTGGCCAGCTCGAACATGGCTTCGCTGGCTTTCTCCAGCTTGACATCACGGGTCAATTGCTTGCGGACCTCGTCAAGGGACTTGGCACCGCCTTCTGTGATTTTCAGAACCCGGAAGATATGCCAGCCCAGGCCGGTTTCCACCGGCTCGCCGATCTGGCCGCTGGCCAGGGCAAAGACGCCATCAGCGGCTTCTTCCGGCAGGTCCGCCTTAACCATTTGGCCCAGCTTGACCGACGCCTTGTCCATATCGGCCAGTTCCTGGGCGACGGCATAGAAATCGCCGCCATCCTTCAGGCGGCCGGCGATTTTTTGCGCCGCGGCCTCGTCGGCGGCAACGATCTGTTCGACCTCGCGGCTGGCGGGCGTGGTGAATTCGTTCAGGCGCGCTTCATAGGCCTCCTCGACTTCCTCGGGAGAGGCCGTGGTCTCGTCCAGCAGATCCTCGGGCCGTAGGGTCACGTAGGACAGGGCGCGGTATTCCGGCGCCATGAATTTATCTTTGTGGGCCTCGTGATAGGCGGTCAGGTCGGCCTCCACAGGGGCGGTGAAGTCGGTCATTTTATCGTAGGGCAGGCTCAAGACCTCGAAGACGCGGCTTTCCTGTTGATACTGGTAAAAGGTTTTCACCACCGCGCCGGGCGCCCGCGTGCCGGCCATCATCGAGGCAAATAATTGCTCGCGCGAGAGATCCCGGCGCGAGGCCGCGATATAG
>CAYWYB010000106.1:0-14241 GCA_964462145.1 uncultured Rhodospirillaceae bacterium
GATACCGCGCGTCCTGTTCAAACCAGGTGGCCGCCATGAATAATGCGGGCTAGCTCACGAATTATCCCATGTAATATTGGGACATCATGGCACCGACTGGTTTGTCACCGCGCGTATCGTTGACGGCCAAGGCAGGACTGGCTGGGCCTCCGCGAAATTCACCGAACCATTCGTGCCGCCGCAAAGCGCGAAAACAGCGACAAACGTCCACAAGCCGGCCAAGGCATCATCGGTGAAGACTTCGGTGGCGAAGACCACGGCAGCGAATTCAAGGCCGGTGGAAGAGAAGCCTCAAACCAGCCGCACGCCGTTGAAGGTGTCGGCCGAAAAGCGCCTGGAAAGACTTAAAGTACTGCGGAAGAAAAATCTAATCTCCGAAGAAGAGTATCAGAAGAAACGGCAGGAAGTCATCGACAGCCTGTAGCGCCCATGGACCTACAAACGAAGGTGATTCCGTTAGCGAACGGCCACCCCAGTCGCTAACCGGGCGGGGGCGGCAGGGCGATATCGAAGCGGCGGCGCAATACATCGTCGATCAGTTCGAAGCAGGCGCCGTAACGCACCACTTCCATGTTGACCACGTCCAGCAGGGTGGATGAGGCCTTGTAGGGGTGGTACTTGCGCAGGCCGTAGTCGATGATGATGTCGGCGATGGCGGTGATCTCGGGCTCCATGTCCTCGACCCGGAACTTGGTGCCTTGCAGCGAACGGTTGGCGGAGGAGCCGAACAGCGGATGCCCCGCTGCAAAGCTGAGGCTGCTGATGGCTTCGTGAAACGGTCCCGCGTTCATCAGCAACGCGATGGTGCCGTCCTTGGAACTGCCGTCCAGGCTGAGCACCCGCAGCAAGGGATGCGTGGGATCGCAGGGCGCGATCACGCCCAGGGGCAGGCCCGCATCCTTGGTAATCGCCTGCACCACATCTTGGCCCCGCTGGTCAATGCGGTGGATGGCCTGGTGTATCGCTTCGTTGCCGACCATGGCGTTCAGCTTGGAAGCTGTACGGCCCTTGGTCTCGAAGATTTTCCCCAGGGCCGCTTCAGAGCCGCCGATCAGGGAATAGCCCACATCCATAGGCAAAATGGCGATGCCGCCCTGTTGCAGCACGGCGAAGGCCCGCGCCGCATCGCCGTCAATATCAAACCGTCCCAACATGATTTTCCGCGCCCACTGAACTGTATCCGAAAATCATGCTTTAGCATTGCGCGGGCCTGTACCCAAGCCGCATTCTCGTATTAGACTGAACACCAAATTCCAGGTGAATGGGGCACCTGTCCGCACGCAAAAAAGGGATGCCATATGGCAAACGACGGCAAGGGGCCAAGCGATTGGTTCACGGAGCAGCTTTCGGACCTGAAACAGGATATGGGTCAGTTGGAAGACAAGCTACGCGCGCCCGAAAGCGAGGGGAACAGCGAAGGCCGTTCACACCGCGCATCGGCATCGGCCCGGATATCGCAGCCACCCACCATCGCGCCGCCACCCACCATCGCACCGACACCAACCATCGCCCCGCCGCAGGTCGCGCCACCTGTTACGCAGCCCGGCGCCCCCATCCAGTCTCCACCGGCACCGCAAGCACGCCGGGAAACGCCGGCCGAGGCCCGCGCGCCCAGCGCGCCACCGGCCGCCAGAACAGTTACGCGGCCCACGCCATCGCCACGGCGCACGGCGAGTAGCGGCGGCTACCGCCTGGGCGTCGACGTGGGCGGAACTTTCACTGATCTGTTGCTGATCGACGAAGGCAGCGGCCACGCCTTCACCGCCAAGGTGCCGTCGACTCCGGATGATTCATCCCGTGGCGTCCTGACCGGTATCGAAAAGATTTGCCGCGAGGCAGGCATCGAACCTCCAGCCATCGGTTCTGTCATGCACGGCACCACTGTGGCCACCAACACCGTGCTGACCGGCAACGGAGCCCTGGTCGGCCTGATTACCACCAAGGGCTACAAACAGGTGCTGCAAATTGCCCGCTCCTACGTGCCGGGCGGCCTGGGCGGCTGGGTGATCTTCAACAAGCGCGATCCCCTGGCGCCGTTGGAGCTGACCATCGAGGCCAACGAACGCATGAGCGCCCTGGGCGAGGTGGTGGAGCCGTTGGACGAGGCGGCAATGGCGGATGCCATCGGCAAGTTGAAAGGCAGCGGCGTCGAGGCCCTGACGGTTTCACTGGTCAACGCCTATGCCAACGGCGCCCACGAACAGCGCATCCGCGCCATCGCCGAACAGGTGATGCCGGGCATCCCCGTCTCCATCTCGTCGGAAGTCATACCGGAGATGTATGAGTACGAACGGGCCGAGACCACCGTGGTCAATTCCTATATCCGGCCCGTGGTCTCGACCTATATCGAGAGCCTGGAGGCGGAGCTGAACAGCCGCATGAACGGCGTACAACTGCACATCCTGCGCTCGGACGGCGGCCTGGCCTCGGCTGACGCGGCCAAGGAAGCGCCGGTCAACCTGTTGATGAGCGGGCCGGCGGGCGGCGTCACGGGTGCGATCTGGATCGCCAAGCAGGCCGGCTATCAGAACCTGCTGACCTTTGATATGGGCGGAACCTCAACGGACGTGGCCTTGATCGAAGACGGCGTGGCGCGGACCCGACGGGAAACGCGGGTGGCGGACGTTACCGTGCGTGCCTCCTCCATCGACGTACGCACGGTTGGTGCCGGCGGCGGCTCCATCGCCTATGTGCCTGAACTGACAAAGGCCTTGCGCGTCGGCCCGCAGAGCGCGGGTGCCGAACCAGGCCCGGCTGCTTACGGCAAGGGCGGCGAGGAGCCTACCGTGACCGATGCCAACGTAGTGCTGGGCTATCTGCCCTCGGGCGCCAAGCTGGGCGGCGATATGCAGCTGGATTACGCGGCATCCGAACGCGCCATGGACAAGGTGGCCAAGGCCATGGGCCTCGGGCTCAAGGAAACCGCCGAGGGTATTATCAACATCGTCAACGAGAACATGTTCGGCGCCCTGCGTCTGGTCTCGGTCGAACAGGGCTATGATCCGCGTGATTTCGCCCTGGTCGGTTTCGGCGGTGCGGGGCCCTTGCATGCCAATGCCCTGGGCAAGCTGATGGGCAGTTGGCCGGTGATGATCCCGCCGGGGCCGGGTGTTCTGTGCGCCTATGGCGATGCCACCACGCGGGTGCGCGACGAGGCATCGCGGACTTTCGTGCGCAAATTCGAAGACACCTCGGACAATGAGGTGCGCGCCATTCTGGAGGAGCTGGCGGAGAGCGCCGCCGGCACCCTGGACCATGAAGGCGTGCCGCGCGGGGAGCAGACCACCCTGTACCAGATCGATCTTCGCTATGCCGGCCAGGCCATGCAGCTGACCGTGGACATGACGCCGGAGGAATACGGCGCCGGCGGCCTGGCCGAAGCGGGCAAGCGCTTCAACGCCATGCACGAACAGATGTTCACCTTCGCGCTGGAAACCGGCCATGAGCTTTATAACCTGCGCGCCCTGGTGCAGGGCCAGGAAAGCTCGGCCAAGGCGGAAACTCTGCCGACGGGCGGTGCCGATCCTTCGGCGGCGGCCTATATGGACACCTCCGTTTATGTGGAGGGCCGGGAGCAGCCGGCGAAGATTTACGATCGCGCCCTGTTACAGGCGGGCAACCGTATTGCCGGCCCCGCCATCGTCACCGAAATGGACTCAACCACGTTGATCCTGCCCGAACACGAAGGCGAGATCGACGCGGTAGGCAACATTCTGATCCGGCCGGCCGGCTGAGGGGATAAGGCAGATGCCAGCACAAATTATTCAGACGAACAAAACGCCGTTCCGCCATGTGGATCTGGACCCGATCACCCTGGATATTGTCGAGAACGCCTTGCGCAATGCCCGCGATGAAATGGACGCGGTGTTGTTCCGCACCGCCATGTCGCCGGGCATCCGTGAGCAGCATGATGCCTTTCCCATGATCGCCAATCAGGACGGCAAGATGGTGGTGGGGCAGTTCGGCTCCTTCTTCCATGGCTTCCAGGCCGGCTATGACGGCACCATCGAGGAAGGCGATGTTTTCCTGACCAACGATCCTTATTTCTGCAACGGCGCCATCAGCCACCTGAACGACTGGCTGACCATGATGCCGATCTATATCGACGGCCGCATCGTCGCCTGGGGTGCCATGTTCGGCCATATGACGGACATCGGCGGCAAGGTGCCGGGCAGCCTGCCAACGGACGCGGCGCAATTATTCGAAGAGGGCGTGCAGATCCCGCCCATCAAGATCTACCGCAAGGGCCAGTTGAACGAAGAAATCCTGGAACTGATTCTGCGCAATTGCCGCCTGCCGGAGTGGAACCGATCCGACTTCAACGCCATTATCGCCGCCTTGCGTATGGCCGAACGGCGCGTGGTGGAAAACTGCGAACGTTTCGGCGTTGATGAATTCGTCACCGCCATGGACGAAATGCTGGAGCGCAACAAGCGCGCCATGGGGGCGATCCTGCAACAAGTGATCCCCGAGACGAAACAGTATTTCGAGGATTATATCGACGACGACGGCGTCGGCATGGGACCGTACAAAATCGCCTGCACCCTGTGGCGCGAGGGCGACACGGCGATCTTTGATTTCGAGGGTACGGACCCGCAGTCCATCAGCTCGGTCAACTTCCTGTTGAACGAGGAAATGTTCAAGATGTTCCTGGGCGCCTTCTTTATCAATCTGTTCGATCCACAGATCCTGTTCAACGACGGCTTCTACGACCTGGTCAAGGTGCGCATCCCGCGCGGCACCATATTGAAACCGATCCGCCCGGCGGCGCTCAGCTGCCGCACCCATCTGCTGGGCCGCATTTTCGACATCATGAGCGGGTTGCTGGGCCAGGGCTCGCCGGATGCGCTGTGTGCCGCAGGTTTCTCGGACAGCCCCCATTTCATGTATTCCGGCTATGACAAGAACGGTGAATGGTATCAGCTGTATCAGATCGGCTTTGGCGGCATACCGGGCCGGCCGGCGGGCGACGGCGCCGACGGCCATTCCCTGTGGCCCGCCTTCACTAATGTGCCCAACGAGTTCCTGGAGGCATACTTCCCCCTGCGCATCGTGCAGTACGAGACCATTGCGGACAGCGGCGGCCCCGGCCTGCACCGGGGCGGCAACGGCTTGTCCATGGGCTATCAATTCCTGGAGCCGGGCAATATCTCGATCCATGACGACCGCTGGCTAACCCACCCCTGGGGCGTCAACGGCGGCCACCCCGGCGCCCGCAGCAACAAGCTGATGGTGCGTGCCGACGGTTCTCAGGAATGGATGGAGTCCAAATGCGACCGCATCCAGGTCAACGCCGGCGATATCCTGTATTTCAACACCTGGGGCGGCGGCGGCTGGGGCGATCCGTTACAGCGCGATCCGGGCCAGGTCTCTCTGGACGCCCAGCGCGGCCTTGTCACCATCGAGGGCGCAAAGCGCTATGGCGTCATCATGGCCGCTGATTTCAGCGTCGATCAACGTGCAACGGATGATCTACGCCGGCGCATGGCAGCGGAGCGCGGCGAGGTGCAATTGTTCGACCATGGCGGCACGATTGAGGAGCTGAAGGCCCGCTGCAAAGCCGACACAACATTGGAGCCGCCAACGACGCCGGTCTTCCAAAAATGGATGGGTGCCAAGAAGCCGCCGGAACTGGCCCAGGCGGCGGAATAGGCGGTTAGCGGGCAGCACTGCATGGAAGAGAACGCGCGGCTTTGGGACATTTTCCTGGACGTCCAACGGGGCTTGCCACGGCAGGGGCCGGGCTGCGCCGAGGCCACGCGCCGGGCCCTCGCCCTCTGCACCGGCCTACCTGATAAACCCAAGGTGATTGATATCGGCTGCGGTCCGGGGATGCAGACCATGGTCCTGGCCCAGGCACTTAATGCGCATATAACCGCCGTTGATCTTCACGAAGAGTATCTGGAGCAATTGAGGGCCCGCGTTGCGGCGGCGGGGCTTTCCGACCGGGTTGAGGTCCTGCCAGGGGATATGAACGATCTGAACTTCCCGGCGGATCATTTCGATCTGATCTGGGCCGAGGGCTCGGCTTACATCATGGGCTTTCGCGATGCCCTTGCAGCCTGGAAGCCGCTGTTAAAACCCGGCGGATTTTTGGCCGCGACGGAACTGGTCTGGCTGACCCCAGACCCACCCGCCGAGGCCGCTGCCTTTTTCGACAACGAATACCCGGCGATGACGGATGTGGCGGGTGTCGCGGATATGTACCACGCGCAAGGCTATGACGTCGTGGGACATTTCACCCTGCCCGATTCCGCCTGGTGGGATGATTACTATGCGCCACTGGCGGACAAGCTGCCAAAGCTACGCGAGAAGTATCAAGATAACGATGCAGCACGAGGTGTCATCGAAATGACCGGGCAAGAGATAGAAATGCGTCGGCAGTTCGGCCGCAGCTATGGCTCGGCCGAAAGACACCGTTTCAGGGTCATCCGCGACGGCTTGCCGCATTTCTGGTGTTCGCGACCTATACCCTTCACCATCGCCGAACTCTAGATGGATTCTTGGGCCGAGAAGCCGTTGTCGCAACTGCACAGTGATAATTGGAGAAACAATGCCAATGGCGCCGCCAACACCCACGCTGAGAAGCATGAACCAAATTGATTGTTCCATCGACATCTCCCACATGCCGTGCGCCCACGTCGCAAGAACGGCGACCACCGCACAGATTGCAACCGCTCCAAGAAATTCAGACATTTCATAAGGTAGCATTAGTTCGATGCGTCCACACCCTTTAACGGCGGAGTTCCGAGCACATCTAACTTTGGTTAAAGGGGGCGCTTCCCTTTAAATCATCGCAAAATGATCAAACGGGTGTGTCATCGGCCAGGGCCGGGGCTTTGCCTGGTGTGGAGACGGCAAGCATGAAGGCCAAGGTGGAGAAACCGGCGGCCAGCAGAAAGGCGTTGGCCAGATCAGTTTTCCCGACCCAACCCGCCAGCAGGGCGGCGGAGGCCGCGATGCCGTCCATGACGGCAAAGGCCAGGCCCAGGCTGGTGCCTTCCCGCCCCCCCGCATGATCGACCGCGCTCGCCAAAAGGACCGCCCGGATCGCGGTTAGCACCGTCAGGGCAAGGCCCAATGCCAACAAGGTCAGCGTGATAGAGGTGGAGGCCCAGGCCGTCAGGGCCGCGCAGGCGGCGATGCCGTTGCCCGCGATGATCAGAGGGCGCCGGCCGATATTGTCCGACAGCTTGCCGGTCCATGGCTGCGCCACGGCACCCACCAATAACATCAGCGCCATGGCAAAGGCGGTTTGCAGCCAGCCGAAGCCGTGATTCAGCTTCAGGAACAGCGGCGTCATGGTGATGATGGCAAACAGGCCCATATTATAGAATATGAGAATAGCGATGACCCGCAGGCCGGCTCGGTTTGACCAGGTCCGCCAGATCGCGGCGGCGTCATGCCTAGTCGGGCGGGAGGTTTCCAGGCGTGGCACCTTGTGCCGAATGACCAGAAACAGACAACCAACCAGAAATGTCGGAATGACCAGAACCTGCAAGGCCAGGCGCCAATCCCACATGGCCAGGAACAAACCGCAGGCGGGCAGGACAATGACTTCCGCCACATGGCCGCCAACCGCATGCATGCCCAGGGCATAGGCCCGGCGGGCCTTGTGCATCTGCACCAGAACGCCGGTGGCAAGGGGATGCCAAGCGGAATCGCCCGAATTCGCCACCGCAATCAGGATCGCGAAGGCCCAAAAGCCATCGGAAAATGACGCCAGCAAATATCCCGTGCCGACCCAAAAGAACGTGCCCGCCAGTAGAATGCCGCGGTTGGCCACGTGATCGGCCAATATGCCAGCCGGCAGATAAGCAATGGCGCCGCCGATACTGTGGAGCATGAAAAGCAGGCCGATCTCGGGCGCCGAGAGCCCCATGGCCGTACCAAACCCCGGGATCAACAGATACATCCCAATGGGCACCAGATCATTGGCGCCATGGCCGAGAGCGAAAGCTGCTAGCAGATTGGGTTTTATCAAGGCAATTTTCCCGGCGCACAATGTTGTTAAGCGTTGAACAGAAAACGTTACCGCGCCCAACGCGATGCTAGATCATGGGCAATAGCGGAAATCGCGACCGGACACCAATACTATCGATATAGGACAGAAGCTGCCCGTTCTCGCCTAAGCAACAAACTTGTCCGCCGAATAGCGCTGGCACATCAGCCTCTGTCCGGGATACAGTCGGGCCAACTGGTTTCTGATATTGGGAGGAGTACACGATGAAAGCGAAAGCTGCGGTGATGCGGGCGGCCCACGAGCCCTTGACCATCGAGGAAATTGAAATCGACAAACCGGCCCGGCGCGAGGTTCTCATCCGCACCGTCTATGCCGGCGTCTGCCACAGTGATCTGCATTTCATAGAGGGGCTGTATCCCATCCCCTGCCCCTGCGTGCTGGGCCATGAAAGCGCCGGCATCGTCGAAGAGGTCGGCGAGGACGTCACCTACGTAAAACCCGGCGATCATGTCATCACCTGCCTGTCCACATTCTGCGGCGAATGCGAATTCTGCCTGACTGGGCGCATGACGCTGTGCGAAAGCCCCATGGTGCAACGCGCGCGTGACGGCCAGCAGCGTCTGAGCCAGAACGGCGAAGTGGTGGGTCAGTTCGCCAACCTGTCGTCCTATTCCGAATACATTCTGACCCACGAACATTCCATCGTGAAAATCCGCGAGGACATGCCCCTGGACACCGCCGCCCTGATCGGCTGCGGTGTGATGACCGGCGTTGGCGCCGTGTTCCATACCGCCAAGGTGGAGCCGGGATCGACCGTTGCCGTATTCGGTTGCGGCGGCATCGGGCTGTCGGCCATCAACGGCGCCAAGATCGCCGGCGCGGGCCAGATCATCGCCGTCGACATGGTCGGTTCGAAACTGAACCTGGCCAAGGAATTCGGCGCCACGGATGTGGTCAACCCAGCCGACGGTGATGCGGTCAAGCAGATCCGCTCGTTGACCGACGGCGGCGTGGAATATTCGTTCGAGGCCGTGGGCCTGAAACTGACGGCGGAGCAAAGCTTCAGGGCCCTGCGCCGGGGCGGCACGGCGACGATCATCGGCATGGTGCCGGTGGGGACCAATGTGGAGCTGCACGGACCTGATTTCCTGCGCGAGAAGAAAATCCAGGGCTCGTCCATGGGCTCGAACCATTTCCGGGTCGATATGCCCCGGCTGGTGGAATTCTACCTGCGCGGTGATCTGAAGCTGGATCAAATGATCTCCGGCCGGATCAAGCTGGAAGAAATCAACGACGCCATGGATCAGCTGAAAACCGGCGAAGTCGCCCGCAACGTCATCGCGTTCTAAGGCCGCGTTTTAGAACCTGAATAGAGCCCCGCCGCCGCGTTGGCATAGAGCCGCGTAGCGGCGGGCATCCAGGCACCAAGAAACCTCTTTCTCAGCGCAGCGCCCCGCCGCCGCAACAGTCAATTGGTCTTCTAATTACCTGAACCTATTTTTGTGGAGCAAATTTTCGGTCGGTCGACCGACCTAATTTTGTCCTACTGATCGCTATATGCCGGATTTGGACGATGGGAATTAGGGACGGGGTTTGCAGAGCGCGGAAAACGTTCACACCCGCCAGGCCGGATCGTCCTGGAACGCCCCTGCCATGGCCGCTTTGTCCTCGTTCGTCTGCCATGACGCCGCGATACCGTTCAGGACGAAGGTCTTGATCTCGTCCCGGCTGAAACCAAAGATCTCGTGCAGAACGACAAATTCCTCGGCCATGGAATTGTGGAACATGCCCGGATCGTCCGTATTGACGGTCAGCATCAGACCCGCATCCCAAAACTGACGCACCGGATGATCCTCTATGCGGGCGAGCGATCCAGTGGCGACATTCGACAGGGGGCATAGCTCGATCGGCGTCCGCGTCTCGGCCAACAATGCCAGGACCGTTTCATCGTCGCGGGCGGCGATGCCGTGGCCGATGCGGTCAACCTGCAGGGCCTCGACCGCGCCGCGCACCGAGGCCGGCCCCGCCGCCTCGCCCGCATGGGCCGAGGTGCGCAAGCCGAGATCACGGGCCGCTTCATAGACCGGCGCAAAGGGTTCGGGCGGGAACAGATGCTCCGAACCGCCAATGCCAATGCCGACGATGCCGCAATCCAGCACGCCCTGAATTTCCTCCAGGGTCAGTGCCGCCTGTTCCGGGCCGTGATCGCGCACCAGATCGGCAATCAGCCGGACGTCCGTTTCCGGCACCCGGTCGAGCCCAAGGCGGATCGCCCTGGCCAGGCCCTGGGGCTGCAGACCCTGGTCAACGAACCGGGTGGGAGAGAAAAACACCTCGGCATATATGATGTTCTGCCGCGCCAGATCCCGCGCCACCGCCTCGGCAATGAACGAGAAATCATCGTAGGAGCGGATAAAGCCGTTCTTCCAGATCCAGGCGGCGATGAAGTCAGGAAAATCCTTGTAGGTCAGGCGCTGGCGCAAATCAGCCTCCGCCGCGACGCCCGGGTCGCCGCCATATTTCTGCATCAATTGCCACAGCGCCGGCAGGGGAATGGCGCCTTCAAGGTGCAGATGCAGTTCCACTTTCGGCAAGGCCTCGGCCCAACCGCGAAGATCATCCATCATACTCATCGTCCCATCAAAATTGCTCCGGCTCCACGATTTGCTATTCTTCCCCCCCGAAACCGAGTTGCCTAATTTCCGGAGATGCGGAGCCGTCATGCGAATTACAATTCTTGACGATTATCACGATACGCTAAGAACCCTGCCCTGTTTTTCCAAGCTGGACGGCCATGAGGTCACCATCTGGAACGATCATCTCCAGGATGTGGACGCTCTGGCCGAACGGTTGGCGGAAACGGAAGTCCTGGTGCTGATCCGGGAGCGGACAAAAATCCGCACGCCTTTATTGGAACGCCTACCGAAGCTGAAACTGATCAGCCAGCGTAGCGTCTACCCCCATATCGATGTGGAGACCTGCACCAAACAGGGCATCATCATATCCTCCGACCAGCACGCGGGCACGCCGTCCTTTGCCACCGCCGAGCTGACCTGGGCCCTGATCATGGCCGGCATGCGGCAGATCCCACAGCAGATGGCGGCCCTCAAGGCGGGGGAATGGCAGATCGGCGTGGGCCAGACCCTTCGGGGCAAAACCCTTGGCATCTACGGCTATGGCCGCATCGGCGGCGCGGTGGCGGAATACGGCAAGGCGTTCGGAATGAATATCGTGATCTGGGCCTCCGAAGCCTCCCGCGAACGGGCCAGGACGGATGGTTACGACGTCCCCGATAGCCGGGAGGCCTTTTTCGCCGCCTCTGATGTGCTATCGCTGCATATTCGGCTTTATGATTCGACCCGCGGCATCGTCACCGCCGCCGATCTTGGCCAGATGAAGCCCACGGCCTTGCTGGTCAACACCTCCCGCGCTCCTTTGATCGAAGCGGGCGCCTTGCTGGCGGCGCTGGATGCGGGGCGGCCCGGCATGGCCGCCGTCGATGTCTATGAAGAGGAGCCGGTTCGCGATGCCGCCTACCCCTTGTTTCAGCGAGACAATGTGATTTTCACGCCGCATATCGGTTACGTCACCAAGGATGAATACGAAATCCAGTTCTCGGACATCTTCGATCAGGTCGTGGCCTATGCCGGCGGCACACCGATCAATGTCATCAACCCGGATGTGCTGGAAAAATGAGCGCTCCCAAAACCATGCCCCTTCCCATGGAGGGTGTCCGAGTGCTTGATTTGGCCACCTTTCTGGCGGCACCCTTCACGGCGGCGATCCTGGCCGAATTCGGGGCCGAGGTCATCAAGGTGGAACAGCCGGGCGCAGGCGATCCCATGCGTCAATTCGGCACCGCGACGGAAATCCCCGACAGCTCCCTGACCTGGTTGTCCGAGGCGCGCAACAAGCATTCCATCACCCTGAACCTGAAGGATCCCGACGGCGCGGCTTTATTCAAGCGCCTGATCATCGAGGCCGACGTGGTCTGTGAAAACTTCCGTCCCGGCACCCTGGAAAAATGGGGCCTGGGCTATGACGTGCTGCGCGCCATCAATCCGAAACTGGTGTTGTTGCAGGTCAGCGGCTATGGCCAGGATGGTCCCTACCGCGACCGCCCCGGCTTCGCCCGCGTCGCCCATGCGGTCGGCGGCCTGACCTATCTGGCGGGCATGGAGGGCGAGGCGCCGGTGACGCCGGGTTCAACCTCGTTGGCCGACTATATATCGGGTTTGTTCGGCGCCATCGGCGTGCTGCTGGCCTTGCGCTCGGTGGAACAGACCGGCCAGGGGCAAAGCATCGACGTGGCCCTATATGAAAGCATCTTCCGGGTGCTGGACGAGGTCGCACCGGCCTATGCCCGCCATGGCACCGTGCGCGGGCGCGAGGGCCTGGGCACCCGCAATGTCTGCCCGCACGGCCATTTCCCTACCAGGGACGGCAACTGGGTCGCCATTGCCTGCACCTCGGACAAGATCTGGGCCCGCATGGCGGCCAATGTCCTTGACCGCCCCGACCTGGCACAAAGCCATCCCACCACCGCCGACCGGGTCCGCGACCGGGCCCTGATCGACGGCGTTGTCAGCGGGTTCACCACCGCCTATGCCATGGCGGAGGTGGTGGAACGTTGCACCAGGGGTGATGTTCCCTGTGCCGCCATCAACTCCATCGCGGATATTTTCGCCGACCCCCATTACGAGGCGCGCGGCATGCTGCACCGTGTTCAGCACGCCTTGCTGGGCGAAGTGGTGGTGCCCGATGTCCTACCGAAACTGTCCGCCAGCCCCGGTCATATTGACAGCCTGGGCCCTGGACTGGGCGATTGGAACGACCTGGTTTACGGCGAACGGCTTGGCTTGAGCGTCGAGGCACGCGCGGATCTGAAGAATCGCGGTGTGATTTAGGGCTGTGTTTTTGGGACTGCGACATCTTGAAGCGCCCCGGAAGTGCCCCACAAGCGCCACAAGTCGCGCCTACCCGCTTGCCAGGACGAAGAGGCTATGCTACGAAACGCCGCGTCTTACGGTGAGGCTGTCGAAAAGGGCAATTTGCTGTAAGTTTCCGCACATGAATTCAAGGACTTAGGCCCCATTGATTCAATAATCATTCAATGACCTAGGCCCGCCTGGTAAACAGATTTCTTTCCGCGATATTTTTTCGCATAGAGGACCCCGCGAACGTGTCAGCCGAAGCAAGCGTCGTATCCGGCATCGCAGGACGGTACGCCACCGCCCTGTTTGAACTTGCGCGCGATAACGGTGTGCTGGATCAGGTGGCGTCAGACGCCTCCGATCTGGGTAACATGATTGAACAATCGGATGATCTGGGCCGCCTGTTGCGCAGCCCGGTAATCGCCGCCGAAGACCAGGGCAAAGGCATCGCCGCTGTCCTGGAAAAGGCCGGCGCCTCCGAAATGGTCAGTAATTTTGTCGCCGTCGTGGCGCAGAACCGCCGCCTGTTCGCCCTGCGCGACATGGTGCGCGCCTTCCGCACCCTACTGGCGGCCCATCGGGGCGAAGTAGTGGCCGAGGTCACTTCCGCTAAAAGCCTGAACGATGACCAGTTGGCCAAGATCAAGGCCGAGTTAGCCGCATCGATGAAAACCGATGTACAAGTTGAAACTGCAGTGGATGAACGCATCCTGGGCGGCATCGTCGTCAAGGTCGGCTCTCGTATGGTCGATTCATCCCTGCGTACGAAAATTCAAAATCTCAGATTTGCCATGAGGGGAGTTGAGTAATGGATCTGCGCGCCGCGGAAATTTCCGCCATCCTAAAAGAGCAGATCGCCAACTTCGGCACCGAAGCCGAAGTCTCGGAGGTTGGCCAAGTTTTGTCCGTGGGTGATGGTATCGCCCGCGTTTACGGTCTGGATCAGGTCCAGGCCGGTGAAATGGTCGAATTCCCCGGCGGTATTAAAGGCATGGCCCTGAACCTGGAAAGCGACAACGTCGGCGTCGTTATTTTCGGTTCGGACGCCGCCATCTCTGAAGGCGACACGGTCAAGCGTACCGGTGAAATCGTTGACGTACCCGTGGGCAAGGGCCTCTTGGGCCGCGTTGTCGACGCCCTGGGCAACCCGATCGACGGCAAAGGCCCGATCGAGAGCGACGAACGCCGCCTGGTGGACGTCAAGGCGCCGGGCATCATCCCGCGTAAATCGGTGCATGAGCCCATGCAGACCGGTCTGAAGGCGCTGGACAGCCTGGTCCCGGTTGGCCGTGGCCAGCGCGAGTTGATCATTGGTGACCGCCAGACCGGTAAGACCGCCGTGGC
>CAYWYB010000106.1:14251-15100 GCA_964462145.1 uncultured Rhodospirillaceae bacterium
GACGAATCGAAAAAGCTGTACTGCATCTATGTCGCGGTCGGCCAGAAGCGGTCCTCGGTGGCCCAGATCGTCAAGGCCTTGGAAGATGCCGGCGCCATGGAATATTCCATCGTCGTCGCCGCCACCGCTTCCGAGCCTGCTCCGCTGCAGTTCCTGGCACCTTATGCCGGCTGCACCATGGGTGAATATTTCCGCGACAACGGCATGCATGCGGTTATCGTCTA
This sequence comes from uncultured Rhodospirillaceae bacterium, assembly GCA_964462145.1. Taxonomy (GTDB): domain Bacteria; phylum Pseudomonadota; class Alphaproteobacteria. The sequence goes on from CAYWYB010000106.1 coordinate 14,476, forward strand.
TGACGATTTGACCAAACAGGCCGTGGCCTACCGGCAGATGTCCCTGTTGCTGCGCCGCCCGCCAGGGCGTGAAGCCTATCCGGGCGATGTCTTCTATCTCCATTCGCGGCTGCTGGAACGCTCCGCCAAGATGAACGAAGACAACGGTCTTGGTTCCCTGACGGCGCTGCCGGTCATCGAGACCCAGGCCAACGACGTCTCCGCCTATATTCCGACCAACGTGATTTCCATCACCGACGGTCAGATCTTCCTGGAAACCGATCTGTTCTATCGCGGCATCCGCCCGGCCATTAACGTCGGCCTGTCGGTCTCCCGCGTGGGTTCGGCGGCCCAGGTCAAGGCCATGAAAAAGGTCGCCGGCACCATTAAGCTGGAATTGGCCCAGTATCGCGAGATGGAGGCCTTTGCGCAGTTCGGCTCCGATTTGGATGCCGCCACGCAGCAGCTTCTCAATCGCGGCGTGCGCCTGACCGAGCTCTTGAAGCAGGACCAATACGTACCCATGCCGGTGGAAGAACAGGTTGTCTCCATCTTCGCCGGCGTGCGTGGTTTCCTCGATCGGATCGAAGTTGATCAGATTGGCCGCTTCGAACAGGAATTGCTGAACGAAATTCGCGAGAAGAAG
>CAYWYB010000107.1:0-15081 GCA_964462145.1 uncultured Rhodospirillaceae bacterium
TAATCTACGCTCGCCAGCAATCTTGCGCCCTCTCATGAATAATTCGGGCTAGCTCTCCCTTATTTGCTGCAACCAATTTGCATGTTTAGTGGTCCCCTTGCTTGTCGGTTTCCTCGTCCTTGGGGTGCAGGCGGCGATCGATCACAATCGCGGCCAGCAAGACGACGCTTTTTGCGATGTTCTGGGCATCGCTGTTAATATTCAAAATGGTCATGCCGTTCAGCAGAATGCCGATCAGGCAGGCGCCGACTACGACGCTGACGATGCTGCCCCTGCCACCGCTAAGGCTGATGCCGCCCAGCACCACGACCAGCAGGACGTCAAAGACCAGGGTCGAATTAATCACCTCGGTATTCATCGAGGCCACGGACGACGATAGGGTGATGCCGGCGACAAAAGCGATAAAGGCGGAGAAGGCATAGGAAAAGATGATAAGGGGCCGCACGGCCACGCCCATCAAACGGGCCGCCATCATATTGTCACCCAGGCCGAAGATATGCCGGCCCACCACCGTGCGGCTTAACATCCAATGCACCGCCAGAGCGGCAATGACAAAAATGATGATCGGCATGGGAATGCCAAAGACCTGACCCTGGCCGAAAAACAGAAAATCCTCCGCCCCCTTGGGCGGATAGGCATGCACGCCGTCAATCAGCAGCCAGCGGCCCACGCCGAAACAAACCAGGCCCGAAGCCAGGGTCGCGAACAAGGCCGGAATTTCGATAAAGGCAATCACCCAACCGTTCAGGACGCCCATAGCCAAGGCGAACAGCAGACCGAGGGCCATGGCCGGATACAGCCCCATGCCGCCGTTCATCAGGGTCAGGACCCAGGCCGCCGATATGGCCATCACCGAAACCTGGGATAGATCCAGGCCGCGCCCGATCACCACCACAGCCATACCGGTACTGAGAATGCCCAGGATTGCGATGCTGCGCAGCATGGTGACGATATTGCCCAGGGAGGCAAAACCCGTTAGCGAAACGGCAAAAAAGATGAAACAAGCCACCGCGATGGCGAACACAATCAGTTCCTGGCTAGGCTTGCCAAATCGTGCCCCAGGCTTTCGCGCCACCGCCTCCCCGGCTTCCCCAATTCTCGAAATAACAGCCTCCTGACAGCGACCCGCCGAACGGTCAGCCGTCTACGTGAAACAATACCTGTCCTAAATTATCCCGCATCTGTGGCGTGCAGTTCAAGGCCATAGGCTATCGTTGAAAATGCCATGGGGCAAGTTTGCCAATGAAAGCGGCACCGTTCAATTGATTGGACCGGCATGATGAAGATTGACAAAAACCGGCAACAATCACATGTTCGCGGCCTGCGAAACCGTAATTAGTGAGGCCAACAATTATGTCGGGACCCGACCAGGAATTATTTAATTTAGCGATGTCAGAAGAATCGCGACCATTGATGTATGCGGTGCAAAAACACATCGCCGAGAACGTGGCGCCGATCACGGAAGAGTTTTTTGCCCTTAACGACGAGAAAGAAGACCGCTGGAGCTGGCATCCCCGGCAGACGGAACTGCTCGAAGGTGCCAAGGCAAAGGCCAAGGAATCCGGGCTGTGGAACTTCTTCCTGCCCGATGACGAAACGGGCCAGGGCCTGAACAATCTGGACTATGCCTACATTGCCGCCGAATTGGGCAAATACAGCCTGGCGTCGGAGACCCTGAACTGCAGCGCGCCTGACACCGGTAACATGGAAGTGCTGGAGCGCGTCGGCACGCCGGAGCAAAAGGACAAATGGCTGACGCCGCTGCTGAACGGCGAAATCCGCTCGGCCTATGCCATGACGGAGCCGGGCGTAGCATCGTCGGATGCGAAAAACGTCGAAACCAAAGCGGTACTGGAAAACGGCGAATGGGTCATCAATGGCGAGAAATACTATATTTCCGGTGCCGGCGATCCCCGCTGCAAGATCATGATCACCATGGTCAAGACCTCTCCCGATGCCCCACCCGCCAAACAGCAGTCGCAAATCCTGGTGCCCATCGACACCCCCGGTGTCGAAATCGTGCAGGGCATGCAGGTGTTTGGCCAGGATCATGCCCCGAAGGGCCATATGCACATCCGCTTCAACGATGTGCGCGTGCCGGAAGAAAACATGCTGCTGGGTGAAGGCCGCGGTTTCGAGATTTCCCAGGTCCGCTTGGGCCCTGGCCGCATCCATCACTGCATGCGCTCCCTTGGCTCGGCCGAAAAAGCGCTCGAACTGATGGTCAAGCGGGCCGGCAGCCGAGAAGCCTTTGGCAAGACAATCCTGAAGCTGGGCAAGAACCTAGAGGTCATCTCGCGCGCGCGCATCGAAATTGATGCCATGCGCCTGATGGTGCTGCAGGCGGCCAAGGCCATGGACGTCATGGGCAACAAGGAAGCTCGCGTCTATGTCTCCGCTGTCAAGGCGATGGTGCCTGAAAAGGTCTGCACGATCATTGATCAAGCCATGCAGATGCACGGTGCCACGGGTATTTCCCATTGGTCGCCGCTGCCCGATATGTATCACCATCAACGCCATCTGCGGTTCGCCGATGGCCCGGATGAAGTCCATCACATGGTGGTGGGCCGCGCCGAGGCTCAGAAACATGGGTCCTGGTAAGCCAGGCAATACAAACCTGACAAAGCGGGAGCGGTCCTTATCAAGGGCCGCCCCCGTCTTCTTCTTTATTCGACAGATACCCTGGACGGCGGTGCACCCATCACTTTTCGGAAAGCCGCAGAGAAGGCGGAGGCGCTGCGATAGCCATGTTGTTGCGCCACGCGGGCGACGGGCGCGCCGTGCGATAGCGCCTCGATCGCGTTGTGGAAGCGGATGCGCTGGCGCCATTGGTTGAAGCTCATGCCCAAATCGCGCTCGAACAAACGAGCCAACGTGCGGGTCGAAGCGCCAGCCACGTCAGACCAGGCTTCCAGGGTCCGGCGGTCCGAGGGGTCGGCGAGGAGCTCGGCGCATAGCCGTTGCAGCCTGGCATCCCTTGGCAATGGAACATTGAGAGTTAGTTCGCGGGCCCGGTCGATTTCCAGTTCGATTAATTGCGCTATCAGACCGCCTCTGCTGTCAGGTTCGTAGACCATCGGTTCCTCGCCAAGAGCCAGGATCAATTCACGCAGCAAAGGGGACACGGCGACGACGGACAAGTCGCGGCGGCGTGCGTCCTTCGCAGCCGTATCAATATACAAGGTGCGCATCTCGACATTGCCATGCATGCCAACGGCATGATTGGTGCCGGCGGGAATATATACCGCACTATCCCGCGGCACGATCCACGCCTCCCCCTCGGTCCGCAGGCGCATAATCCCGCCTGTCGCATAGAGCAGCTGATCGCGTTCATGTTCATGCAGCGGTATGACAAAGCCATCGGCGAAGCTTTTCGACATCACGCCAATAGCTTGCGGCAGGCCCTGATAATCCCGAGGGTCCGTACTGCGTTGATCATGGGCAGTCATGGTGTCCCCTATCCAAATAACGATGTATTTTGGCGCAATTGCGACGAAATTTGGCATGACATCGACTTTGCGCCAAGCGTAAATTGTTATGGGCGCATATCTTATGGGGAAAACACACTCATGGACCGGGATCGAACGTATTTCTTTTTGCTGAACATCGGCCATTTCATGGATCACCTGTTCACCCTGGTTTTCGCGACGGTGGCGGCCTTGGTGCTGTATCGGGAATGGGGGGTCGGTTATGCCGAACTGATCGCTTATGCGACGCCGGGCTTCTTCGCATTTGGGGTTTTCTCGCTGCCGGCTGGCTGGATCGCCGATAAATGGACCCGTGACGGCATGATGTGCGTGTTTTTCATCGGCATCGGCCTGACTTCCATCGCCACGGGCTTTACTGAAACACCCCTGCAGATCGGTATCGGCCTGTTCGTGATTGGCATGTTCGCGGCAATTTATCACCCGGTCGGCCTTGCCATCGTCACCACCAGATGGCGCAACACGGGCATGCGGATTGCCGCCAACGGCGTATGGGGCAATCTCGGCGTCGCCTCGGCCGCGCTTATCGCGGGTTACCTGATCGACCATGGCGGCTGGCGCATGGCGTTTATCATACCGGGTTGCGTTTCCATTCTCCTGGGTTTCGCCTACATGGCGCTGCGCTGGGACGGCATTCATGCCGAACGGAATGCGCCCAAGGCAGCGGACACCGGCGGTGTCGCACCGCCCTCCGCCTCGTACCGGGCAATGTTGTTGCGGGTCTCGATAATCGTGTTTTTCACCACCGCGGTCTCATCCGTGATCTTCCAGGCCACGACATTCGCGCTGCCGAAAATCTTCGACGAACGGCTGCAAGGCCTTGCCAAGGAACTGTCCGCCTGGGGCGAAAACATTGCCGGCGGCGGACAGGGCGATGTGGCGACGGTGATCGGTTCGTTGGCCTTCATCGTCTTCGCGGTGGCTTCAATCGCGCAACTGGTCGTGGGCAGCATGCTCGACCGCTTTGGCCCGCGCCGTGTCTTCATGGTGGTCGCGACCATTCAATTGATCTTCTTCGCGGCGATGCCGGGTCTGCGGGACGGCATGGCATTGGCGGTGGCGCTGTGCTTCATGCTTGGCGCCTTTGGCCAGATCCCGATCAACGACTATATGATCGGCAAGACCGCAAGCGGCGCCTATCGGGCCCGCATTTACGGCGTCCGTTATGTGGTCAGCTTCACCGCCCTGGCGACATCACTGCCGTTCATCGCCTTTGTCTATCAAACATGGGGCTTCGACACCCTGTTCCGCATCCTGGCCGGCGCTGCCGTGGTTATATTCTGCGCCGTGACGATCCTGCCGAGGAATCTGCCAACACCGGACGCTGTGCCCGAAGCGGCCGAGTAGACGCCCGATGACATGACCACGGACGCGCCTATTCTGGACCTTCTCGTCGTTGGCGGCGGCATCAATGGCGCCGGCATCGCGGCGGACGCGGCGGGCCGGGGCTTGTCGGTATTGTTGTGCGAAAAAGACGATCTGGCCGGCGCTACATCCTCGGCCTCCAGCAAGCTGGTGCACGGCGGTCTGCGCTATCTGGAGCATTTCGAATTCAGCCTGGTCCGCAAAGCCCTGGCGGAACGGGAAGTGCTGCTGGCCAAGGCACCGCATATTATTCACCCCTTGCGCTTCGTCCTGCCGCATATGAATACGGTGCGCCCGGCCTGGATGATCAGGATCGGCCTGTTCCTTTACGATCACCTGGCCCGCCACGCCAGGCTTCCCAATTCCCATGGTGTTAACCTGCGCAAGGATCCGGTGGGGGCACCTTTACAAACGGCGCTTTCCAAGGGCTTTGTCTATTCCGATTGCTGGGTCGACGATGCCCGGCTGGTGGTTTTCAACGCCATGGCCGCCGCCGCCAAGGGCGCGGACATCCGCACCCGCACCGAATTGGTGGAAGCACGGCGCAGGGGCGGCCTGTGGCAGGCCCGGCTGCATGACCATACCGGCGGCGGCGAGACCACCGTCACCGCGCGGGCATTGATCAATGCCGCCGGCCCCTGGGTTGAAAGCCTGTTGCATGGCCCCCTGGCCCTGCAAGACACCGAAGGTGTGCGCCTGGTCAAAGGCAGCCATATCGTGGTGCCTCGTCTGTTCGAGGGCACGCATGCCTATATCCTGCAACATACGGACCGCCGGGTGGTTTTCGTCATGCCGTTCGAGGCTGACTTCTCCCTGATCGGCACAACGGATATCGTCCTATCAGGCCCGCCCGAGGGTGCGGCGGTCGAGGCCGGGGAAATCGCCTATCTGTGTGATGTGGTCAGCAGCTATTTCAAGGCGGTGGTACAGCCATCCGACGTGGTCTGGTCCTATACCGGCGTGCGCCCCCTGTTCGACGACGAGGCCGAGGATCCCTCGTCGGTAACGCGGGACTATGTTCTGGACCTGGATATCCGGGAGGGCGAGGCGCCGCTGCTGTCGGTCTTTGGCGGCAAGATCACCACCTATCGGCAATTGGCCGAGGAAGCCCTGGCGGATATGGAGTCCTATTTTCCGGACATGGGCGCGGCCTGGACCGAGGACGCGCCATTACCTGGCGGCGATATGGCGAACGAAGACCTCGAAGCCTTTATCGAGCAGCTGAGATCCCACTACCCGAACCTTGATCCCGCCATGCTGGCGGCCATGGCGCGGCGCCATGGCGCGTTGTCGGAAACCATTCTGGGCGAGGCCCGCCAACCGGTTGATTTGGGCCAGGATTTTGGCGCCGGGCTATTTGCCAGGGAAATCGATTACATGATCGCGCACGAATGGGCCCGCACGGGGGACGACGTCCTGTGGCGGCGCAGCAAGGCCGGCATCCATATGAGCGCCGAACAACGGGCCGCCGTGGCGGACTATGTCGCCAATGCTACGGCATCCGATCCGGATAGTCCGTAATAATCCCCTGCACGCCCCAGTCCAGCAATGTCTTCGCGCGGGCGCCGTCGTTGACGGTATAGCAGCGAAGATTATAGCCCGCCGCCAGAACCTCCCCCGCGCGGCTTTCGCTCAGCTGGCGATGGCCGCAATGAATGGCCAGCGCACCGACCTGCTCGGCGCCTTGCCGCCAATCGTCCGCGACAACGTCAAGCAGGAGCGCTCGCTCCAACTCGGCCGCCGCCGCCATTGCCGCCGCCAGAGATTCCGGCTTGAAACTGCACAACAAAGGCGGCGGCAGGCTGTCAGGCCAATGGGCTGCCAGGTGCAGGGCCACCCGCCGCCCGGTCTCGGTCTCACGGCCCGGACAAGGCTTGATTTCCACCACCGCGCCCATGCTCAGATCCCGCAAAACAACGAGGGCTTCATCCAGGGAGGGTACTTTTTCGCCCCGGAATGCCTCGCCAAAAAACAGCCCGGCATCAAGACGCTGAATCTCGGCCAGGCTATGCGCCGCCACCGGCCCCTGCCCCGTGGTTGTCCGATCCAGGCTATCGTCATGCAGGATAATAAGCTCTTCATCCCCCGTCAGCTTGACGTCGAATTCGACCCAAGTCACTCCCAGGCCCGCCGCCGCCCGGAAAGAGGCCAAGGTGTTCTCCGGCGCATGGCCACAGGCGCCGCGATGACCAATGATAGTGGGGAGGCGGGAGTCAGCTTTTTCATTCTTGAAAATGGCGGGCATGCTGATTTCCTGTTGGCTATCGGAAAAATCTAGGTTCTTGCCTTGTCGTCGGTGACCCGTTGCAGCACATCGTCGGGAATATCATCGAACGAGGCATAATTGAGCGCGTATAGCCGCGCGTACAGACCCGACGCCGCGATCAGCGCATCATGGGTTCCGGTTTCCACGATGCGCCCTTCCTGCAGGACGATGATACGGTCGGCGCCGCGCACGGTCGCCAGCCTGTGGGCGATGACAATGCCCGTGCGGCCTTCCAGCAGCCGGGCCAGGGCGATCTGGATCTGCCGCTCGGTATAGCTATCGATGTTCGCCGTCGCTTCGTCCAAGATCAGAATTTTGGCATCCGCGACCAGGGCGCGGGCGAAACTTAGTAGCTGACGTTGCCCCAATGACAGATTGCGGCCCTGTTGTTCCAGCATGGTGTCATAGCCATCGGGCAGGCGGGCAATAAAGTCATGCGCCCCGACGGTCCTGGCGGCGCGCTCAACATCGGCACGACTCGCCGCGACGGTACGATATTGAATATTCTCGAAAATCGTACCGGTAAACAGATACGGATCCTGCAGGACCATGGCGATATGCCGGCCCAGGGATGCCTTGGCATAGTCCCGCACATCGCGGCCATCGACACTCACCGAGCCGTCCCAAACTTCGTAGAACCGGTGCAGCAATGAGGTAATCGAGGTCTTACCGGAACCGGTCGGCCCCACCAGAGCGACGGTTTCGCCGTGTTTGACGTTAAAGCTTATGTCCTTCAACACCGGTTGATTCCGGGCATATCCAAACGTGACATTGTTGAAGGCAATATCGCCCCGTACCGTCTCGGGATCGGCCGCATCCGCCTTGTCGGCGATGGCCAAAGGCACTTCCAGGACTTCAAAAATGCGCTGGCCCGATGCCATGGCGCGCTGCATCACGCTGTATTGGATGGTCAGCGAGCGGATGGGATCAAAGAAACGCTGCACGTAGAACAGAAAGGCGACCATGACGCCAACGTCCAAGGTGTTGTCGAGTACCATGGCGCCGCCAACCACGACGACGATGCCCATGGCTGCACCGGTCAATGTATCGACGATGGGTATCATGGCCTGGGCATACTTGGCCGAACGCAGATGCGCCGCCAGGGTTTCCCGCGCCCGGTCACTGTAGAGCGCGAAGTTGACATCTTCCCGCCCCATGCCCTGCACCGTGCGCGCTGCATGGATGCCTTCGGCCAGGGCGCCGTTGGTGCTGGAGTTGCTTTCCCGCGCGCCGCGGAAGGCGACGCGGGCGCGGGGCAGCCAGATCAGACGGACCACAAGCAACGTCGGCACCACCGACAAGGTCAGGGCGCCCAGCTTGAAATCAAGCACCAGCATGATGATGATAATGCCGACGAGGAGCACCAGATCGCCGATTGCCGTGATCGAGTTCTCTAAAAACTCCTGCAATGAATTCACATCGCCCTGCAGCCGCGACATCATGCGGCCGATCTCGGTCTTATCCATGAACGCCAGGGCGACATGCTGCAAATGCACGAACATGGCCCGGCGCAGATCGAAAATCACATGCTCGCCGGTCAGCCCAACCAGGCGATCCTGCAAATAACTGACGCCATAGTTGATCACGATAACAACGACGAAGGCGGCCATGACCAGCAACAGGAGGGATTGGCCGCCACCATCAACAACCAGGGCCTCGTCAATCAGAATGCGGATCAGCAGGGGAATGGCAAGCTGTGCGCCGGTAAAAATCAGCACCGAGAACAGGGCCAGAAGAATTCGTCCCCGGTAGGGCCGGACATAGGTGGAAAAGCGACGCAGGACGCGGCCATCAAAGGCGGCACCGAACATCTCTTCGTCCTGGCTGATCTGCGAGCCGACGACAGCGCGTGGCGGCCGCGAAGCGTCTTCGCCGAAATGTTCATTGCCGGGCATGACGGTCATTGCGCTACCTCGCCATCGTCAACATCGTCATGGCTTTGTAAATCGAAGAGCGCGGCATAACGCCCGCCCTGGGCAAGCAGACTATCGTGAGTACCCCGTTCAACCACATGGCCGGCCTCGAGGAAGATGATCTCGTCGGCGTGGCGCAGGGCGCCAAGGCGGTGGGAAATAATGATCGTGGCGCAATTCTCCATATGCCCCTTCAAGGCTTCGCGAATGCGTTGTTCAGTCTCGGCATCGATGGCGGCGGTGGAATCGTCGAGCACCAGCACGCTGGATTGCAGCATGGCGGACCTGGCAATGGCCACCCGCTGTTTCTGCCCCCCCGACAACGAGACGCCGCGTTCGCCCACCAAAGTGCCATAGCCTTCCGGCAAGGCGTCGACAAAGCCATCTATCTGCGCCGCCGACGCGGCATCCTGGATCATCCGGTCATCGGCCCAGGGATCGCCATAGGCAATGTTGTTTTCCAACGAGGCGGTAAACAGGAACGCATCCTGCTGCACCACGCGGACCACCTGACGCAGGGAAGCCAGGGTCGCATCGCGCAGGTCCTGGCCATCAATGCTGATGCGGCCTTCGCTTGGGTCGTAATAACGGGGCAGCAAATTGGCTATTGTCGATTTGCCGCTGCCGGGCGGGCCGACGATGCCCAGGGTCTGCCCCCGCGACACGGTGAATGAGACATTGTGCAGGACCGGCGGCGCATCGGGCCCGGCATAGGCGAATGAAACATCCTCGAAGCGCACGGTTCCGGCCGTGGGCTGCATTGCCTTGGCATCCACCCTGTCGCTGATCTCCGGCTCCAGATCAAGCACGCTGAACAATCTTGCCCCGCAGGTTGAGGCCCGCGCCAGGGAGTTTACCAGCAGGCCCAGTTGGCGCACCGGTTGCTGCAGGATCGTGATGAAGGTCAGAAACATGGTCAGCACACCAACCGTCATCTCGCCGTCCAGAACCCGCAGGCCGCCAACCCAAAGGACAAGGCCCATGGCAATGAAATAGGCAAAGGTCATGATCGAGGTGGAGGCCGCCCGGGTCTTGATACGCTCATCCGCGATCATCATGGCATCGTCCGAGGCGGTGTCGTATTTGCCAATCTCAAACGGCTCCGCCCCAAAAGCGCGGACCACCCGGATACCGGCCAGATTTTCGTCCATGATCTGCCCCAGCACGCCCATCCTCTCCTGCAAGGCCAGCCATAGGGCGCGCAGTCGCAGCCGCGCAGTGGACGAGCGCCAGGCCACGAAGGGCACGAAGGAAAAGCTTAGCAAACCCAAAAGCAGATCCGTTGATAGCAGCAGATAGGCGCCCGCGCCGATTAAAATGACCAGCAGAACAAGGCGAAGAAGCCCGGTGTTGACGAACATCCGGACACCTTCCAGGTCCAGCATGCCCCGGGTGATAAGTTCGCCGGTATGAATGCGGTCGTGAAAGGAAAAGCTGAGGGACTGCAGTTTGCGGTAAAAGGCCAGGCGCAGGTCATAGGCGATAAGGTGGCCAATCGCCTCGCCACCATAGTTATGCGCCAAGGTAAAGACACCACGCAGGATCGAAGCGCCCAGCAGCAACATTGCCGCCTCGAACAACGACTGCCGTGCCGCCTCTGCCGCGACTGAACCTCCCGCCAGTAAGCCCATGGCGTTATCCACCGCGCCGCCAAGGAAACGGGGAATCATAAGCTGAAACATGGCCGCCGCGACCGTCGCGCCGACGGCAATGGCAAAGCGGAGCCGATAGCGCAGTACCAGCTTGGTAATCCGCCACAACACCGCGGCATCATCACTAAACTGGGGATCGGCGTTCTCGGAAATGCCCCGGTATGCCTTCTGCCGCAACGTAATCGCGTCAACAGCCGGCTTCGCCGGATTGTCCGCCTTGATTTCGGCCATGCGCGTGCGCTGCTTTCCTTGCCGCATCGACGGGCCGTCTCTCACCCAGGCATGGGCGGCCAGCGTCACGGATAATAAAAATTGCTCGGGTCGTGGACAGAATAAACGATGGCTGGGTTAACGGCAAATACCCTCTGCCTGATCAACCGCGCACACGGCCTGATTTTCGCCTGTGAGGTTTCAAACAAGCCGCTTTCCAAGGCAAAAGACAATTTGACTTGGCCATGAAAGCAGGCGTGAATGGCCTTTGTTATGCGAACCAAAGCAAATGTATTCGAGTACCGTCATTGAAGGGATAAATGATCTTGTCCGCGAAAAAATTTGGCCCATTGGGTTTTGCCCCGGCCCATGATGTGGCCGTGCCCTATCTGGAACGCAGCCGCGACTATTATCTGGCTATGGGATATCCAAAACCCTACGAATGGGCGCACGCGACCGAGGTGGCGTTTACGCCGCTCGAACAGCCCCTCAGCCAGACCAGCATCACTGTCATCACCACGGCGGCGCCCATTGAACCGGGCAAGGGCAACCAGGGCGCCAATGCGCCGATGAACCCAGCAGCGGCCTTCGAAAAGGTCTATTCCGCGCCCAGCAAGGACGCACCCACGCTGGGCATATCGCACCTGCATTATGACCGCCGCCATACGGACGGCGCCGACAATGGCGCCTTCATGCCCCTGGCCGCGCTAGAGGCGGCGGAGGCGGCGGGACGGATCGGCGCTCTGTCGCCGCGCTTTCACGGCGTGCCGACCCGCTACAGCCATCGCCAAACCATAAACAGAGACGGACCGGAGCTGTTGGCCCGGCTGCGGGAGGATGGCACCGACGCCGCCATTCTGATTGCCATTTGACCCGTCTGCCATCAGACCGTGAGTCTGATCGCTAATTATCTCGAAGCCAACGGCATCCCCACCGTGGTCATGGGCTGTGCCAAGGATATTGTGGAATACACCGGCGCGCCGCGCTTTCTGTATTCTGACTTTCCCCTGGGCTGCCCGGCGGGACGGCCGGCGATACGGCCTCGCAACGGGCCGCGCTGGAGCTTGCCCTACGCCTGCTGGAGATCGCACCGGCGCCCCGCACGACGGTACAGTTGCCCGAGCGCTGGGAGGAAAATCCGGATTGGAAGCTCGATTTCTTCAATGTAGTGAACATGTCCGAGGCCGAGTTCGAACAAGCACGGGAAGAGGAGCTCGCCTGGCGCAAACCGCCACCCAAACTCGCGTAATTCCGAAGGTCAGTTCGCGGTCATGCCGCCGTCGATCACCAACTCGGAACCGGTAACCCACGCAGCCTCGTCGGAAGCCAGGTAGAGGCAGCCCATGGCAATATCATTGGGCGTGCCGAAGCGGCCCAAGGGCGTCGCGTCCATACGCTGCTTCGCGACCTCCGGGTTGGCATGTCCCGGCTGTGTCATGGGTGTATCGACAAAGCCGGGATGGATTGAATTCACTCTGATCCGGTCGGGCGCGTGCTGGATGGCGGCAGCTTTCGAGAAGATCCGGACCGCGCCTTTCGAGGCGTGGTAGGCGACATTCGCGAACGATCCGACAATACCGCAGATAGAGGATATGTTGATCACCGAGCCGCCGCCCGCGCGCCGCATGGGCCCGATCACCGCCTTGGTGCCCAGGAACGTTCCAGTGGCGTTGACCTCCATAATCTGGTTCCATTTTTCCAGTGTCTGATCCTCCAGAAGTCCGCCGGCGGTCAAACCGGTCTGGATGTTCTGCGTCGGATCGCGCCCGGAAATGCCGGCGATATTAGTCAGGACATCCAACCTGCCGTACGCTGCTTCGGTCTCTTCGACCAGCGCGGCCCACTGTTCCTCAGAGGTAACATCAAGGGCGCGGTACACCGCCGCGCCGCCCGCTGCCTCAATTTCGGCGACGACAACATTTCCCAACGCGGCATTGACGTCGCAGACAACAACGGCGGCGCCCTGGGCGGCGAATACCCGTGCCGTCTCCGCGCCAATGCCCGACGCCCCACCCGTTACGATAGCGACTTTACCTTTTAGCCGATTGCCCGATTCCATCGCGCCCTCCCTTCCATATGCGTGCGCAATGTTGGATTGAACCGCCTGGTTTGACAAGGATGGACTAGCGCAATTCGGACCGGGAGGCGCCACTTTGCAGAACCAGCATGGCGGCAATCGTGACGGCGACCCCGGGCAAGGTCATGGCACTTGGCAGACCATGGCCCAGGGCCCATTCGATCAGCACCACGAACGCGGGGGTCAGATAGCCGTAACTCATGGCGCGGGTCGAGCCAATTTTCAGGGTGGCGTGTTGCAGGATGAAGAAGCTGATGATGGTCGTGAAAACCGCCAGGTACACGATCCCAGACCAGACATGAAATTCAACGGCGCTCCAATCTGTCTGGAAAACCTCGAAGCAGCTCAATAAAAACAGCCAGACCGCCCCGGTCGCCATAGTCCAGAAGGTCATCACGGCGGCTGGTTCCGATTTGTTGAAGCGCTGAACCAATGGTGTGTACAGGCCCATGGCGAACAGGCCGGCAAGAAAGATCAGATCACCCTTGTTGAAGGCCAGGCTCAGAAATAATTGCAGATCGCCGCGAAACACCACCCACAGCGCCCCGATCGCGCCTAATATCAAGGCCACGAGGCGGCGCCCGCCAAGCCTTTCCCTGACCAGGATGGCCGCATACAAGGCCGCGATGCAGGGCAAAACGGTGAACAGCGCCGCCGCGTTCAGGGCCGATGTCAGGCGCAGGGCCGCGAACATGCACCAGAAAAAGGTGACCAGGCAGCCGCCGATTAAGGCATAGCCGGCCAGGGTCTTGGCGGATGGAATGGCAAAGCCATGGCGCCAGATGATATAGGGCGCGAACAGCAGGCTCGCCAGGGCGAACCGCACCATGATCAACAGCTCCGGCGCCAAGCCATGGGTAATGGCCGCGCCGACGGGAAACGAGGTGGCGACCAGGGCGCGCCCGAGCAGGACCTGCGCATGCACCCGCGCCAAGGGCGCTGAAATCAAAGCCATCCGCCCAACCTACCCCGTATACTTTCCACACATGGAAAGACTGTAGCAAGCCGGTAGCGGCTTCGCCACTGTACCACGTGAGTGTTTGGCTATGCCGCCCGGCGCGGTGCCTGTCCGGAGCGGCCCGGGCGTCCTGAGTTGCGCCGGCGCTGGCCTTGCTTTTGGCCATGGCGCTTCTTTTGCTGTGGCGCGCGCTTTGCCGTGCCGGGATCATTGGCGATCTCGGGTGCGTGGTAGGGATGATCCTCAATCACCGGCACGCTTTGGCGGATGGTCTTTTCGATATCGCGCAGATAGGACCGCTCGTCATGGTCGCAGAACGAAATCGCCATGCCGTTTGCCCCGGCCCGCGCCGTACGGCCAATGCGGTGCACATAGCTTTCAGGTTCATTCGGCAGGTCGAAATTGATGACGTGGGTGACGCCATCCACATCAATGCCGCGGGCGGCAATATCAGTCGCCACCAAGGCCCGTACATCGCCGGAACGAAAGCCCTTGAGAGCCCGCTGCCGCGCGTTCTGGGTCTTGTTGCCATGAATGGCGTCCGCCTCGATGCCGCATTGATGCAGATGCTTGGCGACGCGGTTGGCGCCGTGCTTGGTGCGGGTAAAGATCAGCACGCGGGCGATATCCTCATCCTTCAGCAACTCACCCAACAGGGCGCGCTTTTTATCCTTGGGCACGAACAGAACACTTTGTTCCACCTTTTCCGCCGTGGTCGCGGCGGGCGCCACTTCAACGCGGACCGGATCATCCAGCAAACCGTCGGCCAGGCTTTGCACCGATTTTGGCATGGTGGCCGAAAACAGCAGGGTCTGGCGTTCCTTGGGCAGGGCGGCGATGATTTTTTTCACGTCACGGACAAAGCCCATGTCGAGCATGCGGTCAGCCTCGTCGAGGACGAAAATCTCCACCTCGTCAAGGCGCACCCGGCCCTGGTTCATCAAGTCGAGCAAACGGCCCGGCGTGGCAACCAATACATGAACACCACGGTTCATGGCCTGGATTTGGGGGCGGGCAGAAACGCCGCCAAAAATGACCGTCGAACGCAGCGGCAAATAACGGCCATAGCTGCGAAAGCTGTCATTGATCTGGCCGGCCAGTTCGCGGGTCGGCGCCAGGATCAACGCCAGGGGCTTGTTCGGGACGGCCTTGCCG
>CAYWYB010000108.1:0-14821 GCA_964462145.1 uncultured Rhodospirillaceae bacterium
ACTTAGCCGACGTTAACGCCGGGCCCGGCGCAATTCCGGGCCCGGCGAAACTTTTTTAAGGGACACCGACTTTTTGGGGGAAGTAGGCCGATGACAGATAGCGCGACACGCTACCAGGTAAGCGAATTGAACCGTTACGCCACGGATTTGTTCGCGGCCGCCGGTATGCCAAGCGACCGCGCGGCTATCGTCGCCGAATTGCTGGTCGAGGCGGACGCCATGGGCCATGACACCCATGGCCTGAACCTGGGCGCGAAATATCTGGATCATTTGCAGACCGGCGTCATGGCGGCGACCGGCGAGCCGGAAGTGATCACCGACCGGGGCGCCACGGTGCTTTGGGACGGCGGCTATCTGTCCGGCGTCTGGCTGACCTGGAAGGCCATCCAAACCGCCTGCGAACGGGCCAAGGAATACGGCACGGT
Source organism: uncultured Rhodospirillaceae bacterium (assembly GCA_964462145.1). Classification (GTDB taxonomy): domain Bacteria; phylum Pseudomonadota; class Alphaproteobacteria. The sequence continues at coordinate 426 of CAYWYB010000108.1, forward strand.
CACGGTCTCGATCAGGCGCAGCCATCACATTGCCTGTCTGGCGGCCTTTTTGCCCCTGGCGACGGAACAGGGCCTGATGATCATCCTGGCCAGCTCCGACCCATCGGTGGCGGCGGTGGCGCCGTTCGGCTCCTACGAGCCCAAATTTACGCCCAATCCCCTGGCCGTGGGTATTCCCACGACGGGCGATCCAATATTGATCGATATTTCCGCTTCGGCCACCACAATGGGCATGTCCGACCGTATCAAGGACGGCGGCAACCGCTTGCCCGGCCCCTGGCTGATCGACAATCAGGGCCGGGCCAGTGACGATCCGGCAGTGCTGGAGACAAATCCACCCGGTGCCCTGCAACCTCTGGGCGGCCTGGACCGGGGCCACAAGGGCTTTGCCCTGGCTCTGATGATGGAGGCGTTGACCTCCGGCCTGCCCGGCTATGGCCGGGCCGACGGCCCGACCAATTGGGGCGCCGGCGTCTATCTGCAGGTTATCGACCCGGAGGCCTTTGGCGGCCTGGACAATTTCACCCATCAGACCGGCTGGCTGGCCGATGCCTGCCGCGCCGCCGCCGTGCCGCCCGGACAGGCCCCGGTGCGCATTCCCGGCGATGGCGCCCTGGCCCGCAAACGCCAGGCACTGGCCGAAGGCGTGGCGCTGTATCCGACCATCATGAATGATCTCGCCCCCTGGGGCGAAAAGCTGGGCGTGGCGGCGCCCGCGCCCCTTGGCTGAGCGAACAACATTGAAGCAGTATGGATTAGGTAAGTAGAGCACATGGCAAAACTTTTATTGGCTGGCAGTTTTCACGCGGACATTTCGACCCTTCTGGACAATCGTCCGGACGTGGAAGTCACCACCATGGTGGAACCCACCGAGCAGGAATTGGCCGACGCCATTCCCGGCTTCGACGGCCTGGTCATCCGCACCACGCGCTTTGGCGCCGAGGCCTGCGCCAAGGCGGACAAGTTAAAGGTGATCTCCCGCCACGGGGTCGGTTACGACAATATCGATGTGGAGGCCGCGACGGCCCACGGCCTGCCCGTGGCCGTGGTGGGCGAGGCGAACTCCAATGCGGTTTGCGAGCATGCCTTCATGTTGATGCTGGCCACAGTCAAGGACGCCCTGCCCCTGGACAACGCGGTGCGCAAACAGGATTACGCCCGGCGCAACGCCATGACGGCGGGCGAAGTTTCGGGCAAGACCATTCTGATCGTCGGCTTCGGCCGCATCGGCACCCGCATGGCGCGGCGCTGCGCGGCCTTTGATATGAACATCATCGTGGCCGATCCCTATGTGCCCCGCCGGGTCATTCAGGGCCACGGCTATGAGTATGTGGAGGATTTCCGCGACGCCCTGGACCGGGCCGATATCCTGACCATGCACCGCCCCGGCAATCATGACGGCAGCCCGGTGATGACCGGCCAGGAGTTTTCCCGCATGCGCAAGGGCGCGGTGTTGATCAACACAGCGCGGGGCACCTTGCTTGACGAGGACGCCCTGTATCAGGCCCTGACCAACGGCCCCCTGGCCGCCGCCGGCCTGGACGTGACCAGGGACGAGCCGCCGGCGGAGGATCTGCCCCTGTTGCAGCTGGACAATGTCCTGTTAAGCCCCCATATCGCCGGCGTCACGCGCGAGGCCTTCAGGGCCATGGGTTTGCAGGCAGTGCAGAATTGCCTGGACGCCTTTGACGGCAAGCTGGATGATTACTACCTGATCAATCCGGAGGTCATGCAGACGGGCGATGACTGAGGCGACACGGTATGTGGATAGTGACGGCGTCTGGGTGGAAATCCTGGGCGCCCGCCGCGCCGCGCCGGCGCTGTTCCTGGACCGGGACGGCGTGGTGGTGGTGGAGACCCATTATCTGCACGAAGTCGAAAAGACCGAGCTGATCCCCGGTGCTGGCGAAACCATCGCCCTGGCCAATCAGCGCGGCATCCACGTAGTGCTGGTGACCAACCAGTCCGGCGTTGGCCGCGGATATTACGGCTGGGCCGAATTCCACGCGGTTCAGGAAAAGATCATGGCCGATCTGGCGGCTTTCGGCGCCCGCGTGGATGCGGTCTGCGCCTGCCCCTACCATCCGGACGCCGTCGCCCCCTATGACCGGGACCACGCGGACCGCAAACCAAACCCCGGCATGTTGTTGAAGGCCACGGCGGCCCTGGACATCCAGTTGGCGCCATCCTGGATCGTCGGCGATCTGCCGACCGACATGGGCGCAGGGCGCAGCGCCGGACTATCGGGCGGCCTTCATGTCCTGACCGGTTTCGGCCTTGGCCATCGGGATGCGGCACTGGACCATGCCGCCGACGATTTCCAGGTCATCGGCGCCGACAGCATCGACGAGGCCCGCGCCCTGATCCCGCTGCTGGCGGATTAGCGGGTCTGTTGAATAAAATCGCGGTAATTTCGGGCAGATAAATTCGCCATCCGATAGGCCGGAATCGTCACACTTTCTTATATGCTTGTCGATAAGGTTGACCTCTTGTTGAGGTAAACGGGAAATCCAAGCATGGCTTCAACCCCTCCAGGCATTGGTCTCGCCTTGAAGCTGCCCAAGTGGCCGATTTTTATTCTTGCGTTGCCTGTGCTTCTTCTGACCGGGTGCGGCGAAGATGATCCGGTTGAAAAGGCACGGGCGATGGTTTCCCAGAAAAACAAACCGGCGCCGGTCGCCGTCGCCTTCGGAACAAATTCCATCGACGATATTCTTAGAAGCATCCTGCGTCTGAAATTTGACGATCATGCCGGCATGCAGCAGGTGGTTCGGAGCAACGCGGCGGGCTATTGCACCGAAGGTAAACTGGGCGCCGGCATCAACCAACTGCCCGTGGAAACGACCGCATCGGAAAGCCGGCGGGAACAATCAAAAACCTTCGCCATGAAAGATGCCCTGCAGGACGCGATGGCGCCCCTGGAAGGAAGATACAGAGCGCAACAGGTGAAGCAGCTTTTCGCCGGGATATTGCGGTGGAACGGTCAGGCGTATATTCGAACCATTGTCATGGGATGTTTTGTAAAAGTACCCACCGGCAAAACTGCGGCGCAGTCAAACTGAGCGCACATTTCCGGCCCAATGTTACGGTGACAGTTTACGACACGCTCTAAAGTCCCGCGAACAATCCGATTGCGCCTTGTGCGGCGAGGGCGTCGATTTCTTGTTCAGAATGCCCCATCTCCCGCAGAATTTCATGGCTGTGTTCGCCAAGATGGGGCGCGTGGACCAGTGGGTCGCCTGCCTTGGGGGGGCGGATGCCGGGGATCACGGGCATGGGAATGGTGCCGACGCCGGATTGTTCGATCCAGCGCACCGCTTCCACTTCCCGCACATGTTCGGATTGGAAATAGTCGCCGAAATCCTGCACCAGGCCGTGCAGTACATCCGCCTCTGTCAGGGCCGCGCCCAAATCGGCCAGGGTCATCTGTTCCACCGCCGGGCGCAGCAGGGGCATCAGCTCCGCCTCGTGCTCGATGCGCGCCATCGCCGTGGCGTACCTCGGGTCCGCGGGCAGATCCGACAGGCCCAGGATTTCGCATAGGGCGGCGAAATGGTTGTCGCGGCGACCATTGATGGTCAGGAAGCCGTCCTTGGCCTTGAACATCGCAACCGGCACGCCCAGGGGCGCGGTGACGCCTTTTTCCAGCTCGAACTCGATCATCTTGGCGGACTGGAAGGCGCCGATGGCCTCCATCAACGAGGTCTTGATATGCCGGCCCCCGCCCTTGATGGCACGGCGGTAAAGCGCCGGTGCCACCGCCTGGAAACCATACAGGCCCGTGACCACATCGATGGCGAGGAGGTTGATGCGCTGGGGCAGACCAGTTTCATCCTTGTTGTTGGACATCAGGCCGGAAAATGCCTGCATAATGGAATCCGTCGCCGGCAGATTGGCGTTCGGGCCGGTCTGGCCAAATCCGGTGACGGAGAGATAAATCACGTCCGGGTTCTGCTGGCGCACGGTGTCATAGTCCAGGCCAAGGCGCGCGGTGACGCCGGGGCGGTTGTTCTCGATCACCACGTCGGCGTCATTCGCCAGGCGCAGCGCAATTGCATTTCCTTCCGGGTTCTTCAGATCCAACGCCAGGCTGCGTTTGCCCCGGTTGAAGGCCATGCCGTAAGCGCAGTTGTCGCCATAGCTCTTGCCGATTTGCCGGCCCCAATCGCCGGCCAGGGGCTCCAGCTTGACCACGTCTGCGCCATGGCGCGCCAACAGCATGCCGCAATGGGGCCCGGCGACGCCTTGCGATATATCCAGGACCTTCAGGCCCTCATACGGCAAGTCTTCGTAGGGCAGGTCGTCAATCTCACTCATGTCGTCTCTCCACAACTCGCCGTATCGCACCGGGCGCCCCGGATCACCACGGTTTCAGGCGCCACGGTATACACTCCGGCCCGTGACGGCAATTCGCAACGCCATCAATCCGCGTTGTAATAGGCCCGAATCCCTTATCGCCCCTCGAATTCCGGCTTATCCTTGTTCAGAAAAGCCTGGTAGCCGGTTTGAAAATCCGCCGTGTCGAAACAGGCATAGCTTTCTTCGATATCCGCCTCGGTCAATGGCATGGGATCGGCCAGGCGGTTGGCGAACTGTTTATGCCAGCGCGCCACCAGGGGCGCCCCTTGGGCGATGCGCCGGGCCGTGGCCTCGGCCTCGGCGGTGACCTGATCAGGGGCGACGATGTGGTTGACCAGGTTCATTTCCAGCGCTCGCTGGGCATTAAAAACCTGCCCTTCCAAAACGATCTCCAGGGCATTGGCGCGGCCCACGACAGAGGCGACCGCCTGCATTTCGTTCAGAGCCACCACCAAGCCAAGGTTTTTCACCGGTACGCCAAAGCGGCTGTTTTCGCCGCAAATGCGCATATCGCAGCAACAGGCCAGCTCCAACCCGCCGCCGACGCAGGCGCCATGGATCATGGCGACGACGGGATGGCGGCAGTTTTGAATAGCCTCCAGGGCGGAGGCCATGACGGCGCCATAGGTCCGGGCGCTGTCCCGGTCGAACCGTTCGGAGGCGAATTCGGCGATGTCGGCACCGGCGGCAAAGGCCTTTTCGCCGGCCCCGCGCATAATGATGCAGCGCAGATCATCGTCGCCGTTCAGCGCCGTGAAGGCATCAGCAATGCCCCGCCACATATCCAGGTTCATGGCATTCAGGCGTTCAGGCGCGGACAGGGTGACGGTTGCGATATTGCCGGCCCGCTCTGTCAGGATGTCTCCACTCATGTAATCGCTTTTCCTATTTCTTTGTACCGAACAGACCGCCCAGGCCTTTTTTCAAGGCATCCAAGGGAGTCTTGGCCGCCTCGGTGGCGGTACCGGTCGCTGGCTGTTCGGCTGTTTTCGCATCTGTTTTCGCCGCCGGCTTCTGACTGCCGCCCTTGGCGATCTTCAGGCAGGGATGGTCATCATCCGTGCCCATATCCGCCAGTGCCAGCAAGGCGGCTGGCGGAAACAGGGTCGCCCCCAACAGGCCGCCCAGGCGCCGCATCGTGGCCAGTTCGTCAGGGCGGTAGGTGGGATCGGCGAAGGTGCCGCCGATCTTCACCGGAACGGCAACATTCAGGGTGGCGGATTTTGATTGCGGCGAAACCTTCATGGCCAGGGTTTCCTTGCCCAGATCCATGCCGCCCTCGCCCACGATGGTGGAGTATTCAGTATCGGCCAGCAGAACCTTCGATGTCGCGATGCCTTTCTTGATATGGAAACGCGAGGCGACACAGTTCAACACCGTCCATTCCGATTTTTCCGGTGACATCATGCCCATGATCGCGGACAGACCGCCGATGGCGGCATCAAAGGCCGCTGTTTTGACCTTACCCTCGTTCATCAACAAAGAGGTATTGCCATTCAGGTTGCCCGCGATGGCGGCCACGGATTTGCCCTGGCCGGTCAATTTTATCAATAAGTTGCCCGTGCCCTGGACCAGATCCGTGGTCTTTGTTTCGTTCAACAGGCGGCCCACATCAAGTTTCGGCGCCGCCATTTCAAAGGCCACGGCGGGAACCTTGCGCCCCGCATCCACCTGCGCCGAGAGGGTCACCGCACTGCCGGCCATGGTCAGGGCCATGGGCTTCAGGCTCAGTTTGCCTTTTGACAGTTTCGCGGCGATGGAGACATTTTGCAGGCTGAGGTCCGGCGTTACCACCTCGGCCAGGGCCAGTTTTACGTTCGCATCGACGCTCTTCAAGGCATCAAGCGGCAGCGGATCGGCCGGCAAAACCTTGCCGGGCCGGCCCGATTTTTTCCCTGCGCCTGCTTTTTTGGCAGCGCCATCCTTGCCGGGCGGCAGCAATTGGCCAAGGTCAAGTTTCTTGCCGGACAGATCCGCGCTCAGTTTCGGCAACGCGCCGCTGCCGTCAAAGCTGATGCTGCCGGCCAGATCGCTGTTGCCTAGGGTCAGCTGCAAATCGGACAGCGACGCATTGCCGTCATCGGCCTTGGCATGGGCGCTTAATTTCAAGGCGGCTTTAGCGGGCACCGCATCGCCCGCCAAAGGCCGCAGCCCTGACAGATCCGCCGCCGCGACCTCGACCTTCGCGTCCATGTGCCTGGTCGGCAGCTTGGCCGTGCCCTTGATACTGGCGCTCAAGCCCAAGGCCTCGAGCCTCAGATCAACCTGCATGGCCTTGTCGGGGCTCTGGGCATATTTCAATGGCCCCATTTGGCCTTCGAGTTTCAGCGCGATATCATTGATCGCCGCTTGCATGTTGACGTGCAGGGGATCATCGGCGGAGGTTGCGGTCGCCTCAAGCGTGGCGAGTGCAACTTTCGTGACCGTGCCGCTGGGACCGTCCCGATAGGTCACCAGGCCCTTTTCCAACACCAGCCGGCCAATATGGGGCATGACGCCGCCGCCAGAGGTATCCGCCGCCGCGTCTTCCGCATCCGGCTGGAAGATCCAGTTGCCTACGCCCTTGGCATTGGTTTCGAATAAAATATCCGGTTCGATCAGGACCAGGCGGTTGACCTGAACATCACCAAACAGCAATGGCAGTAATTGCAGCTCCACCTCGAAACGGCGCAGGGTTATCATCCGCGGCTGGCTGCCCCAGGGGGCGTTGGCCAGGCTGACGCCTTCGCCCGAAACCGTCGGCGTCAGGGATACCGCCAGGGACAGGGGGCCTTCCAGTTGCAAGACACGACCGGTGGCATCCTGGGCGGCCTGGGCGATTTCGGAGCGGTATTCATCCACGTCCAGGCTGGCCAAATAGGCCGCCCCGCCGCCGATGACCAGCACCAATACGACGACAATAATTCCGACAATCTTGCCGATGTTCATCACCCGACCCTCCGCACTTAGACGCTTATGTCCTTAAGCATAGTCCAACATGGAGGGCCTTGTCTTGGCTGTGATGGCGGTTACTCAATCGCTCCGTTTGGCCTCCTATCCGGCGACCGCCGCTAGGGTTTCTCCCTTGGGCACGGGCCCGGTATAGCGCGAGGCCGGCCGGATGATACGGCCCGTTTGCTCCTGTTCGAAAATATGCGCGGTCCAGCCCAGAACCCGTCCCATGGCGAAGGCCAGGGTGAACAGTTCGCGCGGCAGGCCGGCGGCCTCCAGGGCCAGGGCGGTATAGAACTCCACGTTGGTATCCAGGCGCCGGTCGGGATAGCGCGCCGCCAGCTGCGCCAGGATCGCCTGTTCCACCGCCTCGGCCAGGGCGATGCGGTTGGCACCGCCGCGCAGATTGGCAACCACGCCCTTGAGTACATCGGCGCGTGGGTCGCGGGTGCGGTAAACCCGGTGGCCAAAGCCCATCAAGCGTTCGCCGGCGGCGAATTGGCGCTCCAGCCAGGGCTCAACACCGGCTAGATCGCCGATTTCATCCAGCATATCCAGCACCGGCCCCGGTGCGCCACCATGCAGTGGGCCTTTCAGGGCGCACAATGCCCCGACCACCGAGGACACGATCCCCGCCCTGGTCGAGGCCACGACCCTGGCCGTGAAGGTGGAGGCGTTCAGGCCATGATCGGCCACGGTCACCAGATAAGTTTCCAGGGCCCGCGCCGCCGCCTGATCCACCGGGCCGCCAGTTAGCATGGCCAGAAAGTCCTCCGCCTGGCCCCAGCCGGGATCCGGGGCAATGGGCGCCATATTCTGGCTTTGCCGCCACAGGGCGGCGGTAAAGACCGGCACGGCGGCACACAACAGCAGATGATCGCAGGTATCGTCACCCAGCATGGCCAGACCGGCGCGCAGGCCTTCGATGGGTGTGAGGTCCGTCGCGGCGGGCAGCAGAACCGGCAACATCTCCGCCGCCCGCAGCCGCGCCTGCCCCAGGCCGAGGCGAATGGCGGCGCTGTCTTGCCGGCCCGGTGCCAGGCCATCCCACAGCAATGCCGCCATGTCGGCGAAATCGTAGTCCGAGGCCAGTTCTTCAATGTCATGGCCGCGAACGATCAGGCGGCCCGCCTCGCCATCCACCTGACTTAACGTGGTCACGGCCGCCACAACACCATCCAAACCCGTATCCATGCGCCTATCTCCTATTCGTTGGTTTCTCTTGCCGTTCGGGCTGTATCTGATATTGTTATTCATATCGTCAATATTGATTCATACAATCAAGTATCGAATACAATGGCTAAGCCATATCTCAATGCCCGTGAAGCGGCGGCGGAATTGAATGTTTCCCGGGCCACTCTGTACGCCTACGTCAGCCGGGGGCTGGTGCGTTCGGAACCGGTGGAGGGCAGCCGCAGTCGGCTTTATCGAGCCGACGACGTGCGGGCCATCAGAGCACGGAAAACCGCAGAATTTGGCGCCAAAGCCGGATCCGAAACAATTGCCGCCACCGCCCTGACCCATGGTACGCCAATCCTGGATTCGGCCATTACCCTGATTGCCGACGGGGAATTGTATTACCGCGGCAGGGACGCCACGGAATTGGCACGCAGCTCCAGCCTGGAAAGTGTCGCGGGTCTGTTATGGCAATGCGATGAAGACGACCCCTTTGCCGAGGGCGCGCCGGATATTGGTGCCTTTTCTTCGCCGTTGAGCGGTATCGCCCGTTGTCAGGCGCTGCTGCCCCTGGCCGCGGCCCAGGATTTGCGGGCCTATAATCTTGAAGCCGGAAGCGTCGCCCGCACCGGCGCCGACCTACTGCGCCTGCTGTGCGCCGGCTTTACCAGCAAAAAACCCTCGATAGAACCGATCCATGCGCAATTGAGCGCCCATTGGGGCGGCGACAGTGGTGCCGCGAAGCTGATCCGGGCCGCGCTGGTGCTCTGTGCCGACCACGAACTGAACGCCTCCACCTTCACCGTACGCTGCGTCGCCTCGACCCGCGCCACGCCCTATGGCGCCGTGATGGCGGGCCTGTCCGCCCTGCAAGGGCCGCGCCATGGCGGCCAGACCGCCCGTGTCGCTGCCCTGTTCGATGAAGTCGCAAACGCCGAAAGTCCGTTGGCGGCGGTTGCCGCCCGCTTGCGCCGGGGCGAACGACTGCCCGGCTTCGGCCATACCCTCTATCCCGGCGGCGACCCCCGATACAAGTCGCTGCACCGCCTGCTCAACGCCACTCTGGGCAGCAACAAGAGCCTCGCCATGGCCGAGGAACTGGCCACGGCAGCCACCGCCAACACCGGCTTGCGGCCCAATGTTGATTTTTCGCTGGTCATGCTGCAACGCAGCCTGGACCTGCCGGCAATTTCGCCCATGGGGATTTTCGCTATTGGCCGCTGTGCCGGCTGGGTCGCCCATGCTCAGGAACAATATCTGCGGCCCGAGTTGATCCGCCCCCGAGCCCGCTATATCGGCGAGCAACCACAACTGGCGCGAACGCCCCTCAACGCCTAAGCTAGTGCAAAATCAGCTAGATAAAACAGCTAACGAAATCTGGGGAGAGCAAGGATGCTGACATTCGCGGAATACCGCAAGATGGATGCCACGGCCCTGGCCGAGGCCATTGCCAAGGGTGAGTTGGCGGCGGGGGAAATTCTGGAAGCCGCCATTGCCCGGGCCGAGGCGGTGAACCCGGCCATCAACGCCATTGTCCATCAACAGTTCGATGAGGCGCGCCAGACAATCGCCAACGGCACCGCCCCCGACGGCCCCTTTAAAAATGTGCCTTATTTGTTGAAGGATCTGGGCGCCTTCGATGCCGGACAACCCTGCAGCATGGGCAGCCGCCTGTGGGCCGATTTCGTGCCCGACCACGACGCCACCTATACCGAGCGCTGCAAGGCCGCCGGGTTGGTCATCATGGGCCGCACCAATACGCCGGAAATGGGCCTGAACGCCACCACCGAGCCGACCTTGCACGGCGCCACGCCAAACCCCTGGAACGCCGGCCATTCGGCGGGGGGATCGTCGGGAGGCTCGGCAGCGGCGGTTATCGCCGGCATCCTGCCCATGGCGCACGCCACCGACGGCGGCGGTTCGATCCGCATTCCAGCCGCCAATTGTGGCCTGTTCGGGGTCAAGCCAACCCGCGGCCGCAACCCCGCCGGACCTGATGTGGGCGAAGGCTGGAGCGGCATGTCCACGGGCCATATTGTCAGCCGTTCGGTACGGGATTCCGCCCGCATGATGGATTGTACCCATGGCCCCGCGCCGGGTGATCCATATGCCGCCCCCGCCCCGGCCCGCCCCTTTGCCGACGAGGTCGGCGCCGATCCCGGAAAGCTGCGTATCGCCTTGATGACAGACGGCTTCGACGGCCGGCCGCTTGATCCCGAATGCGTCGCCGGCGTGGAGAACGCTGCCAAGCTATGCGCCGATCTGGGGCACATGGTGGAGCCGGCCCAGCCGAAACTAGATGTGAGCGCCTTGGTCCAGGCCACCCGCACAGTGATCGCCGGCAATGTTTGGACCGCCGTGCGCATGCGCTGCGAAGCCCTGGGCCGGGAACCCAGCGGCCAGGATGTGGAAGCCGTCACCTGGGCCCTGGCTCAGGAGGGCACGAAATCCAGCGCTGGTGATTATGCCGCCGCTGTCCTGGCCCTGCATCAAAGCAGCCGGCAACTGGCGGCGTTCTTTGAGGACTACGACCTGATCCTGTCATCCACCCTGCGCCACCCGCCCCTGCCCCTGGGCGCGATCAGCATGCAGGACAACGACCTGGATCATTATTGCCAGGCGCTGTTCGAGGAGGAGATCGCCATTACGCCGTTCTATAACGATACCGGCTGCCCGGCCATGACCGTGCCCCTGCATATGAGCAGCACAGGCCTGCCCGTAGGCATCCATTTCGGCGCGCCCTTTGGCGATGAAGCGACGCTGTTTCGTCTGGCCGCCCAGTTGGAGGCGGCGCAACCCTGGTTTGACCGTGTGCCTGATTAGGGCCGCATTCGCCTTGCGGGTCGGCGGTCTTTTAGCGATAAACACGGCATGAAAAAGATAACGGTTATCGGCGCTGGTGCCTGGGGCACCGCGCTGGCGCAATTGTTGGCGGCCGCGGGCCGGACGACGCAAATCTGGGCCCGCGAGGACGAGGTTGTCGAGGCGATCAACAACGATCACGCCAATCCCATTTTCCTGCCCGACTTTGCCTTGCATGACGATCTGCGCGCCACCTCGGATCTGGCCGAGGCGGCGGCGGCGGAATTGATCCTGCTGGTCACCCCGGCGCAGTTTCTGCGTCCGGTAACGGCGGATCTGGCCGCCCATTTGAAACCCGGCGTGCCGGTGGTGATCTGCGCCAAGGGCATTGAAAAAGACAGCTTTGCCCTGATGAGCGAGGTGCTGTCGGAAACCCTGCCCGAGGCGCCGCAAGCGGTCCTGTCCGGCCCTACGTTCGCCATTGAAGTCGCCAAGGGCCTGCCAACGGCGGTCACCCTGGCCTGTGCCGACGAGGATTTGGGTGGACGCATCGTGGCGGCGATCGGACAGCCGCATTTTCGGCCCTATTGGACCGATGATGTAATCGGCGCCCAGATCGGCGGCGCCGTCAAAAACGTCCTGGCCATTGCCTGCGGCATCGTCGAGGGGCGGGCCTTGGGCGATAACGCCCGCGCCGCCCTGATGACCCGCGGCCTGGCCGAGATGATGCGCTATGGCGCCATGCGCGGCGGCCGGGCGGAGACCTTGATGGGCCTGTCGGGCCTGGGCGATCTGGCCCTGACCTGCAATTCGGACCAATCCCGCAACATGTCCCTGGGCATCGAACTGGGCGAAGGCCGTCGCATGGAGGATATTCTGGCGGAGCGGCGTTCCGTGGCCGAGGGCGCCCATACGGTCAGCGCCATCGCCGATCACGTCAGCCCGATGGATTTCGAGATGCCCATTTGCACGGCGATGGACGGGGTGCTGAACTACATGGCGGATATCGACGCCACCATCAAAGGCATGCTGGAGCGCCCTTACCGCGCGGAGCAGGGTTAAGGTGGTAGGTGTTTTTGGGGTTTAGGGGAATGAAACATGGCCTATTGGCTGTTTAAATCCGAACCGGGCGCCTGGTCGTGGGATGATCAGGTCAAGGAAGGCAAAAAGGGCGCCGAATGGGACGGCGTACGCAACCATCAGGCCGGCAACAACATGAAGGCCATGAAAATCGGCGACAAAGGCTTCTTCTACCATTCCGTCAATGAAAAGCGCATCGTAGGCATCGTCGAAGTCTGCAAATTGTGGTATCTGGACCCGACCGACCCAGAGGGCAAGTTCGGCATGGTCGATGTCCGTGCGATCGAGGCGATGCCGAAGCCGGTTACGCTGGCCGACGTCAAAGCTGACGAACGCCTAGCCGAAATGCCCCTGGTCACCAACACCCGTCTGTCCGTGCAGCCGGTGGATGCAAAAAGCTGGAAAATCATCTGCCGCATGGGCGGCCTGAAACCATGAACAAGCCGAGTTAATCTATCTGTATTTTGGAGTTTTGACATGACCATCCCCGCGAACGATTGGATCGCCCACCACGCCCGCTTCGTGCCCAACAACGAGGCCATGCATGATCTGACCTCGGGCCGCCATTTCACTTACGCGGAGATGAACGTGCGCGTTGACCAGGCGGCGTTGTATCTGCGCGACGGCCTTGGCGTACAGGATGGCGACCGGGTGGCGGTACTGTGCCACAACGACACCGACATGTTCGAAATCCAGTTCGCCTGCCACCGTCTGGGCGCCATATTCCTACCGCTCAATTGGCGCCTGGCGGTGCCGGAGCTGGAATACATCTGCAAGGATGCGGCGCCGAGGGCGCTGATGTACGGCATGGAATTCGTGGAGGAAGCGGCGGAAATTAAACGCCTTGCGGAGGTCCCCGTCACAGCCAGCCTGAACAATGGCGGCGACAGCGACTATGAAGGCGGCCTGGCCGTCGCCAGCGGAACCGTGCAGCCGCCGGCGCGGGAGCTGGATGACATCTGGACGCTGATGTACACCTCCGGCACCACGGGCCGGCCCAAGGGCGCCAAGATCACCTACAAAATGGCCGTTTTCAATTCCGTCCAGTGCGCCATGACGGTTGAAATCACCAATCGCTCGCGAAATCTGGTTTTTCTGCCGATCTTTCACACCGGCGGTCTGAATGTCTATGCCAATCCGATGTTTCACACCGGCGGCGCCAATGTGGTGCTGCGGGAATTCGACCCGGCCTATTTTTTGCAACTGCTGTCGGATAAGGCGCTCAACATCACCCATCTGCTGGGCGTACCGACGAATTTCCTGATGCTGGCCCAGGAACCGGGCTTCGCCACCGCGGATCTGTCCCATATCGTCTGCATCGGTGTCGGCGGCGCGGCCGCACCCCTGTCCCTGATCGAGGATTTCGGCGACAAGGGCATTAATCTGCAACAGGGCTGGGGCATGACGGAAACCGGTCCCCTGGGCCTGATGCTGTCGGGCGATCAAGCCGTATCCAGGGTTGGCTCCTCCGGCCTGCCGCCTTTGTATGTGGGCCTGCGCATCGTTGACGAAAACGAACAGGACGTCAGCCAGGGCGAGACCGGCGAACTGCTGATCAAGGCACCCACCGTCACGCCGGGTTATTGGAACAGGGAGGCCGAGCACGACGATTTCTACACGCCCGACGGCTGGTTCCGCACCGGTGACGCCGCCCGCCAGGACGAAGACGGCTATTACTATATCGTCGACCGGACCAAAGACATGTACATCTCGGGCGGCGAGAATGTTTATCCGGTGGAGGTGGAGAACGTTATTTTCCAACTCGACGGCGTCCTGGAAAATGCCGTGATCGGCATTCCGGACGAAAAATGGGGCGAGGTCGGGCGCGCCTGCGTGGTCTTGAAGCCGGGCGCAAATTTGGATGAGTCGGCGGTGATCGATCACTGCGGCAGCCAGCTGGCCCGCTTCAAGGTGCCGAAACAGGTCCGCTTCATGGACGAGCTGCCCCACAACGCCACGGGCAAGGTGCTAAAGCACGAACTGCCCCGGGACTAAGCCGTGCGAGATTGAACTACCCACCCGCTCCCCCATCCCGGCCACCCATTAAT
>CAYWYB010000109.1:0-14811 GCA_964462145.1 uncultured Rhodospirillaceae bacterium
AAATCCTCCCTTATGAAAACCCCTCAATATGTCCCAGGGGCGATGACGTCAGACAATGGCGATGGTGCCACAGACCGCGCTGTCCTGGTCCGAGGCGCTCCAGGCCCTTAAGGATGGCGGGATCGATATCTTGCCGACGGTGGCAATTACGCCAGCACGCCGGAAGTTCATGAATTTCACCAAGCCCTACCTGTCCTTCCCGCTGGTCATCGCGAGCAATAGAAATTCCCCGTATATCAGCGGCCTGTCGGATCTGGACGGCAAAAAGGTCGGCGTGATCCGAGATTACTATTCACAGGACGTCATCGAAACGAACCACCCTGAAATTGTCACGGTGAAGGCCGATAGCGTCGCTCACGGCCTTGAACTTCTGAGCGATGGCGAAATCGATGCTTTTGTCGATAATTTGGGGGTTATTACCTACGAAAAGGATCGTCTGGGACTTGCCGATATCAAGATTGCTGCGCCGACAAAATACCAAACCGATTTATCCATGGGCGTACGCAAGGACTGGCCGGAGTTGATCCCGATCCTGAATAAGGCTCTGGACACCATTGACAAAAAGGAACGCGCGACGATCAAGAATACCTGGCTGGCAGTGCATGTCGAATTCGGCCTGGATATTCGGACAATTCTGGTCTGGGCGGTGCCACTTGGCGGCGCGGCGGTGGTCGTCGTTGTAGTCGTTGTGTTGTGGAACCGGAAGCTGGGTCGGGAAATTGGCGAACGCAAAAAGGCCGAAGCCGAGCTGTTGCGGAAAGACGAGCAACTGCGTCTCGCCCTCGATAATATGAGCGACGGGATCTATGTCATCGATCCTGAAATGCGTTTTGTCATTTTCAATGATCGTTACCGGGAACTCATGGGCGTCCCCGACGGGCTAATTTACCCCGGCTCGCAAGTTTACGATCTTACGCTTCACTTGGCCCAGCGCGGCGCCTGGGGCGAGGGTGATGCTGAAGAAATGGCGAAACAACGCATCGCGGCGTTGGCCAATGATGAGATCGTTTTCAGCGAGACTGTAACAGAGCATGGCCGCGTCGTCGAAACCCGCAAGACGCCGCTTAAAGGCGGCGGTTGCGTTGGTGTGCTCGCCGATATCACCGATCGCAAACGTGTCGAGACGGTGTTGCGGGAAAGCGAGCAACGTCTGCTCTCGATCCTGCAGGAAAGCCCCGTCGCCATCAGCGTGATTCGTGCGAGCAACGACACCATCGCCTTCGTCAACGAGCGCTATAACACCATGTTCGGGGTCGATGAGAACGAAGCCTTTGGGCAGACGCCTCTTGACCTTTTCGCCGACCCGAATGAACGCGACGCCATGTTGGCCGATTTTAAAAGAGACGGCTGGATCCACGATAGGGAAATTCGTTTCAAACGGGCCGATGGACAAGCGTTTTGGGGCCTGATGACTTTGATGCGCTTTGAGTACGAAGGCGCACCGGCCCGTTTGGCATGGATTTACGACATTACCGAGCGCAAGCTGGCCGAACAGGCGCTGGAGTTCACGCAGTACTCGGTCGATCATGCCGCCGAAGCGATTTTCTGGGTGCGGCCCGCGGATGCGAGTCTGGTGTACGTCAACGAAGCTGCCTGCGTCATCCTGGGTTATTCCCAAGTCGAACTGCTCGCTCTTCGTGTCCCGGATTTCGATGCGGCATTTACGGAATCCCGCGTCTTGGAGCTGAAAGATGCTTTGACACGGGAAGACTCCGTATCGTTTGAAAGTCAGCATCGCGCGAAAAACGGAGATTTGGTCGATGTCGAAGTAACGGTTTATCTCGCCGATTCCCAAGGACAGGCATTGTTGGTTGCGACTGCCAAGGACATCACCGACCGTAAGGCGGCGGAAGCGGCGTTGCTTGATGCGCGCGATGCGGCCGAGGAGGCGACGCGTTCGAAATCGGCCTTCCTGGCTGCGATGAGCCACGAGATCCGCACGCCAATGAACGGCGTGGTCGGCATGATCGATCTGCTGGGCGAGAGCGAGTTGGATGCCGACCAGCGCCAGATGATGGGAACAGTGCGCGATTCCGCTTTCTCGTTGCTGCAGATCATCAACGATATTCTCGATTTTTCAAAGATCGAAGCCGGTAAGTTGGAGTTGGAGCAAGTGCCGGTCTCGATCCGCGACGCGGTCGAGGGCGTGGTAGAGACCCTGGCGCCAATCGCCGATAAGAAACACGTGCGGTTGAGCAGCTTCATTGATCCGGCGCTGCCGGCGTGGGTATTAGGCGACCAGGTCCGCATGCGTCAGATCCTATTCAATTTGGCCGGCAATGCCGTCAAATTCACCGAGACCAGCAAGGCTAAACAGGGCGTGGTCGACGTTCTGGCGGAACTGGCTGCCGATGAAGACGATCAGATCACGGTACGCTTTTCCATCAAGGATAACGGCATCGGCATGAGCCAGGAACAGATCGGTAAACTGTTCGAGCCGTTCACCCAGGCCGAGGGCTCGACGACCCGGCGCTTTGGCGGTACCGGCTTGGGCCTGTCGATCTGCAAGAACCTGACAGAAATTATGGCCGGCGAGATCGGTGCCACCAGCGTGCCTGGAGAAGGTTCGGTCTTCACCGCTGATCTGACGCTGCCGCGAGACGACACCAGGAAAGCGCCGGGGGACGAACCGGACCTTGCCGGGGTGTCGGTTCTGATCCTGACAGAACATCGCGATGCCCAGCGGCGCTACGAGATCTATCTGGCGGCCTGGCATGCTTCCCCTAACTGGGAAACCGACCTGGAAAAATGTAGCGAACACCTGCACCGGCTGCTTCAGGAAGGCGGCGGACCCGTGGTGCTACTGATCTGCTCCGACATAGATGTCGAGGTGCGGCACGCGTTGATCGCGGGGCTGCGAACTGATGACAGGCTGAAAAGTGTGCGCTTCGCAGTCATGAGCCACGCTCAAGGTGAACAATTCGGCATGGTCATGCCGGACCAGATGGTGATACGTGACCGGCCGCTACGGCGCAGCGCCCTGATCCACGGGGTTGCGGTGGCGGCCGGGCGGGCCAGCCCTGAGGTGGCGACGGCAGTCGAGAAGATCGGCGTCGAAAGCCACGAATTGCCGAGTGTCGACGAAGCCCGCGCGGCGGGCCAGTTAATTCTGCTGGCCGAAGACAACCCGACCAACCAGGACGTGATCGGGCGGCAGTTGAACCGCCTGGGCTATCAAATGGAAATCGCGGACGATGGCGAAATCGCCGTGAAAATGTGGCGTGGTGGCAGTTACGGCCTACTGCTGACGGATTGCCATATGCCGAACATGGACGGCTACGAATTGACCGCAGCGATCCGCGAGGCTCAGGCAGACAGTGGCGAGCGCCTGTCGATCGTTGCCATCACCGCCAATGCGCTGCAGGGCGAGGCCGAGCGCTGCCTGGCGGCTGGTATGGACGATTATCTTTCAAAGCCCGTCGAAATGCGGCTCTTGAAGCAGATGCTGGCCAAATGGCTGCCCAGGGAACGTTCCTTCGCTGGCGGCGGCATCGTGCCGGCGGTTCAGCCGCCGGAGCCGACGGCGACGGGGCCTGATGATGCGCCGGTTGATTCCGCCATCATCAAGGAGATGTTTGGCGATGACGACGAACTAGTGGCGGAGATCCTAGGCGAGTTCGTCGAGCCGGCAGGCAATAATGTGGAAGAAATCCTCGCTGCCTGGGAGGGCCGGGACGCCGCCGGTGTCGGCAGCGCGGCACACAAGCTGAAATCTTCCGCCCGCACCGTCGGCGCCAATAAGATGGCTGACCTCTGTGCCTTGCTGGAAGCGGCTGGCAAGGCTGGCGATGCCGAACGTATCGAACAGAATATAGGCAATTTGGAGCCGAGCTTCAAAGTAGTGAAGAACTATATTGAGCAGTTGGCATTGGGCTAAATGGCTAACAACGGATAGTGGACGAAAAAATGCAAGAGAGCAGCGCTGCCGCAAAATTTACCTTTCTGATCGTCGATGATGAACCTTTCATCGTAAAAGTGGTCGCACGGATGCTGCAGGGCATGGGCGCCACGACGGTTGACAGCGCGGCCAATGGCCATGAAGCGCTGGACGTTGTCAAAAGTGCGTCGCCGCCACCCGATGTCGTGCTGTGCGATCTGAACATGCCCGGCATGGACGGGATCGAGGTGCTGCGCCATCTTGCGGACCTGGGTTATGGCGGCAACGTCATCTTATTTAGTGGCGAGGACCAGAAGGTTCTCAATACCGCCCAGACCTTGGCGCGGGCGCATGAATTGCGGGTTCTGGGAGCGATCGAAAAGCCGGTTAAGCGCGATGCTCTGGAGGGTATGCTCGCCAAGATCAGCGAACAGGGACAGGTCAGCAGCGATGGGCGGGATTTCGATGTAAGCGCCGAGGACCTGCGCCATGCGCTTGACAACGATGCGCTGACCGTCAATTTCCAGCCCAAGGTTTCGGTCGCGGACAAAAGCCTTTACGGTGTCGAAACCTTGGTGCGCTGGATTCATCCCGAAAAAGGCTTTATTCCGCCCGATTTCTTCGTTCATCTGGCGGAGGAAAACGGCATGATCGACGATTTGACCGAAGCGGTCTGTCGGATGGCGCTTGGCCACGCCGGCGCTTGGGCGGTCGAGGGCCTGAACATAAAGATCGCGATAAATCTTTCGGTTGATAATCTGGCGAATCTGGAACTGCCCGAATGGATCGTTGCCTTGGCAATTGAAAACGGTGTCGATCCAGGTAACCTGATTCTGGAGGTTACGGAAAGCCGGATCATGCAGGACATCGTAAAGCCGCTGGAAATCCTGACCCGAATGCGTCTGAAAAGTATCGGCTTATCGATCGACGACTTCGGCACCGGCGCCTCGTCGATGGAGCAATTGCAGCGTATCCCCTTTACCGAATTGAAGATCGACCGCGCTTTCGTCCATCAAGCCGGCAGCAATCCTCAGATCGGCGCGATGCTGGAAGCCAGCGCTGACCTGGCCCACAAGCTGGACCTAAGTATTATCGCGGAAGGCGTCGAGGACGAAGATGATTGGGCGGCAGTGGCTCGCGCCGGCTGCCATTACGTGCAGGGCTATTTTATCGCCCGGCCAATGCCGGCCGACGAATTCCGTGCCTGGCAGGCTAACTGGTCGCCCGTGGCGTGATGGCAAATGCCGCTTTCCGCGGCTGAAACGGCTGAAGGAGCGGTCGGAAGGCTGACATCGTCCCGCCGACCCCCTCCCTTTTTGCGGACTTAGCGGCGATCTACCGGGAAATGCATTTGCGCCGTTAACAAGGCTGCACTTCTGCTTTTGGCACTCTTCGACGGTCACAGCCCTAAGTCGCGACTTCCGCTAATACTCCAGCAGCGGTCACCCCACCATGCCTATACCCTGTCCCCCGCCTCATGTCCGCTCGCGGTGGCGAAGAGCATTTCCTGCGGGGCACGGGCATCGCCGACGAGGATGACCTCGATGCCGGCGGCTTGCAGCGGCGTGGTCAGCGCGGCGTTCGGCGCGCGCGGGCTGGCATAGGTCAACAGCGCGAGGTCCTCGATCACGTGTGCGTCGCCATTGTAGACGTTGACGAGGTCCAGCCTTCCCTCGGCACAGGCATCGCACCAGCGTGGCTCGGACAGGGTGACGATCTCGACCCTCTGCTCCGCCATGCGCCGCAGGATACCTTGGCGCGTGACCATGGGCACGTCGGTGGCGATGGTGTCGCGCGGCGTGACGATCACAGTGCGGTCGAAGCGGGCGCCGAGCGCCTCTGCGGCGGCGTAGGTGGCTTCCGTATGGTCCGTATCGACCAGCACGGCGGTACCGGCCTGCCGGTTCCCAAAGCGCAGCACCTGCGGCATCGTCGCGCGCAAATCGGCGACCCAGCCTTCCGCGCGCACGCGGTCGGGCAGCCAGTCGGGCGGGATCATCGTGGAGCCGGTCGCCAGGATCACTGTGTCCGGCCGCAGCGCGACGACCGCTGCCGCGACGACGGGCTGTCCAAGCAGCAGGTGCGCGCCGGCGCGCCGTGCCGCGACCACCTGATAATCATAGATCGACGATACGGTTTCGCCGCCCGGCAATGCCTCTCTCAGCCGGGCTTTGCCGCCGACCGCGTCGGAAGCACCGAAGACGGTGACCTCGTGGCCGCGTGCGGCGGCGACCCAGGCGGCTTCCATCCCGGCAATGCCGGCGCCGACCACGGCGATCCGTTTCGGATTATCCGTCCGTGCTGGCCAGAAATCGACTTCGTCGGGGCGGGCGACGCGCGGGTTGTTGACGCAGGCAACCGGCACCTGCTGCATGATGATCACACCCCAGCAGGTATTGCAGGACAGGCAATATCGGATGTCCCAGCTGCGGCCCTGCTTGGCCTTGTTCGGCCAAGCAGGATCAGCGAGCAAAGTGCGTCCGAGGCCGATTAGTTGCGCCTCCCCGCGCCCGAGAATGCCGTCGGCCTCTGCCGGGTCGGTAATCCGGCCCAACGCCATCAGCGGCACGCCGTTCAGGCTGTGCCGCAGCTCCTTGATGTACGGCATATAGGGCATGGTTGGGCCGTGCCGGTCAGGCGTGTGCATCTCCAGGGTGCGGGCGTGGGCGCCGGCGGCAAAGCTGACATAATCCACGTTGCGCCTTTCCGTCAGACGGTCGGCGACGATGCCGGCCTCCTTCGGTCTGATGCTGCCCTGTATCCCGTCGTCGCCGGGCAGTTTCAAGCCAACGATAAAATTGGCCCCGCAGGCCGCGCGTAGGGCCGCCACGAGGTCAGCGACAATGCGCGTGCGCCCAGCCCAGCCGCCGCCATACTCATCCTCCCGGCGGTTTGACCACGGCGAGAGAAATTGGTGGAACAGGTGACCGTGCCCGGCGGAGATCTCGACGCCGGAGAAGCCGCAGTCCTGTAGGTGCGCGGCGGCCTCCGCGATCTGTTCGATCAGGTCGCGGATCTCGGCTGGCGTAAGCACCCGGGGCACGGTCCAGGAGAGATCGTCGGGTAGCGCCGAGGCGCCGATCGCCTCCGGATTGCGCCCGGGAAAATGACGCCCGCGACCGGAATCCTGAATTTGGCCGAGCAAGCGGCAATCCTGGCTTTCCACGGCGTCGGCGAAACGTTTCAACCCATCGGCATCGTCGCGCCGCCAAACCTGCACCCTGGGCATTTGAGCCTGGTGACGCATCATGCCGAACGGCTCCGTCACAAGCAGTGCGGCCCCGCCGGCGGCCCGGTTGGCATGGTACTGGATCAGCCGATCCGTCACCCGCCCCTGCGGCGTGGACAGCGTGACCATCGAGGCATGGGCTATTCGGTTGCGCAGCGTCTTGCCGGCCAGAGTGAAGGGCGTGAAGAGCGCGTTGAAATCAGTATTCTCAGTCATGGGAAAAGTGTACCGGCGCGCGATTGGCGAATCCATGCTGGTAATCAATCCTGGCCGTGCTCGCCAGATATTCAAGCCGCCTGAAATTGAATTACGGAATTCGTACACTAACCCCTTGCATCACGAGCAGGGCTGACGCCCTCGCCAACCTGCCAGACCCGGCAAGGTGGTTCCCGCAAGGGGATGCGGCCAAGGACGGCAACTGAGGGGTCCGAAAGCCGATCAGGCGTCAGCCCTGCATGTTTCATCATTGGAGGGTTTTCTTATGACCAAGCAAGTCGATCTATTCACCGCCGAAGAGCATCTGGTCCTAGCACGTTGGCTAGAGCCGGAGCTTCATCGCTAGCCTGCGGACACTATACGCAACACTCGCGGCGATTGGATCAAATATAAAATTACGCCTGTGGAGCAATAATAAAGCAACTATCGCTATTGGTTTCGTTATTAGTACTGATGAGCATCAGATAATACCGATTAATATCATTTATCATTTAGCTAATTGACCCACTTATTTTAATTTATTTGATTTTTGTGCATCGTTTTCGATACTATTTCTTGTAGTCACTGCATTTGTAGCGCCATTTGATGCAATCCAACGCTATATGATTCGGGCGATTAATGGTCCCCAAGTTCGTCGGTAATCTTCGCCGCCGCGCGCATGACAATTCCGGCCTAGGCCTCCATGGCGGCTACATGTTCCTGCCGCCGCTGCGCCCATTGATAGACGCCCATGACGCCGGGCCGAGTCGCAGCCTGACGATGGTTCAGCATTGCATCTAACACCGTGTCGTCGTGGCCCCGTTCGGCCAAGCAGGTCACAAACGTCCTGCGCAGATGATGCCAGTTGAAATCCGGAACCTTGGATAGGTCGCGGGTTCGACTTCTGTCGCCGGAACCATATTTTTTATTAATATCATATGCTTATATGATTTGAACCAGAGCCGCAGGCAAATAAATTCTGTTCTGGCGGGACACGAGAGACGTTTTGGTCCCCGGTCTGAGGGTTGTCCGCCAGCCGGATCGTCGAAGGGCACCGCTGCCCCCGGCCCCTAACCCCTGCGGGATCCCGATAAACTTAGGCGGCCCCAAAGTCTAAGTTTGAAATTCTTAATCAGGTTGTTAGCCCTGAAAGCCAGGGTGCGCTCTACCTCTCGGGGAATGACCCTGGGAACAATATGGGTAGACATGGGAAAAATGGACAGAAATGCGCCTTCACCAAGGTAAAGCCGGAACGCCTAATTCGTCCATAACGTGTTGTTTCATATTGTTGATTTCCCAGTTATTCATCCGAAATAGGCGGATTTCGAACCCAGCCGTTTCAGTAACCGAAAATCATTCCAATTATATCGAAATTCACGCGAATAATTGAAAACTCATCGCTGGCACTTTGAACAATAGAACGTGGAGCGGCCAGCCTGTACTAGGCGTTTGATGGGCTGTTCACATTGGATGCAAGGTTCGCCCTCGCGCCCATAAACAGTGAAATCATGTTGAAAATATCCCAGCTCACCGGATGCCTGCACATAGTCCCGCAGGGTGGAGCCGCCCTTGGCGATGGCCTTTGTCAGTACGTCTCGAATGGCGGGAACCAACCGTTCGGCCCGTTTTCCGGCGACCGATGCGGCCAAACGGCGCGGCGAGATGCCTGTTTGGAACAGGGCCTCGCAAACATAAATATTACCCAGGCCGGCGACGATCTTCTGATCTAGCAGGGCTGACTTGATTGGTGTGCGCCGGCCCCGCAGAGCATCGGATAAAACCACGCTATTGAATTCGTTACCGAGAGGCTCCGGCCCCAAATCGCGCAACAGGCGGTGGTTATCCAGATCCTGCTTTGGCACCAAGTCCATCATTCCAAAGCGGCGATGATCCTGAAACACCACTGTCTGCGAGCCATCCGTCTCCAACAAGACATGGTCGTGCTTGCCAGGTGCCGGTGCCAGGCCATTGTGTATGAACATCCTGCCCGACATGCCCAGATGGGTTATCCAGACCCAGCCGTCATCGAGATCGGCAAGGATGAATTTTGCACGCCGATACAAGCGTTGGACGGTTCGCCCCTCTAATCGCGCGGCAAAGTTTTCGGGCAAAGGCCAGCGCAATTTGTCACGGCGTTGGGTAACCTTTGTTAGGCGCCGGCCGGCCAGGGGACCTTCCAGGCCACGGCAAACGGTTTCAACTTCGGGGAGTTCAGGCATATGAGAAAGGTTAGCTGATCTTCGCTACAACTGCCAAGCATGTGGTGAAACGTGCTATGGTAACGGTGGAATATGAAATTGTGGAGTGACAACGGCATGGCGCCAACGGCGAGCACCGATTTTGGTTTCGAATCTATACCATGGGAGGAAAAGACGTCTCGTGTGCGCGGCGTCTTCAATTCCGTGGCTGGCCGCTATGACGTGATGAACGACCTGATGTCGGGCGGACTGCATCGCCTTTGGAAAGCGGCCTTTGTCACCTGGCTGCGGCCTCGGGCGGATATGCATTTGCTGGATTTGGCGGGAGGAACGGGCGACATCGCATTTCGATTTCTGGCCGGCGGCGGCGGCAGGGTCACGGTGACGGACATCAACCAGGAAATGCTTTTTGTTGGGAAAGGCCGCGCAAGCGGACGGCGTCTCGACGGTGACATTGAATGGCTCTGCGCCAATGGTGAAGATTTGCCAATTCCCGATGCGACGGTGGATGTGGTGACTTGTGCCTTTGGGATTCGCAATATGACTGACAAGCCGCGGGCATTGGCCGAAATGTGCCGGGTTTTGAAGCCTGGCGGACGCTTCCTTTGTCTGGAATTCTCCCGCCTCGCATTGCCCGGTCTGGAAGGATTATATGATAAATACTCGTTCCAGGTGGTGCCTCGCCTGGGCCGATTGGTGGCTGATGACGAGGCGTCCTACCAATATCTGGCCGAAAGCATCCGTACTTTCCCGGACCAAGATACCTTTGCCGCCATGATTGCGGAGGCTGGTCTGGGCAATGTCAGCTATCGCAACCTATCGGGTGGTATCGCTGCCATGCATTCAGCCTGGCGGATTTGAGCATTTCTTAGCACAATTATGTCCCAGCATTGATATCAGCTCGGCAGAGCCCCATCTAATATATTTACCATAATATTTTGAGGGAGGTTCCATGCGAGCCCTGCTGATCGAAGATGATACGGCAATGGCCAGGACAGTTGATCTGTTGCTGCAGGGCGAGGGTTTCGATGTCAGCGAAACCGATTTAGGCGAGGAAGGCCTGGATCTTGGTAAATTCTATACCTATGACGTCATCATATTGGACCTTAACCTGCCGGACATGCATGGCTATGAAGTCCTGCGGAAACTCCGTGACGCGGCAGTCGAGACGCCAGTCCTGATCCTGTCGGCCATGGCCGAACCGGATGACAAGGTGAAGGGCCTTGGATTTGGCGCCGACGACTACATGACCAAGCCCTTCAATAGAAACGATCTCATCGCCCGCATCCACGCCCTGGCGGCCCCGGTCCAGACTTACTCGGCGAAACCAAGGCCGACTGGCGCAACTATCACCCGATCCGGAAAAGACCGCCGGGATGATGGCGGGCGCCTGCATCTCACCCGTACGGACATGTTTGAATTTCTGTCATTGTGGTGAGAAAATTGGCAATTGGGGAACTAACGCAGCCACAGCGCCTGCTCTTCCGCCCGCCGGCGCACCAAGCCGCGCAGCACACGCCCGCCGGCCCGGCGCCACTTTGGAAACTCGGCCGCCGCACCCGCCGTGTCGCCGCGATTAGCCTTCATGCGCAGGGTCGAGCGTTGCAGATTACCGTTGCCGAGATTGTAAGTGAAGGATACCAGGGCGGAGAACTGATCCTCCGATAACGAAACGCGGATCAGCCTGATCACGGCCCGTTCCGTGTGCCGCAGCATCCGGCCCAGAATGATTTCGCCATCATCCTCATTGATCTCCGGATGCTCCATCGTTACCCGGCGCCGGTCCAGGCCCCAGATGGAACCATAACCGATGGTAGGGATGCCTACCGGGTCCAGATATGGCATGGACGAGAAACCCTCAAAATGCCTGATGATTGCCAGGCCCGCAGCATTGGTTTTCATTTTGGGTAGAAGGTTTTCAGGGCGCGGTGGCCAAACCAGAACGACAGAATGGCCGCAAACAGGGCGCGGGTTTCGGCATCCCAAACCTGGTCCAAAGTATCCATCGTCACCCCATCCGAGCCGAGGATCAGATACATAGCCGCCGACTTGATGAAGACGAACTCCAACACCATGATATAGGTTACCACCGGACGGACAGAGCCGCGCAAGGCATCGACCCATGTCACGCCAACCTTACGGTCGTGTTTATGCAGGCTCTCAGTTTCCCGGATGTCGGCACCGATGTTGATTTCCTCGAGCCGCATTTCATGGCCGGCTTGTTGCAACTGCAGCTGCATGTCCAGTTGCCGTGCCATGACCTCCAATTCGTGCGCCTTGTCCTGGCGGTCCTGGAAATAGTCCATGATTTTAGGCAGGAACGATGTGCCAAAACCGAGCAGGGAGCCTATGAGTGAAAGCATGTCAGGGCTTCCTTTCATTCAATTCGCGCCAGGCTATGCCAATGCGCAAGATCAACAGGAGAATCGTCAGGCCGCCAACGGCCAAAGCCACGGCGGCTTCCAAGCTGCCCGCATCTACCGTGGAGATCCAACCGGCGGAGGCTGTTCCAGCCGCCGCCACGACGGCATCGGTGGATGTACTTTTAATCACAATGCCGCCTCTTCTTGACCTCTGGGCACGGCGAGTTTTGGCGAACCTGGCCGGTGGACATGCGACAAGTGCGGCCTTTGGGTTGGCGAACGACGATGCACCAGCGCTCTGATGGCGACGCAAGCGCCACCTCCATCCGCCAATAGCTAGACACATCCAAATTCGTCGGCACCAACACGTATTGCTTGAGCAAAGTCTGGAGCGACCTCTGGCCGCCATCACGGGTCGGTTGAGCCAGAGCCGCTCTGGGCAATAAAAAAGCCGCCAAAGTGGCGGCTAGAAGCAGATGTCGAAAAGTGGATATCATGTTAGTTCCTCCGGCAAGTAGGCATCGATATCGTCAGTAATGGTCAGCGCCGCCAAAGCCGCCTCAGCTATAGGCGGTAGATCGCGCAAGATTTGCCGGTCGGCCTCAACCGCCGCGACCTGGCGCATATTGGGCCGCCCGGTCAGCGCGTGGTTGGCCTCCATATCTAATGCGATCAGCTTGGCATTCCGAAGCAGACGAATTACCGCCAAACGTTCGGTACGGGCCAGGGGAACGCGCCATGGATGGGCGGCAATATCTTCTGGGGCTACCGCAGCAGCAAGCGTCGCCGGTTCAGGAACGATTTCCGGCGAAGTCTCTTTACCGTCAACATCAAGCACAGCCGGAATAGTGTTGGCGCGCACCAAGGCGGCGATGGCCTCTGTGGCGGAATACCCAAACGCTAAAGCGGTTTGATCACCGTTGGCGTGTAAAATTAAATTAGTCATTTTCCGTTTCTCCAAAAAACAAGGCCATAAACGCGCTATCCGTGTTGGCGTTGGATGAGTTTTCGGTATTGATACGAGCCGTAAACCGATCTGACGCGCTTTCGTAAATGCCCGCCGTATAGCCCACTAACGAGTTGTTCGTGACAAAGCCAACCCAGGTAATGGCATCGGTCACGCTTGACTTGAACGGCGTTGCAAATTCAACGTCATATAAACCAGTGCCGGTTCGCGTTACGCTCTTAATGTTGAAGCTACTGCCGATGGCTGGCGTGGACGTGGATGAAGTTTGAGATACGAACGCCTTGGCCTTTGACAGATCGACACCGCCCAACGCCTCGGCCATGTTGCGCTCAACCTGCGCCATCGTTCCACGCAAGTTCTTGGCCGCGATAGAGGCATATAAATTGGCATCGTTGATCTCGGCCACATCGTCATTCTTGCCGAACAACAGGCCATGCTTGAAGGTCGCGCCGCCTGTGGCAATGGTCCGGGTTTCGCTCACCGCCAGGCCGTCCCAAATGGTCTGGCTATCAGCCTGCGTTACGATGGCCTTTTTGGTGTAGGGATTGATGAAGACATCCCGCACCACATCCGTGGTACCGGATTGCAACAGGCATTTAGCGTTGGCCTCAAACAGGCCCCGTTCAACTGCGTACATGAACCTGATATGTGCGTCACTTGGAAGCGCGGCCCCGATACGCAACAAGGCTATGGTGCAGTTATCAGCAGGCTTGGCCAAGGCCTTGTCAGCGCCGACGGTTATGGTCGCCGAACCGTTGTCAATAGAGCCAACGCTGCCGTTCGTATTGCTGCCGACAAAAACACCGTCTTGGAAGACTTCAACTGTCCCGGTAGCACCATCCCACCTAACTACATATTGATGCCATTCATCGTCATCTACGTTGGTGGATGATATGCTTGCGGCGGCCTGATTGGTGCCGTCACTGACAAGGGCCTGGAAGGATGTAGGATGCAGTCGGAAATTCCATAGCGGCGAGCCACCAGCAGATTTGCGTTCAAACAGAAACTGTTCATCCGCCAACGTGGAAGCCTTCGCCCAAACCATCCAGCACATTGTACTTGTGCCAAAATTGAAGTCGGCGGAATACGCTTCTGTTGCATAGTTGGATGCGGACCAGCCGCTATAGCCCATCAGTTCCGCACCCGTTCCCGCACTGACCCTTGAGCATCATCGTGACGATGGCTGGACACAAACTATTAGAAGCAGATTTCAGCCAATTTTTTCAATTGAGGACGCCAATCAACCACAGTTTGGCATGGGTTTTGGCACAAAAAAAGCACCGGTTCCGACCGCCCCATCAGAGCAGGCTGGATAACTGGCGCTCGGTCAATTCGGCATGAGGCCGCTTGCAAAGCCACTTATTTCAGTTTGAGAATATTACACCATATGCGTTTAAATTGCAAGAAATTTCGCGCGCGACAACGAAGCGCAATTCGAATATTCCGCAATGCATTGATCGTCGGGGGAAAGATTGGCGCCGATGTTAGTTCGAGTCGGAGGCACGGCTGACAATATCGTCAGCGGTGGCAGGTGCGGCGACGGCCTTTAGGATATCCACATATGAGGGCGTAACGACAGCCGCAACAATTGCCGCCGGGTTAGTCGCCTTGAGAGGCTCTGGCATGTCTGCCTATGCGGCGAAACCCACCGCACGGCTGATTTCACGGCCCAGGTCGGGCGCGGAAATCGGTTTGGTCAGAACATTGGCGGCACCGATCTGCATTGCCACTTCATGCAGCAGACCGTCACTATCGCCCGTTAGGATCAGTACTGGAATTTGCGCCAGGTCGCCATTCTTGTGACGTCTGATTTTGTTGCAGAACGCCATGCCGTCGCCGTCTTTCATATGCAGATCGCAAATCACGAAGTCCGGCGGCTGTTCCCCAGGCATCTCAAGCAATTCAATGGCTTCGGTGCCGTCGGCTGCTTCGATCACATCGGTAATACCAACCTGAGACAATAATGTCCGCACGATTGAACG
>CAYWYB010000110.1:0-3936 GCA_964462145.1 uncultured Rhodospirillaceae bacterium
CCGACGAGAATGGTTTGGATCTGCTGCCGCGGATTAAGAAAATGCGGCCTGAAATGCCGGTCATAGTCATGAGCGCGCAATCCACCATCCTAACCGCGATCAAGGCCGCCGAACGCGGCGCCCATGAATACTTGCCAAAACCTTTTGATCTCAAGGAATTGATCAACGTTGTCCAGCGAGCCTTGACGGACAGCCAGCATGTTACCGGCGGTGCCGGTTTCGCGGGGCAGGAGGAGGGCGAGGAAAGCCTGCCGGTGATCGGCCGCTCCCCTGCCATGCAGGAGATTTATCGGACGTTGGCCCGCCTTATGCAGACGGATTTGACCGTGATGATTTCCGGGGAATCGGGGACCGGCAAGGAACTGGTCGCCCGCGCCCTGCACGACTACGGCAAACGGCGCAACGGTCCCTTTGTTGCCATCAACATGGCGGCGATCCCCAAGGATCTGATTGAAAGCGAACTATTCGGTCACGAAAAAGGCGCCTTTACGGGCGCCACCACCCGCAATCCCGGCCATTTTGAGCGGGCCGAGGGTGGCACGCTGTTTTTGGACGAAATCGGCGACATGCCGGCCGAGGCGCAGACCCGGCTGTTGCGGGTTCTGCAACAGGGTGAATACAGCACCGTGGGCGGGCGCACGCCGATCAAGGCCAATGTGCGTATTGTCGCCGCGACTAACCAGGATCTCAGGCAGTTGATTCGCCAGGGCCTGTTCCGCGAGGATTTGTATTATCGCCTCAACGTCGTGCCCATGCGCCTGCCGCCCCTGCGCGAACGGACCGAGGACGTGCCCGATCTGGCCCGTCATTTCCTGAGCCTGGCCGAGGCCCAGGGCCTACCGGCGAAACGGATTAGCCGTGGCGCATTGGAGCGGCTGCGCCTGCATGCCTGGCCCGGCAATGTACGTGAGCTGGAAAATCTGATCCAGCGCCTGGTCGCGCTCTATCCCGAAGAGGTGATTGAAGAGGCGGTCGTGGAAACCGAATTGGGCGCCATCTCGCCACACCATTCGCAAACGGATGGCGACGGCGAAGCCGATGCCGCGCGGCAGCCGGCGGGAGGCGATAGTATCGGCGCCTCGGTGGAACTGCATCTCGCGCGCTATTTTCAGGCCCATGGCGACAGTCTGCCCCCCGCCGGCCTTTATGAGCGCGTGGTTCGCGAGGTCGAACGGCCCTTGATCCAATTATGCCTGGCGGCCACCCGCGGCAATCAGATCAGGGCGGCGGATCTGCTGGGCTTGAACCGCAATACCTTGAGAAAAAAGATCAAGGAACTTGATATTCAGGTGGTACGCGGCGTCAACTGATGCATAATTACAACAAACACTTTGTTTGACCGGACCGGTAGCCCATATGGCTGAAACAACCGAACGTAGCCGCCTGGAAACCACCGTCGCCGAAAGCTTCGTGCCGTGGGCCCGCGAAGTGGGCCTAAGTGGCAAATTGGCGGTGGTTCTGGCCCTGGCGGCGCTGGCGTCCTCGATTGCCACCTATACGGCCTGGACGGGTTCGGCGCCGCAGACGCCGAACCCCCGTGTCATATTGATCCTGCTGATCATTGATCTGGTCCTGGTGCTCTCCTTCGGGGCCTTGATTGCGCGCCACATGGTACGCTTGTGGGTGGCGCGCCGAGCTGGTTCCGCAGGCTCCCGCCTGCACACCCGATTCGTCGCCATGTTCTCCCTGGTGGCGGTGACGCCGGCCATTATCGTGGCCTTGTTCTCGGCGGTATTCTTCCATCTTGGCATGCAGTCCTGGTTTTCCGAGAGGGTGCGTACGGCGGTTGGTGAATCCCTGGCCGTGGCCGAGGCTTATGTCGCCGAACACCGCCATACCATCCGGGCGGATATCCTGGCCATGGCGAACGACATTGACCGCGTGGCACCACGGCTGCTGGGCAAGAACCAGCAATTCTCGCGTTTCCTTGCCTTGCAGGCCTCGCGCCGCGCCTTGAACGAGGCCACTGTGTTCAACAGCAACGGGACCGTTTTAGGCCGGACTTTTCTAAGCGTCAGCGCCGCCCTGGATGAGTTGCCACTCAATCGCATCGCCTCGGCCTCGCGCAGTGATCCGGTGATTTTTGAAAGCGACCGCGACGATCAGGTCCGTGCCCTGGTGCGCTTGGATGGATTCCTCGATGCCTATCTGTTTGTTGCCCGTTTCGTTGACCCGGTGGTCTTGAACCACGTTGAATCCGCACGCGCCGTGGTCAGGGAATACGAGGCACTGGAAGGCGCGCGTACGGATATTCAGCTAACCTCGGCCCTGATTTTTATCGTTGTTGCGCTAGTGTTGCTGTTGGCCGCGATCTGGCTGGGTTTGACTTTCGCCAACCGTCTGGTCGGACCGGTTCGCGGCCTGATGGTGGCTGCCGAGAGAATCCGCGACGGCGACCTTTCGACCAGGGTCGAGGAAGGCGACAGCGATGATGAAATCGGCTCCCTCAGCCGGGCCTTCAACCGTATGGCGGGACAATTGGCGGAACAGCGCGATGAATTGGTGGCCGGCAACCAACGTCTGGACCGCCGCCGCCGTTTCACGGAAGCGGTATTGAGCGGGGTTTCCGCCGGTGTCGTCGGCCTGGATGGGGAAGGGGTCATTACCCTGCCGAATTCATCCGCCGCCGCCTTGCTGGAAACCGACGTGGAATCCTTGACGGGCCATCAATTCACCGCGGCAGTGCCCGAGATGGCGCAATTGCTGCAACAGGCCCGGGCCGGACCCGGGCGCATCGTGGAGGGCGAGGTATCGCTGATCCGCAAGGGGCATCGGCGCAGTTTCATGACGCGGATCCGCAGTAACCTGCCTGATGGGCAAAGCGGCAACCAAGGCTTTGGCGCCATCGTCACGTTTGATGATGTCACGGAACTGGTAACGGCCCAGCGCACAGCCGCCTGGGCCGATGTGGCCCGGCGCATCGCCCATGAAATCAAGAATCCGCTAACGCCAATCCAATTATCGGCGGAACGCTTGAAGCGCAAATATCTGAAGCAGATCGAGGCTGATCCCGAGATTTTTCTTCAATGCACCGATACGATCATTCGACAGGTTGGCGATATTGGCCGCATGGTCGATGAATTCTCGGCCTTCGCGCGGATGCCGGCGGCGGAAATGAAGATCGAGGATTTATGCGGCATTGTCCGAAATTCAGTCTTCGCCGAGGAATTCGCCCATCGGGATATCGACTACCGGCTGCTGCTGCCCGACGCGGCGGCACCGATCCGTTGTGATGCCCAGCATTTGAACCGCTTGCTGACTAATCTCTTGCAGAATGCCCAGGAAGCCATCACTGGTCGCCCGGAACTGCCTGGGCAAGAGCAGGAACCGGGCTTTATCGAGGTGGCGATTGCCGTGGATGAGCAGGGCACCGATCTGTATATCCGCGACAATGGTATCGGCTTTCCGGCCGAAAACCGTGAGCGCCTGACGGAGCCATATGTTACCAACCGGGAAAAAGGCACGGGCTTGGGACTGGCGATCGTGAAGAAGATCATGGAAGAACACGGTGGCCGAATGCGCCTGGACGATGCGGAGGGGGGCGGTGCGCAAATTCATCTACGCTTCCCGGCAACGCGTGTGAGCGAGAGCGCGGACGAGAAGAATACTGATCAAGAAAATGACAGGGACGTGGAGTTGAGTAATGGCGCGTGACATCTTAATTGTCGATGATGAAGCCGATATCCGCGACCAGATCGCCGGCATTTTATCCGATGAAGGCTATGAAACACGGCTGGCCGGTACCGACAATCAGGCACTGGCGGCGGTCGCGGCACGGCGGCCGAACCTGGTCATTTTGGATATCTGGCTGCGTGGCAGCAAACTCGATGGCATAGAAATTCTGCAAGAGATCAGAGCCCAGCACGGCGATGTGCCCGTGGTCATGATTTCCGGCCACGGCAATATTGAAACGGCGGTGGAGGCGATCAAGCTAGG
>CAYWYB010000110.1:3946-14757 GCA_964462145.1 uncultured Rhodospirillaceae bacterium
TTCATCGAAAAGCCGTTTGAGACTGATCGCCTTTTGCTGATTGTACAACGCGCCATTGAGGCGGCCAGATTGACGCGCGAGAATAAGGATCTGCGCCGGCGCGCCGGACCGGAAACCGAAATCATTGGCGACAGCCCGGCGATCACTGCCATGCGGGCGGCGATCGACAAGGCCGCACCGACCGGCAGTCGGGTAATGATTGACGGTCCGGCGGGCGCGGGCAAGGAAGTCGTGGCCCGCGCGCTGCATGCGAAATCAAACCGGGAACAGGGCGCCTTCGTGGTTCTGAACGCCGCCACCATGGCGCCCGAACGGCTGGAGACGGAATTGTTTGGGGTCGAGGGGGCGGACAGCCAGGCGGGCGAGGGTAATGGCGCCGCACCGCCCGACCGGGTCGGGGTTTTTGAATCCGCCCATGGCGGCACGCTGTTTCTGGATGAAATCGCCGACATGCCGCTGGAAAGCCAGGCCAAAATCTTGCGCGTCCTGGTGGATCAAAGTTTTCAGCGCGTCGGCGGCAGCGACAATGTGGAGGTCGATGTCCGCGTCATTTGCTCCACCACCCGCGATCTGCGCCAAGAGATCGCCGAGGGCCGGTTTCGGGAGGATTTGTATCACCGGCTCAACGTGGTACCCCTGACGGTGCCGCCATTGCGCGACCGGCCTTCGGACATCCCGCTGTTGGTGGATCATTTCATGAGCCGTTCGGCTGAAACCCTGGGGTTGTCATCGAGGCATATCTCGGCCGATGCCATGGCCGCCCTGCAGCGGCACGACTGGCCCGGCAATGTGCGCCAGTTGCGCAATATTGTCGAAAATCTTGTGATCATGGCCCAGGGTGGCGAGGTGACGATTTCGATCGACATGCTGCCCATGGATATCAGCGCACCCACACCCACGGCAAAGCGCGACAGCGGCGAAACCGAGGTAATGTCACTGCCGCTTCGTGATGCCCGGGAAATATTCGAACGGGAATACTTGATGGCCCAGATCAGCCGCTTTGGTGGTAATATCTCACGCACTGCTGAATTTGTCGGTATGGAACGTTCCGCCCTGCACCGAAAGTTGAAGTCCTTGGGCGTGCCCACGCGGGCATAAGGAGCCGGACAGCAATGTTTGGGAATAGAAGCTCATGAAGGTGATCGTATGCGGCGCCGGCCAGGTCGGCTACAACATCGCCCGGCAGCTGTCGGGTGAACATAATGATGTGACCGTAATCGATCAGTCGCCGGAGCTGGTCAAGCGCATCAATGACAATCTCGATGTCCACGGTATGGTCGGCTTCGCCTCACAGCCGGATGTATTGGAAGGGGCGGGCGCCGAGGACGCGGACATGATCATCGCCGTGACCTTCGCCGACGAGGTCAACATGGTGGCCTGTCAGGTCGCCCATTCGCTGTTCAATGTCCCGACCAAAATTGCCCGGGTCCGGGCACAAAGCTATTTGCGGCCCATGTGGCAGGATCTGTTCAGCCGCGATAATATGCCTATCGATGTAATCATCTCGCCCGAAATGGAGGTCGCACGCTCGGCCAAGCGGCGCCTGGAGGTGCCCGGCGCTTTCGATATGATCCCCTTCGGCGATGATAAACTGCGCCTGATCGGTGTGCGTCTGGGCAGTGAATGCCCGATCGTCGATACCCCGCTGCGGCAATTGACCGAGCTGTTTCCAGATCTGAATATTGTTGTCGTCGGCATCGACCGTGGCGGCCAGTTGCTGGTACCGACCGGCGATGACCAGATGCTGGTGGGGGACGAGATATTTTTCATCTCGGACAAAGGGCATGTCAGCCGCGCCCTGAGTCTTTTTGGACATGAGGAGAAGGAAGCCCGCCGCATCATCATAGTCGGCGGCGGTAATATCGGGCTGTTCCTGGCCGAAAGCCTGGAACGCGACAACCCCGCCGTTCGGGTCAAGGTGGTGGAATTGAACAGGGAGCGGGCGGAATACGTGGCCGAGCACCTTGAACGTGCCGTGGTCATAAACGGCGATGCCCTGGATAGTGAAATTCTGATTGAAGCAAATGCCGCCAACACGGAAACCGTGGTCGCGGTGGCTGATGATGACGAGGTCAATATCCTGGCCTCGCTGCTGGCCAAGCGCTATGGCTGCCAACGGGCGGTTACCCTGATCAACAACGCCGGCTATGGCCCGCTGTTGACCTCGCTAGGCATTGACGCGGTGGTTAATCCCCGCGCCTCCACCGTTTCGACCATATTGCAGCATGTTCGCCGGGGCCGGATTCGGGCCGTGCACAGCCTGCGCGACGGCGTGGCGGAAGTGATCGAGGCCGAGGCGCTGGAAACCTCGCCTCTGGTCGGCGTCCCCCTGCGCGATGTGAATTTGCCCACCGGCGTCATTATCGGCGGCGTGTTGCGCGGCGACAGCGTGATCATTCCCCGTGGCGATACGGTTGTTCAGGTCAAAGACCGAGTGGTGATCTTTGCCTTGGCCGACGTGGTCAAGAAGGTAGAAAAAATGTTCTCTGTCCGCCTCGATTTTTTCTAAGCACCGGCGCACAAGAAACGGCTGAAAAAGCGGGGGCCGCAGCATGTCCTATACCAGCGTCGTTCACTGCCTAGGCTGGGCCGTGATGTTGTTGGCGGCTCTGATGATCCTGCCGGCGCTGACGGCGCTGTTGGACGGCGATACGGCCCTGGCCTGGACATTCCTGGCTTCGGCGGTGTTGAGCGGGTTTTGCGGCGCCGGTTTCGCCTTGGCCACCTGGCACGGGGTTGCCAATTTCGGCAAGCGCGAAGGCTTCATGTTCCTGGTCCTGATCTGGCTGGTCCTCTCCTTGTTCGGGGCCATTCCGCTACACTATTCAGGCCTGCCGGGCCGGCCAATCGATGCCTTTTTCGAAGCTATGTCAGGGCTGACCACCACAGGCGCTACCGTCTTCGAAGGCCTTGAAACCATGCCGCCCGCGATATTGCTGTGGCGGGCCCTGTTGCAGTGGGGCGGAGGATTATTGAGCATTATTCTGGCCGTCAGTTTGATTTCACATCTTGGTATCGGCGGCATGGAGGCCTATCAAAGCGCCCTGCCACGGGGCGAGGGGGCCAACCTGCCAACACGGATGCTGCAGACAGCACAGGATCTGTTCTGGATTTATGTGCTGTTGACCTTATTTAGCGCCCTTGCCCTTTGGGCCACGGGCATGTCGGCCTTTGACGGCCTTTGTCATGCTTTCGCTGCCCTTTCGACCGGGGGCTTCAGCACCAGGGACGGCGGCATCGCGAGCTTTGACAGCCCCGCGATCGAACTTGTCCTGATGGCGGTCATGTTGCTGGGGGCGATGAATTTCACCTTGCATTGGGCTGCCTTCAACGGCCGTATTCGGGCCTTCCGAGAGAATGCCGAGGTCTTTTATCTGACCGTCGCCGTCACGGTTTTGGTGTTTGGCGTCATCATGCTGATCCTGTTGGGAGAGGCGGAGCGGGGTTTCATAGGCCCGTTTCGCACCGGGATTTTTACTGCTATTTCGGCTTTGACCACGACGGGTTTCAGCAATACAGCCGTGTCGTCGGGTGGCGGCACGACGATGCTCCTGGCGCCAATTCTGATCATCGGCCTGGTTCTGGTCGGCGGCGCGACGGGTTCCACCAGCGGCGGCATGCGTCTGATGCGGGTTGCGGTATTGTTCAAGCAGGCGCAACGGGAACTACTGCGCCTATCCCATCCTCACGGTGTCCGGCTGCTGCGGCTGGGCAAGGTGCGGGTGGAAAATCCCGTGGTTTGGAGCGTCTGGAGTTTCTTTTTCCTGCTGATCCTGGTACTTGCGGCCATTGCCATGTCATTGGCTTTTCTCGGGTTGCCGCCCGACGCCGCCGTGGCCGCCGCCGTTATGTCGGTTAGCAACGCCGGGCCCTTTCTGCAAACCGTGGCGCCCGGAGCACCCAGCTATGCCGATATGCCAGACGGCGCCAAACTGGTCGTGACCTTCGGCATGCTGGCCGGCCGGGTTGAGTTGCTGGCCTTGTTGAGTTTGTTCAATCCGGCGTATTGGCGCCGTTAGGAAGTAAAAGGAACGCGGCATGAGCCGAATTGCCTACGTCAACGGGCGTTATCTGCCCCATGGTGCCGCCTCGGTCCATATCGAGGACCGGGGCTATCAATTCGCCGATGGCGTCTACGAAGTCATCGCCGTGCGCGGCGGCGGCCTCATTGACGGCGAATGGCACATGGAACGCCTGCAACGCTCTCTGTCCGAGTTGCAGATCGATATGCCTATGTCCAGCGGGGCGTTGTTTGTCGTGTTGCGGGAAACCGTGCGGCGTAATCGAGTCTCCACCGGCATTGTTTACCTGCAGGTCAGCCGCGGCGTCGCCCGTCGCGATCAGCCCTTTCCCAATCCCGCGGTGCGGCCCGCCCTGGTGGTTACCGCGCGGCGCACCCCGCCCGCCCCCGCGAAGATCGTCGAGGAAGGCGTCGCCGTGATCTCGCAACCGGATATCCGCTGGCAGCGCTGTGATATCAAGGCCATCGCTTTGTTGCCGAATGTCCTGGTCAAACAGGCGGCGCGCAGCCAAGGCGCCTTTGAAGCCTGGCAAGTGGATGGCGCCGGTTTCGTGACCGAAGGCGGTTCGACCAATGCCTGGATCATCAACGATGATGGCGCATTGGTGACCCGGCCCCCGGAAAATGCGATTCTGAATGGCATTACCCGCCGCCGCCTAATCGCCCTGGCCAAATCCCAAGGCATCAAGGTTGAGGAGCGCGCCTTTAGTTTGGCAGAGGCGAAATCGGCCCGTGAAGCTTTTCTGACATCGACAACGGCGTTCGTGACACCGGTTGTTCAGATTGACGAAACCACCCTGGGCAATGGCCGTCCAGGTAGCCAAACCCTATCGCTACGTAATCTGTACATGGAATTCATGGCTGCCACGGTGTCTTAGGACGCTTAATCACAAGTTTGGCATATACTTGCCGCTTGCCTAATCACTAATGGACCCCATCTGAGGTAACAAGTAGTATTGCCGCACAGAGTATTGTAGCCGTCGGATGCCGTCAGGGCACATACCAATTGGGCATCCCAATAATGAAATGCTGATCCGCCATTTTTTGGAGGCGGGCGTGCAGAACAAAATGGAGCCAAACATGGCGAACGATAAGCAGAACGTGCAGGATGTATTTTTAAATCATGTACGCAAGGCAAAAACCCCTGTAACCGTGTTTTTGGTCAATGGCGTGAAACTGCAAGGCTTTATTTCAGGTTTCGATAATTTCTGTGTCCTGCTGCGCCGCGATGGTCATATTCAATTGGTGTACAAGCATGCGATATCGACCGTGATGCCGGCGCAACCGGTGCAATTGTACGATGGTGCGGAGGATGAAGAATAGGCGTGAACGGCCCGGACAGTGAATACGGAAACAAGACCAGCGCCGGCCGGGCACTGATTGTTCACCCGCAACTCAAGACAGCAGCCGACAACGTCTCTCGCCTGCCCGAAGCTCAATTGGCCGAGGCCGAAGGGCTGGCCAGGGCCATCGGCCTGGAGATCGTCGTGGCCGAGGTCATCGTGGTTAATCGCCCGCGCCCGGCGACGCTGTTTGGCACCGGCAAGGTCGAGGAGCTGGGCACCCTGATCAAGGCGGAGGAGATCGAGGTAGCCGTCCTTGATACCGCCCTATCGCCGATCCAGCAGCGCAACCTGGAACGCGCCTGGAATTGCAAGGTGATCGACCGCACCGGGCTTATTCTCGAAATTTTTGCCGACCGCGCACAGACCAAGGAAGGCACCCTGCAGGTCGAACTGGCGCGGCTGACCTACCAACGCAGCCGTCTGGTGCGTTCCTGGACCCATCTGGAGCGTCAGCGCGGCGGCCTGGGTACGGTTGGCGGCCCCGGCGAGACCCAGATCGAGGCGGACCGTCGGATGATCGATGACCGGGTGGTCAGTCTCCGCCGGCAGTTGGAGGCGGTCGTCCGCACCCGTGAATTGCACCGCAAGAACCGCCGTGAAGTACCCTATCCCGTGGTCGCGCTGGTCGGCTACACCAACGCCGGCAAATCGACCCTGTTCAATCGACTGACCGGGGCGGCGGTGATGGCGGAAGATCAATTGTTCGCAACCCTGGACCCGACCATGCGGGCGGTCGATATACCGGGGCGGGGCGGGCGTATTATTCTCTCGGACACGGTAGGTTTTGTCTCCGACCTGCCAACCCAGCTGGTGGCGGCGTTTCGGGCCACCTTGGAAGAAGTTCTGGGCGCCGATGTCATCGTGCATGTCCGCGATATCGTCCATCCCGATAGCGAGGCGCAAAAACACGATGTCCTCTCGGTACTTGCCGACCTGGGCGTCGAGGACCGCCGCCGTGACGGCATGATCGAGGTCTATAACAAAATGGATCAGGCCGGCGCCGATGACCGCCAGCGGGTCGCCAATCTGGTCCAACGCACGCCGTTGGCCGTCGCCGTCTCGGCCCTGAGTGGCGAGGGCTGTGAGCAATTGCTGGCGCTGATTGGCCGGCAGGTCGGCCGCGACGACCGTCCGGTGCGTATATCATTGCCGCATCATGACGGCGCGACCCTGGCCTGGCTGTATCAGGTTGGCGAGATCGTCGAGCGGCGTGACGACGAAGAAATGGTGTGGCTGGTGGTCAGGCTGGATGCTGCCAACGCGGGCCGCCTGGAAAAACGCCTTGGCCGTCCCTTGGACTGGGCTGATGATGCGGTAAAGGCCGCTGAATAATATTTTTTCGCCGCGCCCATTTTTTTTGCAAATAATCCGACACATATTTCAGTTTACGCTAATGCGGCGT
Organism: uncultured Rhodospirillaceae bacterium; assembly: GCA_964462145.1. Classification (GTDB taxonomy): domain Bacteria; phylum Pseudomonadota; class Alphaproteobacteria. Next base: position 10,716 of record CAYWYB010000110.1, read on the forward strand.
GGCAATATCCTTATCGTATGAATCAGCGGAATTTTATTGCGATTCTGGATCAGGGCAAATTCAGGACTTGATCATTCGAAGGGGCGTTATCTGGAATTATGACAGAGTTGCTTACCCAGTTGCTCGAGGGCGGGATTAATTGCCTCCACGAAACATTCATTCTTTGGGATGCGGAGGATCGCCTGGTTCTTTGCAATGAACGCTTTAGGGAGGTCAACAAAGCGGTTGCCGACCTGCTGCAACCAGGCACCACTTATGAAACGTTTCTGCGCTCGGGCGTCGAGAGGGGGTGCTACCCCGAAGCCGCCGGCCAGGAAGAGGCCTGGATCGCGGCGCGTGTGCGCCGGCACCAGAACCCGAGCGGACTGTTTGAGCAGAGACGCCAGGACGGGCTGTGGCTTCTGATTGATGAACAGAAAATGCCGGATGGCGGCATCGTCAGTATCGCAACAGACGTCACGGCCCAGAAATCGGCCGAGGAAGCACTTCGGCAATCGGAAATCCGGTTTCGTCAACATGCCGCGTCATCGTCGGACTGGTTGTGGGAAATTAATACGGAGAGACGCTACACCTATATTTCAGATGCCATGGAAGGCAAGGTCGGGCGGAAACCAAGCCAATATCTGGGCATGAGCGTCGATGAAAATATCGACGAATTGTATAACCGTGAGGATTGGCAGCCGTTTCTTGATGCTTTCGAAATGCGGCAGCCGTTTAGGGACTTAACGGTAAAACGGCGTGACCCCGACGGCACGGAGCAATGGATCCGAACCTCAGGCGCGCCCTTTTATGACAATGACGGCGAATTTTTGGGTTTTAGAGGTAGCGCATCGGATGTGACGGAATTCGTCAAGGCCGAACAAGAGCTCAGAGCAAACGATCAAAAGTTACCTAGAACTGTTCAACCGGGCCCAGGTCGGTTTGGCGCGGACCCGCATCAGTGATGGCAAACTGTTGGAAGCCAACGACCAGTTAGCGAAAATATATGGCTATAAGGACCGGGAGGAAATTCTGGCCGAGGTCGATCCCAAGGAACGCTGGGTCGACCCCGCGGCCCGGGAGCGCATGCTGGCTGAAGGTTTGTCGAGCGGCCACAGCACCGAAATGGAAGTGCAACATACCCGCAAGGATGGCTCAACTATCTGGGTTCGCCTTAGCACCAGTTTTTTTCCGGACCTGGACTATCTTGAGACCACCAATGTCGACATTACCGAGAACAAGCGGGCGGAGACCGCCTTGGCCGCGAGCGAAGCCCGTTTTCGCGCGGTGTTTGATCATGCACCGACCGCGATAACATTGAAGGACCGTGACGGCAGGTATGAACTCGTCAATCGGGCTTATGAGATGTTTTTTGACATTCCGGCAGAAAGTGTCCTGGGCAAGACCAGCGAAGAGCTTTATTCGCCAGAAATGGTTGCAGCGCTTAAAAGATCCGATCAAGCGGTCCTTGAAACGGGAAACATAGCGGTTTTCGAGTCGACGGTCCGTTACGCCAATGTGCCGATGGATTTTATCCGTATGACAAAATTTCCGGTGTTTGATCAATTCGGCGCCGTGTCCGGCGTGGGCACCTTCGCCGTTGATATCTCTAACGAGAAGGCCGCCGAGGAGCGCCTGATACAAAGCCAGAAGATGGAAGCGGTGGGACAGCTGACAGGCGGCGTCGCCCATGAATTCAATAACTTGCTGCAGGTTGTCTCCGGTAATATCGAAATGCTTGCCGATGATGTGCCAATGGATACGGACCAATATCAGAGAATTCAGGCAATACGCAGGAATGTCGTGCGCGGGTCTGATTTAACAGGCCGCTTGCTGTCGTTTTCCCGGCGCCAGCCGTTGGCGCCCAAGACGTTGGTCATACCGGAAATATTGGCCGGTATGCACGAACTGCTTGGCCAGACCCTGATCGAGACGATCGAGGTACAGGTTGAGCAGACGGACGATATCTGGCAGGCCGAAGCGGATCCCAATCAATTGGAAAACGCCCTGTTGAACCTGGCGCTGAATGCCCGCGATGCCATGCCCGACGGCGGCATCATCACGATATCGGCCAGCAACATTCACGTTGATAGCCGTATGGCCAGACAGTTCGAGGAGGTCACGCCAGGCGACTATGTGATGTTGAGCGTGGCGGATAATGGTACGGGCATGACCGAAGAAGAAGTTAGCCGCGCCTTCGAGCCGTTTTTCACCACCAAGGATGTCGGCAAGGGCACGGGTCTTGGCCTCTCCATGGTGTACGGCTTCGCGCGGCAATCAGGCGGCTTTGTCGAGATCGACAGCACCCCGGGGCTTGGTACGGCGATGCGTCTGTATTTACCGCGCGTGACCGATACACACGACCTCGGTGTTGTCGAGCCATCAGCCGGCACGGAAGAAACGCCCGCGGGTGCCGTGCTCGAGGGCGGCACGATACTTTTGGTCGAGGATGATACCGATGTCCGGGAATCCCTGGCGGCGCAACTGAGCACATTGGGTTATCAGGTGATCGAGGCCAAGGACGGTGTCAATGCCCTAGCTGTATTGGCTGACGACACGCCGATTGATCTACTGTTTACTGATGTGGTGATGCCTGGCGGTTTAAGAGGTCTTGAACTGGCGCGCCAGGTCTCGCAACTACGCCCCACGCTCAAGGTTCTTTTCACGACGGGCTATAGCGAGGAAGCCCTCTCGGACGCCGGCCTGTTGGATGATGGCGCGGTCGTGCTGCACAAACCGTATACCAAGGCTATACTGGCGAACGCGATTTCGCGGGTACTGGATTGAAATCTACAAAATTGCCCCTTTAGAGTAAGGTGTTTCGACCGCGCCCCGACTGTCATCCGTGTACCGAGTAAAATGGACCCCGCCATGACGATCAACAACAATACGGCAAGCGATAATGAGGGCGAGGACGCCAGGCCGATTGGTGAACTGAAAGTATCGATCTGGCGCGGCGGTGACGATGGCGCGTTGCAAACCTTCACGGTGCCGCACTATGAAAGCCAGACCGTCCTGGATGTGGTGACCTGGGTTCAACACAAGCTTGACCCCGCGCTGTCATACCGATTTTCCTGCCGGGTCGGCATGTGCGGCACCTGCGCGATGACCGTGAACGGACGGCCGCGCTGGACCTGCCGCACCCACGTCTCGCGGGTCGCCACTGATGGCGCCTTGGAAATCCGGCCATTGCGCAATCTGCCCGTTATCAAGGACCTGGTCGTCGACATGGCGCCGTTCTTTGATAAATGGCGCGACGGCCAGGGCTATTTCGCGCCCTCGCAACCGGGGTCGCTGACGGTCGCGCCCGTTGACAGTAACAGCCCGGCCCGCAAGCAAGCCTCCGCCGCTATCGAATGCATCGGTTGTGCGGTTTGCCATGCCGCCTGTGACGTGGTCGCCTGGCAGCCGGATTATCTTGGCCCCGCCGCCCTGAATCGCGCCTGGACCCTGGTCAATGACGAACGCGATAGCGACCGCACCGGCCATCTGGCCGCCGTCACCGTCGCGGGGGGCTGTCATGGCTGTCACAGCACGGGCAGCTGCGCCAGCCATTGCCCAAATTCGCTCAATCCCACCGCCTCGATCGCCGGCCTTAAACGCGAGGTGACCAAGGCCATGCTGAAGGGCGAATTGTGAGCGCGCCGACGCTAGCAGCGCCACGACGGGGCCGGCTGGAGGCCTGGCTTTATATCCTGCAGCGCTTGAGCGCGCTGGCGATGGCGCCGCTGGTAATTGGGCATCTTGTGGTGATCATGATTGCCGTGCGCGGTGGGCTCTCGGCCGAGGAGATTCTCGCCCGCACCCAGGCAAGCGCCATCTGGCCCGTGTTTTACGGCCTGTTTGTGGCCGCCGCCGCGCTGCACGGCGCTATCGGACTGCGAACGATAGCGCGGGAAGCGCTGCCCCAGCACCGGAGCTTGCCCGATCTCGCGGCCCTGGTTTTTCTGGCCGCCGTCCTGCTGCTTGGTTTCCGCTCCGTCGCGGCGATTGCATGAGGTGGCTGCTGATATGAGTTACATGCCGGCCCGCCATCATCCCGCCTACTGGGCCTTCGCCGTGC
>CAYWYB010000111.1:0-14737 GCA_964462145.1 uncultured Rhodospirillaceae bacterium
GTTCATGGCCGCTGTCACAATGGCCGCGGGCAAGCGGCGCTGGGCCGAAAAGACCACCGGCAATATCCGCCACCTGGATGCCATCCTGGCCCACTGGCCCCAGGCGAGGATCATTCATGTGCTGCGCGACCCCCGGGACATCTTCGCCTCGTTCCGGCGCAGCAAGAAATACGGCGGCATTGATGATTTTGCCAACCTATGGTGCGACTACCTGGGCGATGTGGAGCGTTTCAAGGACACGCTGCCGCTCAACGACGGCAATTATCTTGAACTGCGCTATGAGGCCCTGGTCCGCGACCCCGTCGGCCAGATGCAGGCGGTGATCAGCTTTCTGGGCGAAGACTGGGAAGACGCCGTTGGCCGCTTCGACGGCAAGGCGGACGAGCATGACCGGGTCCTGGGCCTGACCGGCCATTCTTCCACTACCCTGGAGCAGATCGCGCATCCGCTTAGCCAGAACCGCGTCGGCCTGGGACAGGACAGTATCAGCGACGAGGAAATGGCCATCGCCCGCACGGTGGCGGCGGAACGCGGCCTTGGGGAACTATTCGCCCGGATCGAGCGCGAGGCGCGCTAGCCGTCGGGCAGGACCACTACCTTCATGCACTCGCGCCGTTCCAGAAGCGTGAAGGCCCGGTCAATCTCTGCAAAGGGCAGAACATGGGTCACCAACTGGCGCAATTCGTCGGCCAGCGCGCTGGCCAGCATGGTACTGCGGACCCAGGTACCCCGGTTATAGGCGCGGCAGCCGATCAGCTCTTTTTCATCCAGGGCCAGTGGCAGGGAATGGAAAGGTGCCGCGGCATGACAGTAACCGACAATGCCCAGCCGCCCGCCACGGCGCAGGGCCGGCAGGGCCGCGGCCAGGGCATCGTGATGGCCGCTGGCATCGTAGGCGACATCGGCGCCCCTTGGCGCGACGCGGCGGACGGCCATGCTAAGGTCTTCGCTGTCCTGATCCACCGTGACGGCGCCAAGCTTTCGGGCCAGGGCCAGGCGGGAGGCATCGGCGGCCACGCCGGCGACGATCACTTCCGATGCGCCGGCGGCGCGGGCGACCAATAGATGCAGCAGACCCACCGGCCCCGCGCCCATGACCAGTGCGACATCTCCGGCGCTGATGGGCACCCGTTCGAGGACGGCATGACTGGCAACGGTCAACGGCTCTATCACGGCGGCGACATGCGGATCGGTGCCCTCGGGCAGGACAAAAACATTGTCAGCGGGTACGGCAATCCGTTCCGCCAGGCCGCCGGGGGCGTGGCAGCCCATGATGCTGCGCTGGGTGCACAGCGCGTGGCGGCCGCTGTTGCAATAGAAGCAGCGGCCGCAATTAAGGTGCGGCGTAACGGCGGCCAGGGCACCGGCGGCGATGCCTTCCACATCCGTGCCCACAGCTTCGATGCGGCCGGCGAATTCGTGGCCCAGGACGTGGGGAAAAGCCGGCGCATACTCCGCCGCGATATCGTCATCCCAGCGCCGGATCGCCAGGTCGGTACCACACAGGCCGCCGCCATTGACCCGCAGCAGCACCTGGCCCGGACCCAGCGTCGGCTCCGCCACCTCGATCTCCCCGATATGGCCCGGAGCCGGCTCTGTTTTAGCTATTGCGCGCATGCCGGCCAGCTTGCACGACGAAGGCGTATCAGGCAACCTGGATGCTCGGATGCCTGAGACGCGCCTCGGCGGATCGCTAATCAGCAGGAGTATGACCGTGATCGACATGAACGGCTTTGCCGTCAACACCTACGCCTATACCTTTTCCCACAGCGCCGGCGACTGCATCGAGACCTACGCCGGCACGGGCGCCCAGGGGCTCGAAGTCATGATGTATCCGGGCCATGCCTGGCCGGATGATCTGGACCAAGGTGCCCGCCGCGCCCTGGCAAAGAAAAGCCGCGATGCCGGCCTGCCCATTATCAGCCTGAACATGCCGAACATAGACATCAACATCGCCGCAGCCACGCCGGACATGCGCGCCTACAGCATCGATACCCTGTGCCGCATCCTTGCCCTGGCGGGCGATCTGGAGGTGCCGGGCGTGGTGATCGGGCCGGGCAAGCAAAATCCCCTGATGCCGGCGCCCAGAGATGTTCTGCTCGGCCATTTTCACAAGGCCATGGAAACCCTGGTGCCCGCCGCCCGTGCCGCCGGCACCAGATTACTGGCGGAGAACATGCCCTTTGCCTTTTTGCCCGGTGCCGAGGAAATGATGGCGGCGCTGGCGGATTATGCCGTCGAGGATGTGGGCGTGGTTTATGATATCGCCAACGGCCATTTCTGTGGCGAGGATCTGGCGGTAGGCTTTCGTGCCGTGGCGCCGCGCCTGGCCCTGGTGCACGTCTCGGACACACCGACGGATGTCTATCTGCATGCGGCGGTGGGACAAGGCTCGGTGCCGTTTGCCCATGGCGCCAAGGCCTGCCGGGCGGCCGGCTATAATGGCCCGACCATGCTGGAGATCATCTGCGACGACCCTGACCGGGAGATCCCGGCCTCTGCCGAGGCTCTGTCGGAAATGGGCTGGCGCTAAGAATTTAATTGCGAAGGGAAGCTAAGACCATGATTTACGAACTGCGCACCTACACCATGAAACCCGGCACGGCGGCCCAGGCGGCGGCCCATTCCGCCTCCGTGGGCCGGGACGTCCGCGGCGATGAATACGGCAGGCTGGAAGGCTATTGGATGACCGAGGTCGGGCCCCTGAACCAGGTCATGCATCTGTGGAGCTATGCCGACTTCGCCGAACGGGCCCGCCTGCGCGCCGCGCTATCAACCAACGAGCGTTGGAATACGGAATACCTGCCGGTGATGAAGCCCAACCTGCTGCGTCAGGATATCCGGCTGCTGAACTGTGTTGTTGGCCCGAACGCGCCCGAGAGCGAGGGCAATCTGTATGAATTCAGAAACTACCGCCTGCGCCCCGGCGCCATGAAGGAATGGCTGGGCCTGTTCACGGATGTCCTGCCCGCGCGGGAAAAATATTCCCGCATCGTCGGTCTGTGGTCGACCGAAGCCGGACAGCCCAACGAGGTCTGCCACATCTGGGCCTATCCAAGTTTCGAGGCCCGCTTGCAGGTCCGGGGCAAGGTGGCCGAGGACCCGGCCTGGCAGGCGTTTCTGCCCAAGGCCGGTGAACTGATCGAGGAGATGCACTCCACCCTGATGCTGCCCGCCCAGCATTCAAAATTGAAATAACGAAGCATGGACGATCTTGATCTTTGCCCATGGGCTGTCCGTGGTACCATCGGGCAATTATTCTCAAAGGAAAGAACAGCAACATGGATGTCGCCGGAAAAAAAGCATTGGTATTTGGGGGAACGTCGGGGATTGGCCTGGCCACCGTGGAACAACTTGTGGCCCTGGGCGCCAATGTGGTTGCCATAGGCCGCAGCCCGGAGAAGGCCAGCGAACTGCCGGCGGGCGTGGAATTCAGGCAGTGTGACGTACGCGACCGTGATGCATTGGAGGCTCTGTTCGCCGACTGCGCCCCCTATGACATTCTGGTCACCGCGGCGACGGGCGGCGACCGCGCCGCCGGCCCGTTCATGGAGATGGATCTGGACGGCTATCAGGCGTCGTTCGACAAACTGTGGGGCTATGCCAATGTGGTTCGCCTGGGTGGGGGTCGGTTAAGCGATGACGGCTGTATCGTTCTGGTCAGCGGCTCGCCGGCGCGCAAGGCCAAACCGGGCCAGGTCGCCCTGGCCTCGGTAGGTGGCGCGGTGGAGGCCCTGGTTCGTGCGGTGGCGCCGGAAATCGTGCCCAAGCGCCTGAACGTGGTTTCGCCCGGCCTTATCAACACGAACATGTTCGGCCCGGCCAGCGAAAAACGCGACGAAATGGTCGCGGCCAATTCGGCCAATAACCTCATCCCGCGCGGCGGCACGGCGGATGAAGTGGCCCGGGGCATTCTGTTTGTTATTCAGAACGACTTCGTCACCGGCACCACGGTCGACGTGGACGGCGGCTGGCTGCTGTCTTAGGGCAAGCGACGGGACATATTCGTCATCCTTGGGCGTAGCGAAGCGGAGACCCGAGGATCCAGAGCGGCAAGCGCCCAAATTTGTTGCCCTAGATTGCCGGGTCAAGCCCGGCAATGACGTTAGAGAGATTGGGTGCTGAAAGCCGCTCCTGCCCGGTCACCGCGCCTCGATCTCGTCGATGCGGGCGCTGGGGGAGATGTGATTGAGGCTGATCTTGGTCTCGATCACCGCCGGGCCGTCGTGGGCCATGGCTTCGGCGACCACCTGCTCGACCTCGCTTTCCGCCGTGATGCAATATCCCTTGGCACCGAAGGATTCGCCCCAGGCGGCGAAATCAGGGTTTTGCAATGCCGTGGCCGTGACCCGGCCCGGGAAGCTGCGGGCCTGATGCATCCGAATGGTGCCGTAGGCGCTGTTGTTGGCGACGAAAATCTTCAACGGCACGCCGTATTGCACCGCCGTCGCCAGTTCGTTGCCGGTCATCATGGCACCGCCGTCGCCGACGAATACCACGATCTGCCGGCCCGGCGTCGATAGTCCCGCCGCCACGCCCGATGGCACACCCGGCCCCATGGCGCCGACCGTGGCGCCGATGAACATGTTGTCCTGGCCCAGGTGCAGATATCGCGCCGGCCAGCTGGAAAAATTACCGGCGTCCGTGGTCACCACCGCGTCCTTATCCAGATGATCATTAATGGCCGCGATCACGTGGCCAAAGACCACGCCGTCGTTGGCCGACACAGGGCTCCAGGTCATCACGGAGCGGTGCGCGCCATTCAGCCGCTCCACCCAGCCTGCCCGCGACGCCGCGCTGTCTTCCGCTCCCATGGCCAGCATGGCCTTGATGAATTCATGGGGGTCGCAGCCCAGGCCAAGGGCGGGTTCAAAGACCCGGCCAACTTCCTCTCCGTCAGGCCAGACATGGATCATCGGCTGTTCCGGTACAGGCGCGCGGGGGAATTTGAAGCCCTGACTCATGGAGGGGCCAATGCGTTCGCCCAGCACCAGCAGCAGATCGCATTCCCGCATCAGGTCCAGCAACTCGCCCGGCGCCCGATTGATCAAGCGCCCGGCGGCGTTTGGATGGCGGCTGTCAAAAACATGGAATCTCCGCTGCGGCGTCGCCACCGGCAGCGCGAAACGTTCGGCGAACGCCGTTAGATCCGCCAGGGCCGCCGGGCCGTGCAGCCGCCCGCCGGCGATCACCAAAGGCTGCTTGGCCGCGCGTAACATATCGACCGCCGCCGCCGCATCTTCCGGTGTTGGCGCCGTGACCGCGCGTTTGCGCGGGCCCAAAACCTCGGACTCGCAGGGGCCGTAGAGCAGATCCTCCGGCAGCACGACCACGACCGGGCCCGGCGTGCCGGCCTGGGCCACATGAAAGGCGCGGGCGATGGACTCGCTGATCCGGCTTGGCTCGATCACCTCGATGACCATCTTGGCGGTTTCCGAAAAGGCCCTGGCATAATTCATTTCCTGCAAGGCCATGCGGCCCAGTTCGTCCCGCTCCGCCTGGCCGACCAGAAATATCAATGGCTCGGCATCGTGGTAGGCGACATGCAAGGCGATAGCGGCGTTCATGGCGCCGGGTCCCCGGCTGATGATGCAGACGCCGGGCTCGTTGCGCAGGCGCGCGTGCGCCACCGCCATGAAGCCGGCGCCACCTTCATGGCGGCAAACCACAAGTTTCATATCGGGGAAGTCGATCAGGGCGTCGGTCAGCGGCAGGTAGCTTTCGCCGGGCACGCAATAGGCGGTATCGACACCATGGGCCTGCAGCGAGGCGGCCAGGACTTGGGCGGCGGATTTGCTCACGGACGGTTCCTTTCGATTCTTTTTCAATTTTCGTGGTCGGCCACGACATCGCGCCAGTCGCCTTGCGGCTGCCAGCCCAGGCCATCGCGGGCATGGCGGTTATCCAGCGCGGAGGCATGCGGGTCGGCCTGGTAACGCGCGGGATCGCGCAGCTCCGGGCAGGCGCCATAGATGGCGGTCATACGCTCCAATGTATTGACCCGGCCAATAGAGTCATCGGCGGCAAGGGTGAAAACATCGAACGGGCGCGCCTGGTAATCCAGTGCAGCGACGAAACCCCGCGCCGCATCGCGGGAGCGGACATAAGTCCGTATGGCCGACAGCGCGCCATATGGTTTGATGCCGTCTGAACCCACAGGCGCCGGCGCATCACTGTCCGGGTCGGGCAGGCGGAGCTGGGCCAGAATTTGCGCTTCCTTTTCGGGCCGGACGATCAGGGTCGGCCTAAGGCAGACGATACTGAGTGATCCGCGCGCCACGTAATGCCGCGCCATGGTTTCAATCAACTGTTTGCTCAAGGCATAGGCGCCAACGGGGCGTAGCGGATGGGCTTCATCAATGGGCAAATAATCAGGCGCGCGGTCATGATACAGACCAAGCGCGGCGGTACTGGAAGCGACCACCAGATGGCGCACCCCGGCATCCTCGGCGGCCTGAAAGACATTCCAAGCGCCTTGCACGTTGGTTGCCATATAGGCCTGTTCATTGGGCGCCTGGCCGTCGTCATAACCGGCCAGATGGATCACCGCATCCCGACCCTGGAACGCCTTGGTCAGGGCCGGCAGATCCAGGATGTCGGCCGCGATGTAGGGTGCCGCCTGGCGGGGCTGGTTGATATCCAGCGCGATGGCGTCGTGATTTGCCGCCAACGCTGCCATCACATGGCTGCCGAGGCGCCCGGTGCCACCGGTCACGACCACTTTCTCGGGACTCAAATCCGCCTCCTCCTACGCCTCGACGTTCGCGGGAATAGTAGCAATACCACATTGCCGGGCCCGTCCAAATCCGGCAGCATGTACGCCATAAGAACAGTTAGCGAGGAGGCAATGTTATGACGGCAGCCAGGCCAGAGGCCACCCCCGGCGCGAAGATGATGTATCTGATCAAGCGCAAGGCGACGACCACGCGCGAAGAGCTGATCGCCCATTGGTTCGCCAATCACATGCCCGATGTCATCGCGCGCGCCGAACAGGCCGCCGCCGCCGGCAAGCTGCACGCGGAGCACTATGTGGCGACGCTGTTCAATCCGAAACACAGTAAGTCGCAGACCTGGGATGGGGTTGCGCAGCTGTGGTATGGCAAGCCGTTGCCCCGGCCCTATTCGGCCCACGGCGTGGAGCCCACCGACACCTTCCAGGAAAAGGCGGAACCCTATATGCCCTGGGCAACGCGGGAGTACGTCGTCATGGACGGCGCCCTGCCCCTCAATCCGCCGACCTTGAATCCACCCTTTCCCTGCACCCGAAGCGGCTTTTTCAAGGTCACCTTTCTGGTCGGCATCAAGCAGGGCGGCGATCATGGCGCACTGTTTGATCATTGGCTGGATGTGCATGTGCCCAACGTAACCCAGACGATGGAGGCCGTGGGCGGCTTCCGCTATGTGGTCAGTCATGGTCTGGAGCCGGAGGGGGACAGCTATGCTGGCATGGCGGAATTATATTTTCCCGACGCCTCCGGCTGGGACCGATACCGGGAACAAATCAAACCGGATGGCATGCAGCATTTGATCGTTGACTCGGAAGTGTTCTACAGCGGCACCGAAATGGTCGGGATCGCCTAGCGGCCTGGAAAGGCTTATAGGATGGGCGGCGGTTTGTTTCGCAGTCCCGATAGTGCGTTACCGGCAATCGCGGCCAACAGCACGGCGCCGCCGAGCAGCGTGAACAGCCCCGCCGTTTCGCCCAGGAAAAGCCAGACCCAGAACGGGCCCAGCACGACCTCGGTCATGGATAACAGGGCCAGTTCGGCGGCCGGAACGACGCGTGATCCGGTGGTATAGATCACCATCCCCGCGCCGACCTGGAACACGCCCAGGGCCGCGGCGACCAGAACATCCTGTACCGGCAGGACAAACGAGTATCCCGCGAACAGACAGATAACCGCCGCGACGACGATGGCGAAGACGCCGGCCAGAAAAACCGTCGGCATCATGTCTTCCAGCTTGCGCCAACGCAGGGAGATGGTGAAGACGGCAAACCCCAGCGCGGAAATCAACGCCGCTATATTTCCCGCCATGTGGCCCAGCGAGATACCTTCCCAGACCATGATGGCAATGCCGGTAATGGCAACGGCCATGGCCCACCAGGTGGCGGTACGGACCCGCTCCCGCAATATGACCGAGCCGAGCAGGGCGGCCAGGAACGGCGCGGCGGCGAACAGGAACATGGCATTGGCGACCGTCGTCTCCTGTATGGCCAGGATGCCCCCGGTAAAGGCGAAGACCAGCGCGGCGCCGCCGATAACACCGGCGGCGCCGACCTTGCGAATGGTCTGAAACGGTTTTCCGCCCGAGCGCAGCGTGATGACCAGGAACAGGAACGGCACCAGGCTAAGCGAGCGGTAGAGCAGGATCTGCCAGACATTGGCGGTCTCGATAAAGCGTATGCCAAGGCCCATGGATGACCAGCAGACGCCCGCAAACAGGACCAGAAACACCCCTTGGCGATAACTCGGGTTGAACAACGGCATTTCCAGGAAACCTTCCGAGCAGTGATGATCCCAACACTGTGGTGTGCTATGATCCGTTAGGAGAGGCCCATCGCCATGATCGGGCCGGTTGAGGGGAGTAGACCATGAACGGCATCGACTACATAACGCAAATTCTGAAACAAGAAGGCGTCGAATGGCTGTCCTGTTTCCCCTCCAATCCGCTGATTTCGGCAGCGGCCCGGGAGGGCATCCGTCCCATCGCCTTCCGCCACGAGCGCGGCGCGGTCATGGCCGCCGACGGCTACAGCCGTATCAGTGACCGACAACGCTTTGGCGTGGTCGCGGTGCAGGCCCAGGCCGGGGCGGAAAATGTCATGGGCGGGCTGTCCCAGGCCTATGCCGATAATATTCCCATTCTGGTCATGCTGGGCGGCAACAGTCTCAATCAGATTTCGGTGCGGCCGAATTTCTCCGCCGTGCAGAAATATCAGGGCTGGGTCAAACAGATTGAGGCGATCTATACGCCCGACCAAGTTGGCGATGTCATGCGCCGCGCCTTTCATGCCCTGCGCAATGGCACCCCGGGCCCGGTGGTGGTGGAACTGACCGGCGATGTCTGCGCCCAGGAGGTTCCCGAAGCCGCGCAAAATTATCAATCGCCAAAACTGACGCGCCAGGCACCCGAAGCCGGCGATATCTCGGCGGCGGCCAAGGCCTTGCTCGATGCCAAGAAGCCCGTGATCTGGGCCGGTGCCGGGGTGCTGTTTTCAGGCGCCACGGATGCCCTGCGGGAACTGGCGGAACTGACCGCCACGCCCGTCTTCACCACCATGCCCGGCAAGTCGGCCATTGACGAGCGCCACCCCCTGGCACTGGGCGCGGGCAGCGGCGCCACCACGCTGGCCGCGCACCGCTGGCTGACCGACAGCGATGTTTTGCTGGCCCTGGGTTCCAGCCTGACGCGCACGCCCTATGGCCAACGGGTCAAGCCCGGCAAGTTCCTGATCCACAACTCCATCAATCCCGATGACATCAACAAGGACGAGGCGGCGGATATCGGCCTGGTTGGCGACACGCACTTGACCATTCAGGCTCTGATCGAGGCGGTCAAGGCCCAGACGGACGGCGCCCGTGACCGGAGCGGCGTCGAGGCCGAGGTCGCCGCCGTCAAGGCCGAATGGATGGCGGAATGGACACCGGCCCTGACCTCGGATGACGAACCGTTGACCTATTACCGGGTCATTCACGAGATCAACCAGAACCTGGATCTGGAAAACTCCATCGTTACCCATGATGCCGGCGCGCCACGCGACTCCATCGTGCCGTTCCATAACGCCACCACGCCGCACAGCTTTATCGGCTGGGGCAAGACCACTCATCTTGGTTTCGGCATCCCCCTGATGATCGGCGCCAAGATGGCCCAGCCTGATAAATTCTGCCTCAACTTGATGGGCGACGGCGCGTTCGGTATGTCCGGCACCGACATTGAAACCGCGGCCCGCTCGGGCGCCGCCATTACCACGGTGCTGCTTAACAACAGCGCCATGGCGACCTATTCCGGCCCAACCCAGGGCGCCATCGGGCCGGAGGCGCGGGAGCGTTACGGCGTCTCCCACATGCAGGGTGACTATGCCAAGATTGCCGAGGGCATGGGCGCGGTCGGCATCAAAGTCTGCAAGGTCGGCGAAATGGCGGCGGCCCTGAAGGAAGCACAACGCCTGAATGCCGACGGCAAAACGGTGTTGATCGACGTTGACGCCAACGTGGAAGACCGCCGTTCCAGATTCTAGCCCACGGAATAGTTCGGAACGCCGCTTGAAATAGTGGTGCGCTGCATCAGGCGTTGATGCTGTGCCGTATCGTATGCGGTGGCGCGGTGTACGGTGGCCTGGTTGTCCCAGACGATGACGTCGCCGGCGCGCCATTCGTGGCGATAGCTGTTTTCGGGCCGCGTCGCCCGCGCCAACAGATCATCCAACAGGGCGCGGCTTTCGTCTTCCGGCCAGCCCACGACGCATTTGGCGTGTACGCCGATCATCACGGATTTTTCGCCACTTGCCTGGTTGGTGCGCACCAGACGGTGGCGGACGGGAGCCATATGGGCCAGTTCGTCCGCCGTAAAGGTGAAGCCGGCCAAGCCGCGGGAATAGGCAAAATCGTGCTCGATTTCCAGATCCTCGATCTCGGCCTTTTGCTTTTCGCTGAGCGATGCATAGGCGGCCCTGGTGGAGGCGAATTCCGTTGCGCCGCCCTCGGGCGGCACGATGCGCGCGGTCAGCACCGAACATAACGAGGGCACCGCCTTGAAGGTGCTGTCGGCGTGCCAGAACATATTGGCCTTTTGATAGAACATGCGCCGGTCATCCGCCGGAATGACTTCGCCGGATTTGATGTCCAGATTGGATTGCCGCGCGAAGGGCGTGCCCGAGCCCGGATTGACCCCCCGCGTACCTTCCAACGGCCCGAACCATTCGCTGAATTCGATCTGCTGTTCGTCGGTCATCGCCTGATCGGAAAATACCAGGACAAGATGTTCATCAAAGGCCGCCCGAATTTCCGCGAAAGTAGCTTCATCAAGCGGCCGATTGATATCGATGCCGGAAATCCGGGCGCCGAACACGGGCGTTATGGGCGTAATGGTCAGGGACATGTTTTGTCTTTCCGGCAAAAGCAATTTTAATTAAACGGCGTGGCTATCGTATCCTAGTTGGCGCGATTTAGGTAATTGGTTCAATTGCTCGTCATTTCGGAATCTGGGCATTTTTTGACAAAACATGCTCCAGGAATGCGGAGATGATCTCCATGGGTTCCTATCATTGCAATGAGGTACTACTGCTCACGGGCGGACTGCCCTATAAAGGCACGCAATAATAAATGCCGGGTCGGCCATCCGTGTGCTGTCCTTGGTGCCAGCGGCCCCGCGCCAGTATGAACAACACTAGAGGTATGACTATGCGACCAAACAAGATCAAGCAAATGTGGCAAGACGGTAAACATGCGAGCCTGGGCTGGCTCTCCATATCCCATGGCTTCACGGCCGAGGTCATGGCGCGTCAAGGTTTCGACGCCTTGTGCGTCGACTTGCAGCATGGCACAAACGAAATGAGCGATGTCTGGCCCCTGCTGCAAGCGATATCCCAGACGGACACAACGCCATTCGTGCGCGTCGCATGGAACGAGCCGGCAGCCATTATGAGGGCCCTCGATCTGGGCGCCTACGGCATTATCGTGCCGCTGGTCAATACGGCCGAGGAAGCGGCGATGGCGGTGGCCGCGTGCCGCTATCCGCCGGTGGGCATGCGCTCGTCAGGACCCATCCGCGCGGCGCAATACGGCGGCGCCGATTATCAGGCCAACGCCAATGACGAGATCATCATCATGGCCATGATCGAGACAAAGGAAGGCCTTGCCAACCTGGATGCCATCTGCGCCACACCGGGCCTGGATGCCGTTTACATCGGCCCGGCCGATCTGTCGTTTGCGTTGGGTCTGGAACCGCGCGGTGATAACCCCGATCCGACCCATCTTGCCACCTGCGACAAGATCCTCGAAACCGCGCACAAGCACGGCATCAAGGCCGTTATGCACTGTGCCAGCGGGGCGTTCGCGGCGGGCGCCATCAAGCGTGGTTTCGACATGGTGATGCTGACCTCCGATCTCGCCTGCATGATCGCCGGCGCCCGGCAGCAGCTCGAGCAGTTCAAGGCCGAAACCGCCTGAAGACATTTGGATGGCGCATACCGTTCCTTCCGTGCCGCAAAAATATCGCGCGGTGCGGAAGGATCTCGGCAGACGCAATGGATGAATTGGAAATCGAGGACGTAGAAGCGCATGGGAATAATCCAACTTGCCGAACAGGCGCAAACCGAAATCAAGGCCATGCAGGTAGACGAGGCGCTGCCAAGGTACGCCGACGGCGATCTTGTCTTCGTTGATGTGCGGGATATTCGCGAGGTCGAAAAGAGCGGTACCATTAAAGGTGCTCAAATCGCACCGCGCGGCATGATCGAGTTCTGGTTCGACCCCGACAGCCCCTATCATCGGGATATCTATGGCGATGCCGGCAAGACCTACGTTCTGTTCTGCAATGCCGAATGGCGCTCGGCCCTATGCGCCAAATCACTGCAAGACATGGGCATCAGCAATGTAGCGCAGCTGTTTGGCGGATTGCCTGCATGGCGGGACGCCGGCGGACCGACGGAAGAGAAAAAGCGAAAATAAACTCGGCTGCGGCCCGCGTTAGTTTTTCGCACCGGTTTGCCGCCAAACGTCGTCGCGGGGCATGTCGGGACTGCCGGGCCGGGTGTCGTAGTAGGGGATCAGCGGCTTGTAATGTTCGTACATGCGGCGCAGCTCGCCGACCGGTTCGTCATGCAGATCGGCGCGCAGATCAATCCAGGCATAGCTGCGCCTGTTGACGACCTTCAGGGCGGAGGAAAACTCGCCGCCTACCTGGCCGCCGGCGTCCCGGCCCGCTTCCAGGCATTTCATCAGGCGGTCGCCAAGGTCCTCGCCCGCCGTGGCATCCCAGACCTCGACCATGGCCGTGACCGTCTCCTCGCCCGTCAGGCGGTTACCCAGCGAGACGAAATCCTTTTTTGCCACATGGCCTTTCCAATCCTCGCTGTCCTGGCCGGTCCAGGCGGCGGTGCGGCCCTCTTGATCAACCACGGCGACCTGGCGCCATTCACGGTAGGGATCATTGTCCGATAGTTCCTGCAACACCTTGCCCGCGCCGTAGCCCATGGACAACAGATCCAGACCCAGCGGCCCAAACCGGGGATCGCCGTTGGCCTGCACCACCAGGGCGCCGACGCCCGGCTTCAGAAACGGGCATTTGGCGCCGATGGCGATGGGCCGGGTGGCGATGGCGATACCGAACATGCCGGTATCGGGGCAGCGGGCGATGACGGAATAGGTCATGAAAAATCCTCAACAACGCTAGGAACAGGAATTCGATTTCCGATGACGGTAGCGAATTTTGCCCATAATAGGCAGCGCTTTTTCAGGCCGCGGCCACTACCAGGCCATGCGCCATGTTGACCTTGGAGGGCAGATCATCGGTGACGAATACAGGCTCTAGGCCATATCCCGGCAGATCGCGCAGACGGCAGGCGAAATAGTCCTGGGCGACGATATAGTTGCGCCGCATGCCCCATCGGTTCCAATCGCGGAAGGCCTCGACCATGGCCACGTGGCCGTTGGAAACGCGCTTTATCTGCTCCATCACCGACCCGCGAATGGTTTCCATCTGCTCCAGGGCAGAGATGGAATAGACCAGATCAAAGCTATTGTCGTCATAGGGCAGTTCCGCCGCGTTGCCCTGGCGTACCAGGAGGCGGCGGTGGGCGGCGGTGTCCTGGCTGGGTTCGGGAGAATAGTCCAGCAGATACTGCGGCAAGCTATCCTGGTCCGCCCAGTCCTGGATCGCCTTGATGCCGCTGGCCGTCAGATCGATGCCGTGGAAGGTGATTTCCGGAAAGCGGGCCGCCAGGACGAACAGATTAATGCCCATGCCGCAGCCCACCTCCAGCACGGATCTGGGCTGCAAAGCCTCGATCACCCGCATCATATGCAGCAGATGTACGCGTTTTAGTCCCGGCGCGCCGGCCAGCATGCGCCGCTGGCCCCAAGAAATGGGCACGGCGCGGGCATTGCTATCAACCAGGCGCGCCAATGGGGTTTCATCCCAGGTTTTGCCGTAGACCTGCTGCACCACCTCGGGCGCCCGGCGGCTGCCGTCCAGCCAACCGAGGAACTGGCGGTGCAGGCGCCGCTTAAGGATTTTTCTGCCCCGGCCCGCCAACAGGGCCTGCCATTCGCCATCGTCTTCCGGGCCCATTTCCCGGGCTATGAAAGGCGCGAAAGTCTCGGCCGCACGGTGCTGGGGGAGGTGGAGGTCAAGGCTTTGAACAGGGCTGGGCATTCGGCGCATCCGTGACGGGGCGTAAATTGGGACCGAACAATGCTATATTGTGCAGGCATTGCTTGCATCAAGTTCATTGAAGGCCTAAATCAGCCGCGACTGGATAGTGATACTAAAAATGAGTTCGACGACATGAGCGCGCCTCAAAAGAAGCAGAAGAACATGCCGGCCATCGCCTTGACACCGGACGATGTGATCCCGCACGCGCGCTGTCCGGTCTGCGGCGGCAACGATCTGGTGCCCTATTTCGAGCTGACCTTTCACCAGATCACCATTCCCTATCAGCGCTGCCGCGGCTGCGACCTGGTGTTTATGAACCCGGTGCCCAATCAGGACTGGTATGACCGCCTGTATGGCCAGG
>CAYWYB010000112.1:0-14736 GCA_964462145.1 uncultured Rhodospirillaceae bacterium
GGATGCCGGCGGGCGCAATGACGCCGTGCAGGCCGCCATAGGTATCCATGGCTTGTTCGAACATGGCCTTGGCGCCGGACATCAGAGCCACGCTGTCGCCGTTGGCCACGGCCTCGCCGCCGGCGGCCTTGATCTCGTTAGCTACTTCCTGGGCTGGGCCGACGTCGCCGTCGTCATCGCCGGAGGTTGACCCACCAAGGTCATTGACCACGACCTTGGCGCCTTCGCGCGCGGCCAATAGGGCATGTTCCCTGCCAATACCGCGGCCGCCACCGGTGACCAGAATTACCTTACCGTCGAGAACGCCCATGATCCATTTCCTCCAAATTTACTGTTGGAGGGAAATCTAACGCTTGTTTGCCTAACTGGGAAGCCCCGCCCTCGGCGCGGTGGCGCCAAGGGCGGGGAAATCTCCAAATTAGGCCTTTATTTCGGCAACTTGCCCTGAACGCCCTGGACGTACCAGTTCATCGATAGCAGGGAGCCGTCATCCAGATTTTTGCCGGCGGGGACTTTTTCCACACCCGCCTGATCCTTGATGGGGCCGGTGAAGGGATGCAACGTGCCGGCAATAATGCCGGCCTCGGCCTTTTTCGCCATGGCCAGGACATCCGCCGGAATGGCGGCGTTGTATGGCGCCATTTGCAACATGCCCTGCTTCAGGCCATCCCAGGTATCACCGGATTTCCAGCTGCCGTCCATCACCGCCTTGGTGCGGGCGACGTAATAGTTATCCCAAACATCAATGATCGCGGTGAGATGGGATTTCGGCCCGAAATGCGTCATGTCCGAGGCTTGGCCCACGGCCCAGACGCCGCGTTCCTGGGCCGCCTGAATGGCCGCCGGGCTGTCGGTATGCTGCATGATCACGTCGGCGCCCTGGTCGATCAGCGCCTTGGCGGCGGCGCCCTCCTTGCCCGGATCATACCAGGTGTTGACCCAGACAACCTTGACCGTGGCCTTTGGATTGACCTTTTGCAGGGCCAGGGTGGTGGCATTGATGCCGCGGACCACCTCCGGAATGGGGAAAGAACCGATATAGCCGATGACGTTTGATTTTGTCATCTTGCCGGCGATCAGGCCGGCGATATGGCGGCCCTGGTAAAAGCGCGCTGCGTAGGTCGATACATTCTTCGACTGTTTGTAGCCGGTGGCATGTTCAAAGCGCACGTTGGGGAAACTCTTGGCGACCTTCAGCGTGGGGTTCATGAAACCGAACGAAGTGGTGAAGATCAGCTTGTGGCCCGAGGCGGCAAGCTGGCGGATGACCCGTTCAGAATCAGCGCCTTCCTTGACGCTTTCCACCAGGGTGGTCTTGACTTTGTCGCCAAAGGCCTTGTCGATCGCCTTGCGGCCCTGATCGTGGCGATAGGTCCAGCCATGGTCGCCGACCGGACCGACATAGACAAAGCCGACCTTCAGCGGTTCGGCGAAGGCCGAGGTTGAGATCGCGGCGGAGACGGCGGCCGCCCCCAGCCAAAGCGCGGTACGTTTGATGAATGAGGTTTTCACGTTTCGTCCCCCTGTGTTTTTTGCACCCGCATTGTCCGCGCAAAGCACCTTGAGGTCGAGCAACTTTATGCTTCGGGATAAAAAATTCTGCCCAGCGAAGCAGGCGCGTTCAGCCGCGCCCGGCCGCTGTCGGCGGAGATCGCCACCAGCACGGCGATGGTCGCCAAATAGGGCAGCATGGAAAGGAACTGCGACGGGATATCAAAGCCGAAACCCTGAATATGCAGCTGCGCCACCGTGATGCCGCCGAACAAATAGGCGCCCAGTAACATCCGCCCCGGCCGCCAGGTGGCGAAGACCACCAAGGCTAGGGCAATCCAGCCGCGCCCGGCGGTCATGTTCTCGGCCCACATGGGCGTATAGGCGAGGGATAGATAGGCTCCGCCCAGGCCGGCCATGGCGCCGCCGAACAGGAGTGCGAGATAGCGTACCTTGATTACGGGATGGCCCAGGGCGTGGGCCGCTGAATGGTTCTCTCCGATGGCGCGCAGGACCAGGCCGGCGCGGCTGCGCTCCAGGAACCAGATCGTCGCGGGGATCGCCAGAATGGACAAATAAACCAGAGCATCATGGCCGAACAGCAGCGGCCCGACGATGGGTAGATCGGAAATACCCGGTAGATCAAGCTGCGGCAAACGCTCCAAAGGCACACCTGCAAAGGAACGCCCGATCAGGGCGCTGACCCCGATGCCGAAAATCGTCAGCGCCAGGCCCGAGGCGACCTGATTGGCCAGCAGGGTCTGGGTCAGCAGGGCAAATACCAACGCCAGGGCGGCGCCCGCCCCGGCGCCTGCCAGGATGCCCAAGGTGGCGCTGCCGGAGGTTAGGGCCACGGCGAAAGCCGCGACCGCGCCCAATAGCATCATGCCCTCGACACCCAGATTAAGGACGCCGGATTTCTCCACCGCCAATTCGCCAATGGCGGCGAAGACCAGCGGCGTGGAGGCGCCGATAATGGTGATCAGGACGGCGGCGATGGTTTCCATCAGCCGGCCTGCCGCGCAAGCGTAGCCCGGCCCCAGCGGATGCGGTAGCGCACCAAGACGTCCGATGCCAACAGGAAGAACAGCAACATACCCTGGAAGACGCCGGAAACGGCCAGCGGCAGGCCCAGCTCTATCTGTACGGTCTCGCCGCCCAGGTAGGACAGGGCGATCAGCAATCCGGCCAGCAATATGCCCACGGGATGCAGACGGCCCAGGAAGGCCACGATAATGGCGGTAAAGCCATAGCCCGGCGAGATCGAGGGCAGTAGCTGCCCGATGGGTCCGGCTACCTCGAACAGGCCGGCCAGGCCGGACAGGGCGCCGCCTGCCAACAAGGTGATCCAGGTCAGGCGCCGGACCGAAAAACCAGCCAGACCGGCGGCCGCGGGCGTCAGGCCCACCACCTTGATCTGAAAGCCGACGAACATCCGCGCCATCACCCACCATGCCGCCAGGGCCAGCAACAGCGCGATCGGCGCGCCCAGGTGCAGCCGGGTGCCCATGGTCAACAGGGGCAGCAGAACACTGTCGGCGAACATCCGCGATTGCGGGAAGGAATAGCCGTCGGGATCCTTCCAGGGCCCATGCACCAGATAGCTTAACAACAGGATCGCCACATAGGTCAGCATCAACGAGGTCAGGATCTCGTTGGCATTGAAGCGCGTCTTGAGATAGGCGGGAATGGCGGCCCAGGCGCCGCCGCCCAGCAGGCTGGCCAATACCATCGCCGGTAGAACCCAGGCGGAGGCGTCATCGCCGGCCCATAGCGCCAGACCGCCGCCGGCGATGGCGCCCAGGGTCAATTGCCCTTCGGCACCGATATTCCAGATATTGGCGCGGAAGCCAAACGACAGGCCAATCGCGCACAATACCAAGGGCGTCGCCTTTACGGTCAGTTCCGCCAGGCCATAGGCGCTGGATACGGGTTGGATGAAAAATGCATATAGAACGGCGGCGGGATTATGGCCCAGAGCCGCGAACAGCACCGAACCACAGGCCATGGTCAGAACCACGGCCAGTACCGGCGTGGCGTAGACCATGGCGCCGGATACGCCGATGCGGGCCTCAAGCCGGGGCCGCATGCCGTTCTCCCCCGTTGCCATCTTGAATGCCGGCTTCACCATGGCCGCCCATCAACAGGCCGATGCGTCCCACATCCGCTTCCGCCGTTATCATTGTTTCCGACAGCCGCCCCTCCGACAGCACGGCGATGCGGTCGCTGATCTGCAGCAATTCGTCCAGATCCTGACTGATCACCAGAATGGCCGTGCCCTGATGCGCCAGATCCAGCAACGCGGTATGTATCGCCGCCGCCGCGCCCGCATCCACGCCCCAGGTCGGGTGCGCCACCACCAATACTTTCGGTTGCTGCAACAATTCCCGGCCAATGATGAATTTTTGCAGGTTGCCGCCCGAGAGGCTGCCCGCGTTGGCGCCGATGCCGCCCGTGACGACTTGAAATGATTGCACGATGCGTTCGGCATAATCACGGGTTCGGGCGAACATGATGCCGCCCTTCGAGAGCAAACCCTGGCGCTCATAGCCGGTCAGCAGGGCATTATCCGTCAACGACATCTCTGGCACCGCGCCATGGCCCAGGCGTTCCTCGGGCACGAAGGCCAGGCCAAGCCGGCGGCGCCGGCGCGGCCCCAGATGGCCGGCATCCTGGCCCTCGATCACTATGGTCTCGGCCTGGTCACACAGCTGTTCGCCGCTCAGCGCCGCCAGCAGAGTGTTTTGCCCGTTGCCCGCCACACCCGCGATGCCCAGGATTTCACCGGCGGCGACGTCAAAACCAAGATCGGCGATGGCGGTGCCGTGTATGGCGGCAGCCGCCATGTTCAGGCCCTGGACTCGCAACCGCGCCGCGCCGAAACTGGCGCCTTGGGTTTTGCTGGCCTGGGTGAAATCCTCGCCAATCATCAGCCGGGCTAAATCATGCGCGCTTTCTTGCCGAGGATCGCAATCGGCAACGACGCGTCCGGCACGCATCACCGTGGCGTGGCCGCACAAGGCGCGGATCTCCTCCAGCTTATGCGAGATATAAAGAATGGTGCAGCCTTCCGCCGCCAATTGCCGCAGGGTGACGAACAGAGCCTCGGCCTCGCCCGGAGTCAGCACCGAGGTCGGCTCGTCCATGATCAACAGACGCGGGTTCTGCATCAGGCATCGGACGATTTCCACCCGTTGGCGCTCGCCGACTGAAAGGTCATGCACCATGCGTCCTGGCTCCAACGCCAGGCCATAGCGGCGGCCGATATCGCCGACCTTGGCCGTCAGTTCGTCCAGGTCGGGACTGTCATCAAGCCCCAGGGCGACGTTTTCGGCGACGGTCATGGATTCGAACAGGGAAAAATGCTGGAACACCATGGCGATGCCCAATTTTCGGGCCTGTGACGGCGAGGTGATGGCCACGGCCTTGCCGTCCCATTCAAGTTCGCCGCTGTCGGCTTTCAGGACGCCGTAGATGATTTTTACAAGGGTACTTTTGCCGGCGCCGTTTTCGCCCAGCAGGGCATGGATTTCACCCTGGCCCAGGCTCAGATCAACCTGATCGTTGGCCAGGCAGCCGGGAAACCGCTTTGATATACCGCGCAATCGCAACCGCGCTGGCGAACGATCATCGGCCATATTGTTTTCTGCCCCTCCACCCTGTCAGCCTATTGGTAACAGCCGGAGCGATCAATGCAAGGCTATGTGGCTGGGCCGCCGTGAGTATCGTTACGAACCAGAGGCTGGACGAACTGCAATTCGGTGTCCCAGGGCAGAAAAATCCAGGTGTCCTGGCTGACTTCGGTGACGAAGGTATCGACCAGATCACGGCCGGCGGGTTTCGCATAGACGGTGGCATAATGGGCCAGCGGCAGCAGGCCGCGGACCACCTTGGCCGTGGCGCCGGTATCGACAAGATCATCAATGATCAGGACATCCGCGCCGTCATCCGCGACTGATTTCAATATTTCCGGTTCCGCCATGTCTTGGTGGTCGTAGGTTTTGACGCAGATGGTATCCACCAGGCGTACCTCCAACTCTCGCGCCACGATACAGGCCGGCACCATGCCGCCGCGGGTGACCGAGACAATGGCACGCCAGGGACCTTTTTCCGCCAAGCGCCAGGCCAGGGCCTTGCTGTCCCGATGCATCTGGTCCCAGGATACGGGAAAGCCCTTGTTGTTGCTGTTTTCCATTTCTCATGCCTCTGTTCTGGTTGCGTGCTGATCGGCCGGACGAGGTCAAAATCGGACCAGGATCGGATTTCATTCCTATTTACCAGAATTTAATGGCTGGCGTGGAAACTGCGCCAAGTGCCAATGGCGTTGGGGGAGAGAGGAAACGCCAATTGGTTGCGTGAGGAGGCGCGGGATATGGCGAGGGGCCATCATCTGTGCGGCATACCGGTTCGGCTCGCGGGTCATCGCCTGTACCGAGGCCTGGTGGCATTGTATAGGACGGAAGTACAATAAGATGAACAAAACCGCGGCCCAAGGTAGCAGGCCATTTACAAAGTCATTTGCAGCGTCCAGCAGCAGTATTGACCCGCGCAATGATCCTGCGCTTTTGCTGCAGATTATTGATCAGCTGCCGATGTCGGTTTCAGTTCGGGGGCCGGATAACCGCTTCCGTTTCGCGAACAAATTCCTCGCCGATTCCATGGGGCGGCAGCCGGAGGATTTTTCCGGTAAAAAATTCGTCGATATGTTCGATGCGCCCGTGGCCGATACCATCGACGGCTTGACGGCCAAGGTTCTGCAGACCAGCGAAGCGATCCGCGAACAGGAATTCTCCGGTGTCGATGGCACGGGCCGCACCTTTAAGTCACAATATTCACCCTTCGCGTCGGATACGGGCGAAACCGTCGGAGTTCTGTCGCTCTCCGAGGAAGTGACCGCTTTGCGCCGGGCCGAGGAGGCCTTGCTACAAAGCGAGGAATTGATCGATGCCGCGGTTTCGGTGATGCCGATCGCATTATTGATCACCGTCGATAAGACCATCGTCTTTGCCAACAAAACGGCATCGAAACGTCTGCGACGGTCAAGCGAGGATCTGGTGGGGCTGACGACAGCGAAACTTGTGTACGATCCCGCCGAATTTGAGAAAAGCTCCGCCGATATCGACAAGCATGGTGCATTGCTGGGCCGCGAGATTCGCCTCGTGCGTGGCGACGGCAGTATTTTTTGGGCCAACGTCAACGGCAAGACCATCGACTATAAGGGGCAGACGGCAAATCTTCTCACCCTGCTTGATATCAGCAAGACGAAGGAAGCGGAGGCGGAACTTAGGCGCTATACCGAGGAGCTTGAGCGTTCGAACGCCGAGCTTGAGGAGTTCGCCTATGTCGCATCCCATGACCTGCAGGAGCCGCTGCGCAAGGTGCAGGCATTTGGCGACCGTCTGGAATCGCGGTATGGCGATAGCTTGGGTGACCGGGGCCTGGATTATCTATCCCGCATGCGTTCGTCAGCGGCCAGAATGCAGGTGCTGATCGACGATTTGCTGACTTTTTCCCGTGTGTCTTCGCGGACCACCGAATTCGTGTCGGTGGATTTGAATGAGATTATGAAATCGGTCCTGGCTGATCTGGAAATTCAGATCAAGGAAACCGATGCGGAATTTGAAATAGACGAGATGCCGACCATTGAAGGAGATGAATCTCGTTTGCGGCAACTGTTCCAGAATATGGTTGGCAACGCCCTAAAATACCGCAAGGAAGGGGTGCCGCCATTGATCCGGATTTCCGCCACCGAGGCGCTGGAAAATGGCGAGGGCAAGGCTCCCGCATGCCTGATATCGGTTGTGGATAATGGCATCGGGTTTGAACAAGAATATGCCGACCGAATTTTCAGAATTTTTCAACGCCTGCATGGCCGCGACCGTTACAAGGGCACCGGCATAGGCTTGGCGATCTGCCGCAAAATTGTTGACCACCACGGCGGCAAGATTTCAGCGGTCAGTCAGGAGGGGCAGGGGGCAACCTTCAGCGTTGTCCTGCCGTTGCGTAGACTGGGGCATGACCATGGCCTCGGCTAGAAAAAATCACGACGCGGCCAGTTTGACGCCAAGAATCCTGCTGATTGAAGATGACGAGGATGACTATATCCTCGCAGCCGACCATCTGGAGGAAATTTACGGCGACAATTTGCGCCTTTCCTGGGCGAAAAGCTTTGACGAGGGCTTGGCATCGCTGCAGAGGAAAATCTATGACGTCGCCTTGGTCGATTACCGCCTAGGCGCCCGCAACGGTCTGGAGCTGATTAACCTTGCCTTGGCGCATGGCAAATGCGAAGCCGCGATGATTTTGTTGACCGGCCAGGACAGCAACGAAATTGACCTGCTGGCCATGGAAGCCGGGGCCATGGACTATCTGGTCAAGGGCAATATGACCGAGGATCAGCTGGCCCGCGCGATCCGCTACAGCATCAAGCAGAAACGTATCCAATCGCGGCTGTCCAGGTTGGCTGAGTATGATGCTCTGACCTCGTTGGCGAACCGCACCTTGTTCGACCGGCAGCTGGCGGATTCCGTTGCGCAGTGTCAACGATCGGGCAAGCCGTTTGCCCTGATGCTGGTGGATATCGATGAATTCAAGGCCGTAAATGATACGTATGGCCATCCCGCCGGCGACCGTGTGCTTGTTCAAAGTGCGCGGCGGCTGACCCGCTGTGTGCGGGAGACAGATTTCGTGGCCCGGCTGAGCGGTGATGAATTCGCCGTGATTGCAACCAATTTAGAATCTTCCGATTCCGCTACGATCATAGCGAAGAAGATCATCGAGGAAATGTCGGCGCCCATTAAGATAGGCGGGCATGAAACCTCGGTTGGCTGCAGCATTGGCATCGATACCCTGACACCAGGCGACCACGACCAGGAGCAATTGCTGAAGAATGCCGATTTGGCCTTATATCAGGCGAAAAACGCAGGCCGGCTGACATTTCGTTTCTTCGATGATGCCTTGGATGCCAGGGAGCGAAAACGCAAGGACCTGGAAAAGGAACTTCGCGCCGCGCTCGGAGAAGGCAGCTTTCAACTCTATTATCAGCCCAAAATTCGCTCCTCGGATCATCAGTGCATTGGTTGCGAGGCCCTGTTGCGGCTGGAGCGGGCCGGACAGCAGCCATTGCTGCCCGCGGGCCTGATCGAAATTGCCGAGACGACCGGTCTGATCGCCGAACTGGGTGAATGGGTCGTGCGTGATGTCTGCCGACAGATAGCGGCCTGGAGAGCGCAGGATGTACATCCAAGCACCGTGGCGGTGAATATATCGCCGCTACAGTTCCGCAAGGGCGATTTGGTCGAGACCGTGCGTGCGGCGGCTAGGGAATACGATGTTGATCCGGCGTTGCTGGAGTTCGAGATTACCGAAGGTCTGGTGATCGAGAACGCGGATCATGTTGCCGCGGCGTTGGAAGCCCTGCGCGAGATGGGTGTTAAGATCTCCATCGATGACTTCGGTACCGGTTATTCATCCCTGGCTTATTTGACTAAATTTCCGATTGACAAATTGAAGGTAGACCGATTTTTCGTCGCTGGTATTCCAGGCAACAAAACGCACGAAATGATCGCCTCCACCGTGGTCCATTTGGCCCGTGGCCTGGATGTCGATGTGGTCGTCGAAGGCGTCGAAACGGAAGCGCAGTTGCGTTTCTTCGATGCCTTGAGCTGCGATGAAATGCAGGGCTACTATTTCAGCAAACCTGTTGCAGCGGACGAGTTCGTGCGCTGGTTGGCGGACTATCGCCCCAGCCTAGGCGAGAATTACGCCGCGGCCGGATAACGCCGCCGCCGCCGAGTACCGCGGCAAGCCTGGAGCCGTCTATCTGGCCAGGCTGCGCATGCCCCGGTCCAGGCCATCCAGGGTCAAGCCAAACATGCGGTGCCCCATGATCTGCTGCAGCATTTGCAGGGACGGGGTGTATTCCCAATGACGTTCGGGCACCGGGTTGATCCAGCAGGAATGCTTGAAATGATCCAGCATGCGCTCCATCCAGACTTGGCCGGCTTCCTCGTTCCAATGTTCCACGCTGCCGCCCGGATAAACGATTTCATAGGGGCTCATGGTGGCGTCACCGACAAAGATCAGCTTCCAGTCCGGGCCGTAGGTGTTGATCAACTGCGAGGTGGGAATGTGTTCCGTATGGCGGCGGCGGTTGTCCTTCCAGACCTTCTCGTACATGCAGTTGTGGAAATAAAAGGATTCCATATGCTTGAATTCGGTCCGGGTGGCCGAGAACAATTCCTCCATGGTGCGGATGTGATCATCCATGGAGCCGCCCACATCCAGCAACAATAATACCTTCACCGTATTGCGCCGTTCAGGCCGCATCTTGATGTCGATATAGCCGCCGTTCCTGGCGGTGGAGCGGATGGTATCATCCAGGTCCAGCTCGTCGGGCGCGCCCTCGCGGGCGAACTGGCGCAAACGGCGCAGGGCGACCTTGATATTACGGGTGCCCAGAACAACAGTGTCGTCGAAGTTGCGGTATTCCCGCTTGTCCCAGACCTTGACGGCCCGGCGGTGGCGGGATTTCTCCTGGCCGATGCGGATGCCTTCGGGGTTATAGCCCTGGGCGCCAAAGGGCGAGGTGCCCCCCGTGCCGATCCACTTGCTGCCGCCCTGGTGGCGCTTTTCCTGTTCTTCGAGGCGCTTTTTCAGCTCCTCCATGATCTTTTCCCAGCCGCCCAGGGCTTCGATATTGGCTTTTTCCTCTTCCGTCAGGTGCAGCTCGGTCAGTTTGCGCAGCCATTCTTCGGGAATTTCCGTGACGGCGCCTTCCTCGGGCCGTTCCAACCCCTTGAAGACGGAGCCGAAGACCCGGTCGAACTTATCCAGGTTGCGTTCGTCCTTGACCAGGCAGGAACGGGATAGATAGTAAAAGTTATCGACGCTGTATTCCGCCACGTTAAGGGACATGGCCTCGAGAAGGGTAATATATTCCTTCAGGCTGACCGGAACCTTGGCGGCTTTCAGCTCGTAGAAAAGATTGAAGAACATGGGCGTTTTCCCTGCTGTCCAGTTGCCTAGCTACCCTGCTCCCGCCGCGCCAAAAAGGCCAGGCGTTCAAACAGATGCACGTCCTGCTCGTTCTTCAACAGGGCGCCGTGCAAGGGCGGGATCAGCTTTTTCGGATCCTTGGTGCGCAGAATTTCTGGCGAGACATCATCCGACATCAACAGCTTCAACCAATCCAGCAGCTCCGACGTTGACGGTTTTTTCTTCAGGCCGGGCACATCGCGCACTTCATAGAAAATATTCAGCGCCTCGCGGACCAGGGATTTCTGGATGTCCGGATAATGCACATCGATGATTTCCTGCATCGTATCCCGCTCCGGAAAGCGGATGTAGTGGAAGAAACAGCGGCGCAGGAAGGCGTCCGGCAATTCTTTTTCGTTGTTCGAGGTGATCATCACGATGGGCCGGTTTTGCGCGATGACCCTTTCCTGCGTTTCGTAGACAAAGAATTCCATGCGGTCCAATTCCAACAACAGATCGTTGGGGAATTCGATATCCGCCTTGTCCACCTCGTCAATCAACAACACCGGGGATTCCGGCTGGGTAAAGGCATCCCAAAGTTTGCCGCGCACGATGTAGTTGGAGATGTCCTTGACCTTTTCATCGCCAAGCTGGGAATCCCGCAGGCGCGAGACCGCATCGTATTCATACAGGCCCTGCGCCGCCTTGGTGGTGGACTTGATGTGCCATTCGATCAGGGGCCGGTCCAATGCCTTCGCCACTTCGTGGGCCAGCACGGTTTTACCGGTGCCGGGCTCGCCCTTGATCAAAAGGGGCCGCTGCAGGGTGATAGACGCATTTACCGCGATCATAAGATCGTCCGTTGCTACGTAGGAGTCCGTACCTTCAAATTTCATCGTTCGTTACGCCATATAATCTGGGGGGATGAGGGATAAGATTTGCCGCCAATTTAGGGTGCCTGGGCCGATAACTCAAGTGGGCCACAAGAATTGCCTGCTATTGCGCGGAAAATGGCTATTATCTGCCCTTGGTACGGTCTCTTTAATATGGATTAGCTTATGAACGATGCATCAGCCTATGGCGCCGGAACTCTTGGGAAGGGTATCCGCTGCCGCTTTGTCCAGGGCGTGAACGGCCTTGATATGCACATACTGGAGGCGGGTTTCGAGGAACCGGGACGGCCTTGTGTCCTGTTGCTGCATGGCTTTCCGGAACTGGCCTATAGCTGGCGCAAGGTAATGCTGCCTCTGGCGGCGGCGGGCTATCATGTGGTGGCGCCCGATCAGCGGGGCTATGGCCGGACCACGGGATGGGACCGGGAATACGATACTGATCTTGGCAATTTCCGCATGCTCAATCTGGCTCGCGATGCCCTGGGCCTGGTCTTTGCGCTGGGTTATGACTCGGTCGCCGGGGTCGTGGGCCATGACTTCGGCTCACCCGTCGCGGCCCATTGCGCCCTGATCAGACCGGATGTCTTCCGTTCCGTCGTCTTGATGAGCGCGCCTTTCGGCGGCCCGCCCGCGATTGATCCCGATGCCGCACCCGGCCCCGATATTCACGCCGCGCTGACGGCGCTGGCCCGGCCACGCAAGCATTACCAGTGGTATTATTCGACCCGTCCGGCCAATGCCGACATGACGGAGTGCCCCCAGGGCATGCATGATTTTCTACGTGCCTATTACCATCACAAAAGCGCCGATTGGGCCGGCAACGAACCTTATCCCTTGGCGGCCTGGACGGCGGATGAACTGGCCAAGATGCCCACCTACTACATCATGGAGCACGGCCAGAACATGGCCGAGACCGTGGCGGCGGAGATGCCCAGCGCTCAGGAGGTCGCGGCATGTACGTGGTTGAGCGAGGACGAACTGGCGGTCTATGCCGGCGAATACGCCCGCACCGGTTTTCAGGGCGGCTTGAACTGGTACCGGGCGCGGACCTCGGGGAAGTTCGAGGCTGATCTTGAAATATTTTCCGGGCGTAGCATCGATGTGCCGTCGTGTTTTATCGCCGGCGCCTCGGATTGGGGCATTTATCAGGTTCCCGGCTCGATCGAGGCCATGCGCGATAAAGCCTGCAGCGCCATGACGGATGTGCATTTGCTGCCGGGCGCCGGCCATTGGGTGCAACAGGAGCAGGCACAGGCGGTCAGCGAGCTGCTGTTGTCGTTTCTGCATGACAAAGATTTGATGGCAACGCCGGGGTGAGCCGTGGCGGGAAATAGCGACATCATAAACAGTTGGGAGCGCAATGCCGCGCTGTGGACCACGGCGGTCAGGGAAGAGGCTATCCCAAGCCGCGCGGCGGGTACGGATCAGGCCATCATTGATGCGGTCAAGGCACTGCGGCCGCGGCGTGTGCTTGATATCGGCTGCGGTGAAGGTTGGCTGCTCCGCCGGCTGTGCGATGAATTGCGCGGAGAACCGAGATGCGAGGCCACGGGTACGGACGGCAGTGCGGTGTTGATAGATGCGGCCCGTACCGCCCACCAAGGCGGCACCTACATGGTGCTGAGCTATGAAACGCTGGCCGTGCAGCCGGACAAACTTGGCGGGCCATATGATGCTGTGATTTGCAACTTTTCTCTTCTGGACCAGGATATCGCGCCAATTCTTGCGGCGGCGGCGAAGTCTCTCGCCGCGGAGGGCAGGCTTCTAATCCAGACCCTTCATCCAGGCGCCGCATCTGGCGAGGGTGCTTATGTTGATGGCTGGCGCGAGGAGACCTTTGCCTCCTTTACCAAGGGTGATTGGGCGCCCATGCCCTGGTATTTTCGCACCCTGGGTTCATGGTTCGCGGCGTTCAAGGCCGCCGGCCTGGTGGTAACGGCCATGGACGAGCCGATCAATCAAGACAGCGGAAAACCCCTTTCCGTGATATTTCATTGCATGGCGAAAGATCCGAGGGAGTGGGACGATGTCAAACAACGATAAACCCGAGCAGCAGCCGATCTGGTTTGCCGGTGGGGCCGATGTGGCGCCGGCAGGGCGCCGCCTTGCTGATCTGCTGGGCCGCCCCGGCATCCTTGGGGTGCCCGGTGCGCATGATGGAATGTCCGGGCTGCTGGCCAGGAAGGCCGGTTTTGAATGCCTGTACGTCTCCGGCGCGGCGCTGACCGCCGGCATGGGACTGCCCGATCTGGGCGTCATGACCATGGAGGAGCTTTGCGGCGCCACGCGCATATTGGCCCGTGCCACGGGCCTTCCCCTGATCGTCGACGGTGATACCGGCTATGGCGAGGCCCTGAACGCCATGCGCCTGGTCCGCGAGTTGGAGGACGCGGGTGCGGCGGCGGTGCAGATCGAGGATCAGGTTCTGCCGAAAAAATGCGGCCATCTGAACGACAAGCAACTGGCCAGCCCGGAAGATGCGGCCCGCAAGATCGCCGCCGCCGTCTCGGCCCGGCGGCATTTGCAAATCGTCGCCCGCACCGATGCCGCCGCCGAAAGCCTGGATGAAGCGATCCGACGGGCTAAACTGTATGTGGAGGCGGGCGCCGATATCATCTTTCCCGATGCCCTGATTTCCGACGATGATTTCCGCCGCTTTACCGATGCCGTCAAGGTTCCCGTGCTGGCCAATATGACCGAGTTCGGCCGCACGCCGTATCGTACGGCGGCGGAGTTGGAAGCCCTGGGCTGCAAGATCGTCATCTGGCCGGCTTCGTCCCTGCGCATCGCAGCCCATGCGGTGGCGGATCTGTATGGCGAACTGGCGGCGACGGGCAGCGCCCAGGCCATGTTGGATCGTATGCAAACACGGGCCGAGCTGTACGAGACCATTCGCTATCACGATTTCGAGGCGCTGGATGCGACAATCGCGCGCAGCGTGGTGCCTGAAACTCCTGAATAGATTTCTGCTATAGTAATCGCATAAGGCGCTTTAGATGCCGACGCGATATTGTGGAGGGAGCGGAAGCGATGGATGTTTCGTGGCTGGAAATTCTGGTCGTTGGCGTGGTCGCCAATATCGTCACCGATATTTACGAATATCTGCTTGAACGCGGCCTGGGCAAGAACCGGGATTGGCATTATGTGGGCCGTTGGGTGGCCTATCTGGGCCGGGGTGTCTTTCGCCATGACGATATCCAGGACACCCCTTCCGTGCGCCGCGAATTGATATTGGGCTGGGCCTTTCATTACCTGGTGGCGATCGTCTTCGCCGAGATCTATTTGCAAATCCTGGCCGCCATCCTGGAACAGCCGGCAAGCCTGTGGAACGGCCTGGCCTTTGGCATCGTTACCGTACTGGCGCCATGGCTGATCC
>CAYWYB010000113.1:0-14640 GCA_964462145.1 uncultured Rhodospirillaceae bacterium
ACAGGCTTTCTTGGCGGCACAGGGATTACAGGCGCCACAGGCCTTTTTCGCGGCACAGGGATTGCAGGCGCCGCAACCTTTCTTCTTGGCCGCACATGGGTTGCAGGCACCGCAGCCGCGTTTCTTGCTGGCGCACGGGTTGCACGATGCTGCCACTTGCATTGGCCCCTGCTGTCTGGGCGCGGCGGGCGCGTTGGGCTGCTGGCCCCCAGCCGCCGTTCCCCCAGTCACCGTTCCCCGGGCGACGGCAGTGGGGTTAACCCCATTGGAGGCGCCAGTTGTCGCCGGCGCGGCGGCTCTGGCAAAGGCCACATCGGCCAACGGAATAGCGGCACCGGCCGCCAAGGCCGCCCCCATGACCACTTGCAACACGGATGATTTGATGATTTTGCTTTTCGTTGATCGCACGATCCAGCCTCCAGCATTCATTTGATTGTTCCCCAATTTCTTCGCGCCCTATATCTGCACCCGCCACAGGATGGAAACGAGTCACATCAACTCAAACTTCCGTGAGCGGGCCTGGGAATTCGATGCCGCCGTCTGTAACTTCACATCATGAGGAAGCTTTCGAAGCGCGCATCGGCATTCATCGTTGCACTATTCGCCGTCATTATTTGGGTGGAAGCTGGCGGCGTGCGGGCGGGAGAAATCCCGGTACCGGCAACCGTCGCCGTTGCGGCAGGCGGCTTCATCGCCGGTTCCGGCCAGGCCGAGCGTGACGCCGCCTATGACCTGGACCAGGCCGCCTATAGCCACGACCGCACTCGTCAGTGGGGCTGGTATGATGATGAACGGCCCCGGCGGCGGCATCATCTGCCGGCCTTCGCCATCACCCGGAGCACGATCACCAACTACCAGTATGCGGCCTTTGTCGCGGCCACCGGGCACCCCGCCCCCGACGTCGACCGGGCGACCTGGCGCAGCTACCGTCTGATCCATCCCTATCAGCACACCCGGCGCCACGCCTGGCGCAAACGGCTGCCGCCGCCGGGGCGGCAGGATCATCCGGTGGTTTTGGTATCCCACGGCGATGCCCTGGCCTATGCCGCATGGCTAAGCGCCGAGAGCGGACATAGCTGGCGCCTGCCAAACGAGCTGGAGTGGGAAAAGGCGGCGCGGGGTACCGATGGCCGGTCTTTCCCCTGGGGCAATGAATACGACGCCAGGCGCCTGAACAGCCACGACGCGGGCCCATTTGACACCATGGCGGTGGGACAATTCAGCAACGGGGCCAGCCCCTTTGGCCTGTTGGATCCCGCCGGCCAGGTCTTTGAATGGACCGCCACACCGGCCAACGGCCAGAAGGCACGCCCGGACCGCTATCTGGTCAAGGGTGGTTCATGGGATGACAAAGGTTGAGGTGTCTGCCGGCCCGCCGCGCGCCATGGCCGGCCGGCCGCCATAAAGCATATCCTGATCGGCTTTCGATTGGTCAGGGAATAAGGCAGAATGAAAATAGTGACGGAAACGAGGGCGATGTCATGAGTTTGTTCGACGGGTTATCGCGGCAACGGTTGGAAAAAATGGCCGCCGCCGGGGCGGAGGTTCTGGAGTGCTACCGCGTTCTGGAGAAAACTTCGGCCAACGTGGTGGGCCAGGTGATCGAACACGGCGGCACCTTCTATGAATGGGACCATTACCCGGAAGGCGACGTCTACGACCATGAAACCTACGGGCAGTACTATTACCATTCCCACCGCCCGGAAGAGGGCGAACACGGCCATTTCCATCTCTTTGTCCGGCGCGAGGCCATTCCCGAACGGATGCGTCCCATCCCCTTTGCCGGTACCGATGAGTGGCCCGAGGGCGACGAGATCATCTGTCATCTGGGCGCTATCTCGATGGACCAGAAGGGCTATCCGACGCATCTGTTCACCACCAACCGCTGGGTCACCGGTGAACATTGGTACGGCGCCGCCGACGTGACCGAGCTGCTGGACAAATTCGAAATCGACCACACCTTTCCCTCCTGGGCCGTCAACCGCTGGATCACGGCCATGGTGGCCCTGTATCAGCCGCAGATCGCGCAGTTGCTGATCGAGCGGGATGCCGCCGTGCAGGCCTGGGCCGATAGCCACAAGGGTGATGTGCTGGAAGACCGGGATTTGGAGCTGACCTCGAAAATCGCTCTGGACATCCCGCATCAGATCAAGCAAATCAACAAGGCATTGAAAAAATTCTAGGGGAATTTTGGGGAATGGGGATGGATAAAATCACGAAGACCGACGCGGAATGGCGGGCGCAGTTGACGGACGAGGAATTTCACGTCGCCCGAAAAAAGGGTACCGAGCGGCCCTTTGGCCCCGGCTATAACAGCTGCTATGACACAGGCATCTATACCTGTGTCTGCTGCGGCTTGGAGCTGTTTTCGTCGGAGGCAAAGTTCGATTCTGGCACCGGCTGGCCCAGCTTTCACACCCCCCTGGTGGCGGAGAACGTGGCCGAGGAATCGGACAATTCCCTGTTCATGCGGCGTACAGAGGTCCTGTGCACCCGCTGCGACGGCCATCTTGGCCACGTCTTTCCCGATGGCCCGGCGCCTACGGGCTTGCGCTATTGCCTGAATTCGGCTTCCCTGCGCCTGGTTCCGGACGACAAATAGAAAGCACATTCGTATGAGTACGCAGAACACGAGTATCAAGGCCGTATTGTGGGATTTCGGCGGGGTTTTCACCACGTCACCCTTCGCCGCCTTCGCCCGCTATGAAGAAGAACATGGCCTGCCCAAGGATTTCATCCGTTCCATCAATGCCACCAACCCGGACGCCAACGCCTGGGCCAAGATGGAGCGGAACGAGGTCAGTCACGCGGAATTCGGCGACCTGTTCGAGGCAGAATCGGCCGCCGCCGGCCATGCGGTCAACGGCAGCGAAATCCTGCCCCTGTTGTCGGGCAGCCTGCAGCCCGAGATGGTCACGGCCCTGAAGATTGTCGCCAAGAACTACAAGACCGCCTGCCTGACCAACAACATGCGCACGGGCCACGGCCCCTCCATGAGCCGGGACCCGGAAAAGGCGGCGCAGATCGGCAAGGTCATGGAAATCTTTGAACAGGTGGTGGAATCCAGCCAGGTCGGCATCCGCAAGCCGGAACCGCGCTTCTATCAGATCGCCTGTGAAATGCTGGGCGTGGAACCGGCCCAGGCGGTTTTCCTCGATGATCTGGGCGTCAACCTGAAACCGGCCAAGGCCATGGGCATGACCACCATCAAGGTTCTGGGGCCGGAGCAGGCAATCAGCGATCTGGAAAGGGTGCTGGGTATATCCCTGCGCTAAATCCGACTCACGGATAGCTTCGCCGAACGCCTGCCGTTACACTTGCGCCATGGCTAAGGGTACACAACGCAGACTGGCGGCGATTGTTTCCGCCGATGTGGTCGGTTATTCGCGTCTGATGGGTGCGGACGAGACCGGTACGCTGGCTGATTTGCGGGCACACCGCACGGAGCTGATCGACGGCAAGATCGCCCAACACGGCGGACGCATCGTCAAGACCATGGGTGACGGGCTGTTGCTGGAGTTCCCGTCGGTCGTTGACGCCACCCAATGCGTGATCGAAATTCAACAGGGCATGGCCGAACGCAATACGGCGGTTGCCGAAGACCAGCGCATTAGCTTCCGTATCGGCGTCAATCTTGGCGATATCATCATCGAGGGCGAGGATATCCTGGGCGACGGCGTCAATATCGCGGCGCGGCTGCAAGAGACCGCCGCACCGGGCGGCGTGGCCATCTCGAACCGGGTACACGAAGACGTGCGCGACCGACTCGCGGCGACCTTCGAGGATGCGGGCGAGCAGGCTCTGAAAAATATTACCCGTCCCATCCATGTCTGGCGCTGGACCCAGGCCGCCACCGCGAACACGGTAGCCGCCGAGACACTGGCGCTGCCCGAAAAGCCCTCGATCGCCGTATTGCCGTTCGACAACATGTCGGGCGATCCGGAGCAGGAATTTTTCGCCGACGGCATGACGGAAGACATCATCACCGAGTTGTCGCGTTTCGAAGACTTGTTCGTCATCGCCCGCAACACCTCCTTTACCTACAAGGGCCAGCGAATCGACGTGAAGGACGTCGCGCGGGAACTTGGCGTCCACTTCATCCTGGAAGGCAGCGTGCGCAGGGCGGGGCAACGGGTTCGCATCACCACGCAGTTGATCGACGGCCAGGATGGCAGCCATGTTTGGGCGGAACGTTACGATGGTGCGTTGGAGGACGTTTTTGATTTACAAGAACAGGTAACGAGCCAGGTCGTAGGCAGCATCTCGCCGCAGATTGCCAACGCTGAATTGGAGCGGATTGGGCGTGGCGAGCGGGTGTTTGGCGAAGCCCATGAACTCGCCTGGTCAGCGCGGGAATTGTCGAGATCAAGCACGAACGCCGCCGATCCATTGATGCAGGACCGCGCGATTACCACAGCCATTGCAGCTCTCGACAAAGATGCCAAATGTGCTATTGCCTATCAGACAATTTGCTTTGCTTATTTCGTGCAAAGTCTGTTCCGCTGGGGCAGCGATCCACTGGCCGCGGCCGATTGCGCGGAAGAATGGGCCAAAAAGTTTTATGCCCAACTACCGAATTCCTACATGGCGTATCATTGCCTTGGGCTGGCCCGGTTTCGCAAAGGACTGTACCAGGACGCTAACCGCGACTTCCAACGTGCCCATGAACTCAACCCCAACGACACCTTCATTCTCAATTTCTGGGCTTGGTGTGAAGCAAGCGCAGGCAAATTCGAGGACGCCAAGAAGCACGCTCATATGGCGCTTCGCCTCAGCCCAAAGGATAGATTTGCTGGTATCTCGTCCCTGGCCCTGGCCATGGCGGCCTTTATCGAGAGAGATGCCGCCGGTTTCGAGGAATGGGCCGGCAAGGCAATCCAAGCGCATCCCAACGCCCCAATCCGGCGCGCCATGATGATTGCCTATGCCGCCGAGGCCGGCAATCAGGTGTTGCTGGAAACCCACCGGACGGAACTGATACGCTTCGCACCCGACTTCATCGACAGCCTTTTCAGAGGCGAAAACCAACTGTTCCAGCGGCCCGAACATATGGCAATGCTGCTGGATGGTCTGCGCAAGGCTGGTCTAGGCCCGCAAATGCCGTAGGGCGCCATTTGCTTCCCGCAGCCAGGCTTGCTGGCCGCCGCCGTTCTGCAATAAATCAGCCGTGCTTTCGGGCGGCGACAGATATAGCGCCGTCGACAGGGCGTCGGCGGCGGTCGCGGTGCGGGCCAGGACGGAGACGGAGGTGTAGTGCCGGGCGCTGCTGCCGGTCCCTGGGTGCAGCAGATGATGCGGGCCTTGTGCTCCCGCGAACGGACTGCCCGCGCCCGCGGAAGTGGCGACGGCGGCATTGCTTAGCTCAAGGACCGGGCCATTCCCCGGCAGTGCCACCGACCAGGGGCGTCCCGGCAGGGCGCGGATTTCGCCCAGGTTCAACAGCACATCCCCCCAGCCCCTGGCGCGCAGCAGATCAGCCACCCGGTCAGTGATATAGCCTTGCGCGATGCCGTTCAGGGTCAAGGCCATGCCGGGATCAAGGCGGATTTCCTCGGCGCCGACGGCAATACGCCGGTAATCGATATGCCTTTGCACGGCGTTGATGGCGTCCAGGCCGGGCCCGGCAGGATCGCCGGGGTGCCTGGCGAAATGTTCGGCATACAATTGCCACAACGGCTGGATGGAGGGATCGAAGGCGCCCTGACTCAGATCGCCAAACTGGCGGCATAGCTGCAACAGGCGGCGCATGTCGTGGGATGGCGTGGACAATTTGCCCGCCGTGTTCAATCGGTTCAGGGCGGAGTCGGGACGGTACAGGCTGAATTGGTTTTCCAGGCGGGAAATTTCGTCCAGACAGGCGGCGATCGCGGCCTCGGCGGCGGCTTTGTCGGGATGATGCAGCACGATCCTGGCCTCGGCTCCCAAGGCGCCGCCCCGCCATTCAAAGCGCCGCGGCCTAGCATTCGCCACGCCCGGCAACAGCGTCGCCGTAGCAGCGATGGCGATGAAGCGGCGCCGGGTCAGGACGGGAACAGCATGTTTCCGCATCAGCTTGTCCTTTCCGCGTATGCGGCCTGTTTGGCGGCCCGTTCTTGTTGGCGCTTGCGCCGGGCCACCAACGGCGGACATTTGCCATTGTCATAGAAATTCGCCTGACAGGCCAGGCAGTGAATGCATTCGTTGGGATTGATCGAGCCATCGGGGTGGATCGCCTGCACAGTGCAGTGCACGGCACAGAGGCGGCATTCGCGGCCGCATTGAAAGCGCCGCTTCAACCATTGGAACATGCGCAGCCGTGCCGGTATCGCCAGGGCCGCGCCCAGGGGGCACAGATAACGGCAGAAAAACCGTTCTATGAACAGGCCCAGGAACAACAGCCCACCGACATAGGCGACGAACGGCCAGTGGCGTACGAAATGCATGGAGATCGCGGTCTTGAAGGGTTCCACCTCCGAGCCGGCGATGGCCATGATCGTGGAATGCAGCGAAACCGCGAACAGGCCGAGGAAAATGATGTGCTTGATCGGCCAGAGGCGTTCGTGCAGGGCGAAAGGCACAGTGATTTGCGGAATGCGCAGCAGCCGCGCGCCTTCGTTGAGCAATTCCTGCAAGGCGCCAAAGGGACACAGCCAGCCGCAGAACACCCCCCGGCCCCAGAACAACAGGGTTACGGCGACATAGCTCCAAAGAATAAAAATCAACGGATCAAGCAGGAAGAATTCCCAGCTGAAACCGGTCAAAAGAGATTGCACGAAGGTCAGCACGTTTATGACCGACAACTGCGCCCCGGCGTACCAGCCGATCCAGACCAGTGTCACGCCCAGATAGCTCAGCCTGACCGAACGATACAGCCGCTGTTGCTGCACCAGATTGTCCTGAAAAACCAGGATCGCGCTGAGGATCAGCAATAATCCCAACAGAGTAGCGATCCGCCCGACCCGGTCACGCCAGTTGCGCAGCCATAGGGCGGGTTCTCCCTCGGCCAGCTGTTGCTGCAAAAAGACCAGGACCCGGTCCATCTGATTGTCCGTCGGCGCCGCCGCCTTGGCATCGCCACCAAGGCGGTAACGCGCCGGCAGTACATAGGACAAGGGAAAATCCAGATGTACCATGCCGCCCTGTTTGGTCTCCCGGCTGACCAGCAATTCCAGGCGCCATTCGGCCAGGGGATTGAAACCGGTATCGGCGGGTAGGACAAAAACACCGGTTTCCCGCAGCGGCGGCGCGGTCGCGATCTTTACCGATTCGACAAAGTGATAATGTTTCTTGACCAGGCGGATTATCTTGTCGCCCTGCACGATCTGAATGCGGTCAAACAGGCCGGAGCGGCGATACCGCGTCCCCTTGTAGGAGTAAATTCCGTTGCCGCCGATGAATATGGCTTGATCAGTCGGGCCCATGTCCCGCAAAAGACGGTTGAAGACCTGTGGGCCCAACAGATTCTGGCCAACCCGAGGCGGCGTAATCAGGGCCGTGTAAAGTTCGGAATACAGGTCCTCGGGCGCTTGATTGCCAGGAAATTCCGCCCCTGGAATGGCTACGCGGTCGCGATAGGCCTGTTCGATATTGCCATGATTAAGCACCAGATGGGCAATGGAGCCGTCGGCGCGCAACTCCTGCCAATCAGCCGGCTCATAAGTTTCACGGTCAAGGCGGACCTTGGACTGCACCGCCGCCAGCAAACCGCGGCTGCGGGCGACCATGCGGGAGGCCCGGATCACCGAGTCGGCGATCACCGAACTGGAAATTGTGGCGCCCGAAATGGCATCGGGTAGGGCACCGAGGCGGCTGACTGCTTCGCGCACCTGCCCCGGTTGATGGATATCGACCTTGGCAAAATCTGCAACAAAATCACGCAGCGCCTGATCCGGGATACCGATCACCAGTATCGGTTCACTATGGCTGCGCAGTACGGCGCCGGTGATCAGGCCCTTATTGTTCAGGCCCACCATGATATCGATCGGTTTGCCGGAAAATCCGACGGAGCCAACAACATCCTGAGTGGAAAAAATATAACCAATCCGCGCCCCGCCCTTGAAGACCGAGGCGGCCAGTGGTTTGCCGGCCAGGGACCCGGCCCGATCGGCGCCAGGGAACACCCGAGCCAGTGTTTCCGGACCGATGCGCTCACCCTCCTTAGCCCATCCGGGCGCGGCGGAGATGAACAATGTCAGGATCAGTGCGAGTGCAAAACACCCGATTCGCGCGACAATCGATAAAGCTGTCATGGGGAATATGATGTGGCGCCGGGCCGTGTTTCGCAACGGCGTGGCTGGGTCAAGTGTCGCCCCGTAGCCATCCCTGCCGTGGCGCCATTCCGACATGGAGAACCCCGCTTGCTCAACTACCCACTGTAAAACATGCCGGTATTTTTCCGAATAGGAAATGACCACGGTCAAGGACGTTCAAGTCAAAGCTCTTAAATTCATGGGATAACGCACATAATTCTTGGGAGCGAAGATGTCTTTACTCATATCAAGATTATCTACCGGTGCATTAGTCGCGGTTGCGCTGACGTTCGGATCCATTTCCGCCCACGCGGCGGATACGCCGTCCAAGGCCGATTTGAAGAAGCATGAAACAACACCCGGCGGCAAATATAAGCCAAGATTGGATGTGCTGCGTGACGAAAAGGTTGAACAACCGGGCAGCACGCCTGGCATGCCGACCCTTTCGGCGGCCGATTACCAAAAGGCCAACCAGATCTACTTTGAACGTTGCGCCGGCTGTCATGGCGTGCTGCGCAAGGGCGCGACGGGCAAACCCTTGACCACCAAGATTACCCGGGAGCATGGATTCGAATATCTGCGCGATTTCATTACCTATGGCTCACCCGGCGGCATGCCGAACTGGGGTGACGGCGGTGGCTTGAACAAGGCCCAGATCGACATGATGGCCGCTTATTTGCTGATGGACCCGGCGCAGCCGCCGGAATTCGGCATGAAGGAAATTACGGCCACGTGGAAAGTGCACGTGCCTGTGAACAAGCGTCCTTCCAAGCAGATGAACAAGCTTGATCTGGACAATCTGTTCTCGGTTACCCTGCGTGACACGGGTCAAATTGCCCTGATCGACGGCGCCACGAAGAAAATCACCCATGTCATCAATACCGGTTATGCGGTGCATATTTCCCGCATTTCCGCCTCCGGGCGCTATCTGTTCGTGATCGGCCGGGATGCCAAGGTCAACCTGATCGACATGTACATGGATCCGCCAACCTCGGTGGCCGAGATCAAGGTCGGCAGTGAGGCCCGTTCGGTTGAAACCTCGAAGATGAAGGGCTGGGAAGACACCTATGCCATCGCGGGTGCCTATTGGCCGCCGCAGTTCGTGATCATGGACGGCGATACCTTGAAGCCACGGAAAGTGGTTTCGACCCGCGGCATGACCGTCGGCACGGGGGAATATCATCCCGAACCACGAGTCGCGGCGATCGTCAGCTCGCATTACCATCCGGATTTCCTGGTCAACGTGAAGGAAACCGGCCAAGTCATGATGGTCAACTATTCATCGCTGAAGGCGCTGAGCATCACCTCCATCGATGCGGCCCGGTTCCTGCATGACGGCGGCTTTGATTCCACCGGACGGTATTTCATGTCGGCGGCCAATGCCTCCAACATCATCTCGGTAATCGACACCAAGCGCCGTAGACTGGTGAAGAACATCACTGTTGGCATCACGCCGCATCCTGGCCGTGGCGCGAACTTTGTCCATCCCAAGTTCGGACCGGTCTGGGCCACCTCGCATCTGGGCGACGAGACCATTGCCTTGATCGGCACGGACCCCGTCAAGCATCCGCAATATGCCTGGAAGCTGGTGCAGAGTTTGGAAGGTCAGGGCGGCGGCTCGCTGTTCGTCAAGACCCATCCAAAGTCCAAGAACCTTTACGTGGATACCCCGCTGAACCCCGAGGCCGAGGTATCATCCTCGATCGCGGTATTCGATCTGAATGATCCCGCCAAGGAATACGAAGTGCTGCCGATCGGCGAATGGTCCGGCATCACCGAAGGTGTTCGCCGGGTCGTACAGGGCGAATATAACCTGGCGGGTGACGAAGTCTGGTTCTCTGTCTGGAATTCCGCCAGCCAGGAATCGGCCATCGTCATCGTCGACGACAAGACCCGGAAGTTGAAACATGTCATCCGTGACAAGCGTCTGGTCACTCCGACCGGCAAGTTCAACTTTTACAATACGCGGAAGGACGTCTATTAAGATGTTTGATGGGATCGAAAAGTTAACCTTTTCGATCCCATCATCCGCTACTATCTATTTGGATTAACTATACCTAGACGACGCGTGATGGCGGGGGACGCTTTAGATGACCAAAGCGAGTACAGTATTTCTAGTTGGCGCCGGTCCGGGGGATCCGGAACTGTTGACTATGAAAGCGCACCGATTGCTGCAGGCCGCCGAGGTGGTGGTCTATGACCGCTTGGTTTCGGCTGAAATTCTGGCTCTGATCCCGTCGGGCACGACATTGATCAGCGTTGGCAAACAGCCCCGTAACCATTCCGTCCCACAGCCCGAAATCAACCAATTGCTGGTCCGTCTGGCAAAATCCGGCCGCAATGTCGTGCGCCTGAAGGGCGGCGATCCATATGTCTTTGGCCGCGGCTCGGAAGAGGCCATGACCCTGGTCGAAAACGGCGTGCCTTTCGAGGTGGTGCCGGGCATTACCTCGGCCTCGGCCTGTTCGGCCTCCGTCGGCATGCCGCTGACCCATCGCGGCCTGGCCACGGGCGTGCGTTACCTGACCGGCCATTGCCGGGAAGACAGCGAACTGGATTTTGACTGGCGGGGCCTGGCCGATCCATCGACCACCCTGGTGATCTATATGGGCATGGCCAATGTGGAACAGATCACCGCGAAATTGATTGAGCACGGCGCCGACCCGAAATTACCCGCCGCCGCCATCAACAATGGCAGTACGCCGGCGCAACGGCACATTGTCTCCACGTTGGAAAGCCTGGCCAGCGACGCGAGGGCCGCCAATTTTAATGGACCGGTATTGTTCGTCGTCGGTCAAGTCGTGGCTCTGCATGCCATATTGGGCGTGCAGCCGGATGCCGAAAAAGATCAGGCCTCAGGGGCCGAGCAGGACGATGAACAGCCGAATTCCGCCGTGGGCAGCTAGCGCCTTTCTGACAGCCGCCTTTACCGCTACCTTGACTGCCGCCGCGACAACCCCAGTTTGGAGCGAAGGAAGCGTCTCGGAAACGCGGCAGAAGGAATTGCTGTATCTCTTGCAACAGGATTGCGGCTCCTGCCATGGCCTGACCCTCAAGGGCGGCCTGGGCGGTCCCCTGTTGCCCGCCAACTTGGCGGATAAACCCGATGATGCCCTGGTTGAGGTTATCATGCAGGGTCTGCC
Organism: uncultured Rhodospirillaceae bacterium; assembly: GCA_964462145.1. Classification (GTDB taxonomy): domain Bacteria; phylum Pseudomonadota; class Alphaproteobacteria. The sequence continues at coordinate 11,372 of CAYWYB010000113.1, forward strand.
CGGTACGCCCATGCCACCCTGGCGGTTCCTGCTGAAGGAACAGGAGGCCGCCTTTCTGGTGCGGGCCATGAAGTCGGGCCAAACTTTGAAAATAGAGCAATGAAAGCCAAACAATGAGGATTCTTGCGAAAATTTCCGCCGTTCTGGCAACCGCCGTTCTGCTTGTCTCGGCCATGGCCAATGGCCACGCCGATGATGCTTCCAAACTGCGTGGTACCGGCGATCTGGGCCTGGTGATCGAGCGCGCCCATGGCAGCATCCAGATTATCGACACCACACAGCGCGCTGCCCTGGGCCGGGTCAAGGGCCTGGGCGACCTCAGCCATGCCTCCGCCGTTTATTCCCGGGACGGACGCTACGCCTACATTTTTGGCCGCGATGGCGGCTTGAGCAAGGTTGATATCCTGCGACAGCGTATCGTCAAGCGGGTCGTGCAGGGGGGCAACAGCATCGGCGGCGCGATCTCCCAGGACGGCAGCCTGGTCGCCGTCTCCAATTACAAGCCGGGCGGGGTCAAGGTGTTTAATGCGGCCACGTTGGAGCAAGTGGCCGATATTCCGGCCCAGGCCAGTGACGGCAGCGGCCTGTCCAAGGTGGTCGGTCTGGCCGATGCGCCGGGACAGCGGTTTATCTTTTCGTTGTATAACGCGGGCGAAATCTGGATCGCTGATTTTTCCGCCAGAAATTCCGATGGCGCGAATATGAAATTAAAAAAATTCACCGATATCGGCGAACTGCCCTATGACGGCCTGATTACCGATGACGGCCGCTACTACATTGCCGGCCTGTTTGGCGAGGACGGCATGGCCATGCTGGATCTGTGGCAGCCTGAAAAGGGCGTGCGCCGCATACTCGACGGCTATGGCCGGGGCGAGGAGAAGCTACCGGTCTATAAGATGCCCCATCTGGAAGGCTGGGCCCGCGCCGGCGATGTGATTTTCCTGCCCGCCATTGGCCGGCACGAAGTCCTGATGGTAGAGCCCGGCAGCTGGAAGGAAGTCGGGCGCATCGCCGTTCATGGCCAGCCGATCTTTGCCGTGGCCCGGCCCGACGGGCGCCAGGTCTGGGTCAATTTCGCCCATCCGCGAAACGACACGGTGCAAGTCATCGACGTGCCCAGCCGCAAGATTGTGCATGAATTCAAGCCGGGCAAGGCGGTGCTGCATCTGGAGTTCACGCCGCGCGGCGAACAGGTCTGGATTTCCGTGCGCGACGCCAACCGGGTCGATGTCTATGACACCGAGAGTTTCAAGCAGCTGCGGACCCTGCCGGCACAAAAACCATCGGGCATTTTTCTCACCGCCCGGGCCAATCGGATCGGGCTATAGACCCATGCCCACCGTGCAATCCATCACGGAACAGGAGCGGGCGCTGCTGAACGGCTATCAGCGGAACTTTCCCCTGGAACCCCGCCCCTACGCGGCCATGGCGGCGGCCATGGGGATGGACGAGGATGCTCTGCTGGCCATGCTGCGGGATCTGAAGGAACGCGGTATCCTGGGCCGGGTCGGCGTCACGGTACGGCCCAACAGCGCCGGCGCCTCGACCCTTGCGGCATTGGCGGTGCCGCCGGCGCGCCTGGATGAAGTAGCCGAACAAGTCAGCGCCCTACCTTCGGTCAATCACAATTACGCCCGCGAGCATGATTTTAATCTGTGGTTTGTTCTGACCGCCGCCGATGAGGCCGGGCTGGATGAGGCCCTGGCCCAGATCGAAAGCGAAACCGGTCTGAGGCCCATAAAGCTGCCCCTGGACGCGGAATATCATATCGATCTGGGATTCACTCTATGATCGAACTTGCGGACAGGGATCACCAACTACTGGCGCGCCTGGCCGATGGGCTGCCCCTGGTATCCCGGCCCTATGCCGAATTGGGCACTGAATTGGGCCTGTCCGAGGAAGACGTTATCGCCTGCTTGCGCCGCCTGGTGGACGGCGGCGTCATCCGCCGTTTCGGCCTGATCGTGCGGCATCATGAATTGGGCTATCGGGCCAATGCCATGTCGGTCTGGGATGTGCCCGATGACCAGGTCGATGCCCTGGGCAAGGATCTGGCCGCCTACCCTTTCGTCACCCTGTGCTACCGCCGCCGCCGCCAGCCGCCGAACTGGCCCTATAATCTATTCGCGATGGTGCACGGCAAGGAACGGGCCCATGTGTTGAGCCAGATCGCGCAGCTGAACGAACAGCTTGGCCTGGAACATCTGCGCCACCACGTCTTGTTCTCCACCAAACGCTATAAACAAAGCGCGGCCCGCTTCGGCGGCCGCGGCATGGCGAAGGCCGGCTGATGACGGAAAAACACACATTGGACGAGATCGACCGCCGGATCATCAATGGCCTGCAGGGTGGCTTTCCCATCTGCCCATCGCCCTATGCCGCCGTGGCAAACGACATGGGCATTGACGAGGATGATCTGCTGCGCCGTTTGCAGCGTCTGCGTGACGACGGCCTGTTAAGCCGCTTCGGGCCCATGTATCACGCCGAAAAACTGGGCGGTGCCCTGACCCTGGCCGCAATTTCCGTGCCCGAGGAGCGCTACGATGCAGTTGCCGAACAGGTCAATGCCCACGCCGAGGTCGCCCACAACTACGCCCGTGAACATCAGTTGAATATGTGGTTTGTTCTGGCAACGGAACAATTTTCGCGGATTGATGAAGTAATCGCCGAGATCGAGGCGGAAACCGGTCTGAAGGTCTTTAACATGCCGAAAAAGGAAGAGTTCTTTATCGGCCTGAGATTTGAAGCATGAACGACATCGTGGACGAAACCGACCGGCGCATCATCGTCGCAACCCAGGGCGGTTTGCCCCTGGTCGCGGAACCTTATCAGGCGGTGGCAGATGAACTGGATATGGATGTCGCCGATGTCATGGCGCGCCTGCAGCGGATGCTGGACGGCGGCCTGATCCGCCGTATCGGCGCCGTGCCCAACCATTATGCCCTGGGCTACCGCGCCAACGGCATGTCGGTCTGGGATGTGCCGGACGAAGACATCTCAGACATTGGCAAAATGGTTGGGGATTTGGATTTCGTCTCGCACTGCTATCATCGGCCCCGGCATCTGCCATACTGGAGCTATAATCTGTTTGCCATGGTGCATGGCCGGGACCGGGATGAAGTATCGGACAAAGTAGAACGGATCGCAAAGTTGATGGGGATCAAGGATCGCGGGCACGAGATTTTATACTCTCACCGCATCCTGAAGAAGACGGGTTTGCGTTTCACGGCCTAAGACCAGCTGGATTGGGCAGCCTAAGATCATGTGAG
>CAYWYB010000114.1:0-14557 GCA_964462145.1 uncultured Rhodospirillaceae bacterium
CAAAGCGGCAGGTCAGAAAGCTGCCATACAGATCCACGCCCATGGTGCGCCAGAATTCCTGCAGGGGTATCTCGGAAACCTTGCCGTCATCCTGGGTTGCCCCGCCGGCATTGTTGTAGACAATGTCCAAACCGCCAAAGGCCGCGATGCATTGGGACACGGCGGCCTCCGCCGCCGCCGGGTCCGCCACGTCGGTGGCCACGAACATGGCGCGGCCGCCCATGGCCTCAATCTCGGCCACCACCTCCGAGGCGGCCTCGACGTTGATATCCGCCAGCAATACGGCGGCGCCTTCCTCGGCGAACAATAAGGCCGAGGCCCGGCCAATGCCGGACGCCGCGCCGGTGATCAAGGCGACCTTGTCCTCAAGACGTGCCATAGTACGCCCCTTCTTGTGCATGCTGTGTCGAATAGGGAGCATTACAGGGCGATGGTGGAAATGCCAATGGCCAAAATGGCCGATATGGGGCGCCGGCTTGGTCTTGCGGGGACCGTGTTCCTCGATGCCCTGTTGCCACCGCAATGCCTCTGTTGCGGCGCCATGGTAGACCGGCAGGGCAATCTGTGCGCGCCGTGCTGGTCGGGCATGCGGTTCCTGGAACCACCCTGCTGCCAGGCCTGCGGTTTTCCCTTTCCCCATGACGAGGGCGAGGATGTGCTGTGCGCCGCATGCAGCCGCCGCGCACCTGATTTCGACCGGGCCCGGTCGGTACTGGCCTATGATGAGCACAGCCGCTCCCTTCTACTGCGCCTGAAGCATGGCGACCGCCTGGATGGAGTGCCGGCTTTTGGACAATGGCTGGCACGGGCGGGAGCGGAGTTCTGGAGTGGGGCGGATGGACTAAATGGCGCGGATCTGTTGCTGCCCGTGCCCTTGCACCGCTGGCGCCTGGTACGGCGGCGCTATAATCAGGCGGCTTTGTTAAGCCGTGCGCTGTCGAGCCGCTGTGGTGTACCCAGCCTGCCGGGCCTGCTGCAACGAAGCCGTGCCACGCCAAGCCAGGGCGGGCGCAGCCGGGCCGGGCGCGCGCGCAATGTACGCGGCGCATTCAAGGTCCGGGCGACGGAGAAGGCACGGCTGCGGGGCGCTCACGTGGTTTTGATTGACGATGTCTTCACCACCGGTGCCACGGTTTCGGCTTGTGCCAGGGTATTGAAACGCCATGGCGCCGCGCGGGTGGATGTACTCACCCTGGCCAGAGTGCTATAGCCTGGATGTACGTTTGATATGAGGAACTGGAATGCCGCCGATCACCATCTACACCACGGGATTTTGCCCGTTTTGCTATCATGCCAAGCAGCTGCTGGACAGTAAGGGCGCGGCTTATGAAGAAATTGATGTGAACAGCGTGCCCGGCGCCCGAGGCGAGATGATGCAGCGCGCCAATGGCGGCCATACGGTGCCGCAAATCTTCATCGGCGAACGGCATGTGGGCGGCTGTGACGAATTGTACGCCCTGGAACAGCAACAGCAACTGGACCCGCTATTAAGCGCCGAATAGGCACCAGAGGATAAGAGCATGACCGGATTTACCGCCGCCTGTGTACAGATCAACGCCAGCAATGATCTGGACGAAAACATTGCCAGTCTGGGCGCCATGATCCGTGAGGCCCGCGCGGCTGGGGCTGATTTCATCACCACGCCTGAATGCGCCGCCATGATCGAGGTGGGCCGCGACAATATCCGCGCCAAAGCCTTTGTCGAGGATGAGCATCCAGCGCTGGACGCCTTTCGCGGCTGGGCGGTGGAGACCGGGGCCTGGCTGCTGGCCGGCTCTCTCTCGGTGCTGATAGAGGGCGAGGAACGGCTGGCCAACCGGCAATTCCTGATCGACCCCACGGGCGCCATCGCGGCCCGCTATGACAAAATCCACATGTTCGACGTCGATCTGCCCAACGGCAAAAGTCTGCGTGAATCGAATAACTATCGCCCCGGCGCCAATGCCATTGTCACGCCACTGCCCTGGTGCCAACTGGGGCTGAGCATCTGCTACGATCTGCGCTTCCCTCACCTTTACCGCGACCTGGCCAAGGCGGGGGCGGATGTATTGGTTATTCCGTCCGCGTTCATGCAGGTAACGGGAGAGGCCCATTGGCACGTGCTGATGCGGGCCCGGGCGATCGAGACCGGCTGTTTCGTCATCGCGGCGGCGCAATGCGGCGAGCATGTCGCGGGCCGCCTTAGCTATGGCCATTCGGTGATCATCGCGCCCTGGGGCGAAGTGCTCTCGGACGGCGGCACGGAAGAAGGCGTAAGCCTGGCCGAAATCGACCTCTCGGCCGTTGCCAAGGCGCGGGGACACATCCCTGCCCTGGATCACGACAGGGATTATCAGCTTGATGCAGAAAGCAAGAAACAAGGCGTTGCAGCGGAATAATCACACCTGAAAAAGCATTATTGTTTATAAACCCAATAACAAAATGGAATCAAAAAACACAAACTATTTAAAAGAGCAATTAACAGATAATTTTCTATTTTCCCTATTAATTTCCAACACTTAATTAAATTATTACTGTGGAAGCTGTGCATCTTCCGCTATTCTTCTGTCTTTGAGCTTAGCATTAGGATGGAGATCGGTGACTGCGCTATCAAACAGCCTCGGCGATTATCTTGTTGATCTGGATACTGCCAGCTGCGCCGAGGAATGCGTGACGGTCACTCAGCGCCATGTGAGCAAGCTCGGCTTTGAAAATGTAGTTTTCGCCTACACCCCCCAGCCCCGAGATATTGAAGACTATTTGCCGGGCTATTTACGGCATTGCACCGTTTCCGATGCCTGGGAAGAGCGTTATCGCGAGATGAGTTATCACAACCATTGCCCCCTATATCGCGAAAGTCTTCGTGGCAGTGCCTTGCCCTTCATCTGGCAGGATATCCGGGATCGTATCGAATTGGATGCCGTGCAGCGGCAAATGTTTGATGAAGCGGCGCAAGTGGGCGTCAGACACGGAATTTCGTTCGCCGTCAACGAGCGGAATGGCGATCGCGGTGGTATTGGCATTACGACCAGCCAAGGGAACCCGGACGCCGGACGGATAATTAATAATCACCTACCGCAAATTTTTCTGATGGGCAATCATTTGCACGCCGTCATAGCCAAGCGTTATTTGGAGCAATCAAATTGGGAGAACATCCCAAGATTGACCGTTAGGGAATTGGATTGTCTGTATTGGGTTTCCATCGGCAAAGGCACTTGGGAAATATCCGAGATCCTTGGCATCAGCGACAACACAGTCAAATTTCACATGCGAAATATTCTGACAAAACTAGGCGTCAACACCCGCGCAGCCGCCGTGGCCAAGGCATTTCGATTGGGACTGCTGGATTTCTAGACCATTTTCGACGTTAACAACGTCGTCGACCCAGCCGCAACACTTGACGTGCATCATCCAGCGGCGACCGCGATATTTCTTGTTGCCAATTTATTGCCGGCGGGCAAATCGCCAGCGGAACGCGAAAGGGACTTCCGTTTCATATCCGCCAGGCATTGTTTCAGGAAAATAACATGCTGGGCCAGGAAAGCCTCTTTTCGGCATGTGTAGTAACGCATGAGCCAGTCGCCGTACATACGGTCAGGCTCACGAACGAAGCCGCACCTTTCCATGATATGGACACTGGCTCCGTCAAATATTCGCGAAGCGCCATGCACCTTGTCGAGATCAAGATCCAGGAAAGCGAATTCCAAATTACGGCGAACGATTTCAGACGAAAGGCCTTCAGACCAATATGGCCGATCCACCATGGTTGAAATATTAATATCGCCATCAAACTCATCTAGATGACGTAAACCGCAATAACCAACAAGCGCGCCCGTGCTTCGGTCAAACGCGCCAAAAACTCCGAAGCCATAACGGCTCCAATGCTCAGAAAATTCAGCAATTCGCGCCAGGGCCCGCTCCACACTTTCATCGCGGGTCCGCGCTGGCGGTTCGAATAGTGTCGTCTCGGTTATATTTGAGTCCCGCATGGCGACCCCCAAAGCAGGAGCATCCGCAGGCTCAAGTGGACGCAATACCGTTCGCTCTGTCTCTATTATAACGGTAGTCATATTTTATTTTTCCCTTTTTCCGTTTTTTATTACAATTCCTTATCCATTTAATGGGTATATTTTTATTCAATACGATTTTTTTTTGATATTTTCTCGTAAATCGATATTAGCATATCGGCCTACACGCAACCTTCAGGAATAGGTAAAAACCGATATCACTGTCGGAATTTTTCCTCTCCTACCCAATCGGGTAGGCGACAGCAGCAGCTTCATGGTTCAGCATTGAGGATTCTCCCGACTGGCAAGTGCTAGTCAGGATCCATGTACGAACGGAGGTTTTGAAAATGCTCGATAACTCGGAGCTCGGGATAGCGGATCTGCGCCTGCCACCAGAGCTCGCGGACGATTTGCAGGATGACACATGGGAAGTCGTCATTACCAATTTTGCCAGACGGCTACGTCAAATTGGTCACGTGGAATCAGCCCATTTCATGGAAATCGCGGCCATGATTCTCAAGGAAAAAAAACGCCAATGATCCAATGTTCGATGGCCTGAAGGCGAAAAGTCACAAGACCAGGCCGATTCGGCGCGGCATTTGGCTCCTTCGAACGCCCTATCCTCGAATTAGCAGGATCAGGACTTGCCCTTGATCTTCGCCCAGCTGTCACGCAGGCCCAGGGTTCGGTTGAAAACCGTGCTATCTGCACTGTCGCGGCAGAAATAGCCCATACGCTCGAACTGCACGGTTTGGCCCACCGCCAGTTCCGCCAGGCCCGGCTCCAGCCAGGCCTGCTCCAGCACTTCCATAGAAGCCGGGTTCAGGTCGGAGAGGAAATCGTCGCCCGCGGGCGGCTCCTCGCTGTTGAACAGATGTTCATACAGCCGCACCTCGGCCCCAACCGCATGGTCGGCTGAGACCCAATGGATGGTGCCTTTGACTTTGCGGCCATCAGGGGCATTACCGCCCTTGGTCTCCGGATCATAGGTACAGCGCAGCTCCACCACCTCGCCGTCGGCATCCTTGATGACTTCGTTACAGGTGATGAAATAGGCATAGCGCAGGCGGACTTCCCGACCCGGCCCCAAACGGAAAAATTTCCGGGGCGGATCTTCCATGAAGTCATCCCGCTCCACATACAGCTCACGCGAAAACGGTACTTCGCGGCTGCCCATCTCGGCGTTGCCCGGATGGTTCTGGGCGGTGAGCATCTCGCTTTCGCCTTCCGGGTAGTTCTCGATCACCACCTTCAAAGGCCGCAGCACCGCCATGCGGCGCGGCGCGTCAACGTTCAGCTGTTCGCGGATACAATGTTCCAGCATGGCCATCTCAACCAGGCCGTCGCTTTTGGTAATGGCCAGGCGCGAGATGAAATCCCGCACCGCCGCCGCCGGCACCCCGCGCCGGCGCAGACCCGAAACGGTCGGCATGCGCGGATCGTCCCAGCCATCAACGCGGTTCTCGGCCACCAGTTGGGTCAGGCGCCGCTTTGACAACGCCGTGTGCGAGAGGTTCAGACGGGCGAATTCGTACTGCCTGGGCCGGGCCGGCACATCGATATTGTCCAGCAGCCAATCATACAGCGGGCGATGATCGGCGAATTCCAGGGTGCACAGGGAATGGGTGATGGCCTCGATGGCATCGGATTGGCCATGAGCGAAATCATAGTTGGGATAAATGCACCAATCCGTCCCCGTGCGCGGATGCTCCGCATGCAGAATACGGTACAGCACCGGATCACGCAGGTTCATGTTGCCCGCCGCCATATCGATCTTGGCGCGCAGCACGCGGGCGCCGTCGGGAAACTCGCCGGCTCGCATACGGCGGAACAGATCGAGATTTTCGGCCGCATCCCGATCCCGGTACGGGCTGTTGCGCCCGGCCTCGGTCACGGTGCCGCGATAGGCGCGCATCTCGTCCACCGGCAAATCATCCACATAGGCCTTACCGGCCTCGATCAGGCTTTCGGCCCAAAGATACAGTTGTTCAAAATAGTCGGAGGCATAATAAAGATGCTCGCCCCAATCAAAGCCCAGCCAGCGCACGTCCGCCTGGATCGCCTCGATAAAGGCCTGCTCCTCCCGCGCCGGGTTGGTGTCGTCAAAGCGCAGGTGGCAACGGCCGCCGAATTCCTGGGCGATGCCGAAATTCAGGCAGATCGATTTGGCATGGCCGATATGTAGATAGCCATTGGGCTCGGGCGGAAACCGGGTCACCAGGCCCTGGTGGCGGCCCGCCGCCAAATCCTCGCGCACGATATCGCGGATAAAATCGCTGGCGGTTTCTTCTACGGTCCCGTCGCTCATTTTTACCTGTCCATGCTAAGAAGCGTATTTTGCCCCCTTCTGACAGAAAGCGCCGGCCCTGCCAAGCAACTCTGTGGACCAGGACGCCTATTCCGGCGATAGTTCAGACCTTGATAGATAGGAGTTAGCGATTATGAGTTGGATGGAAACCTGCCGCGGCGTTGTCTACCCCTGGCATTGCGATCACCTTGGCCACATGAACGTGCAGCATTATGTGGGCCACTTCGATATTGCCGCCTTTCATTTCCTGGTCGAACTGGGTTTCAAGGCGGACGGCAAACAGGACGAGGGCATTTCCCTGGTAGATGCCCAGCACACAATTCAGTTCAAGAACGAACAGCGGGTCGGCGCCCTGTTCAAGATCGAAAGCGCCTTGCTGAAAGTCGGCAACAAATCGGTCACCATGATGCACCGCCTGCGCAATATCGAAACCGACGAGATCGGCGCGACCACGGAAATCGTCTGCGTCTGTTTCGACCTGGCCGCCCGCGCCGCGATCCCCATCCCCGATGACATCCGGGCAAATCTGCAAAACTACATCATGGATCCAGACGACGAGTCATGAAGATGCGTTCATAGCCGTCCTGCATGCCCTGGCCGGCGACGGCCCAGCCCTTGGCCTGATACAGGGCCAGGTTCTCGGTCATGCTGACGTGGGTATAGAGACGCAGTTCGCGATAGCCCAGGCGGGCGGCCTCGTTATCGGCATGCGCCAATAGCCGGCTGCCCAGCCCCTGGCCATGAAAATCCGGATGCACCGCGATATTGTCCAATAGCAGATGGTCGTCCCGCGCCATCAGAACCAGCACGCCGGCGATCCGTTCCTCGATGACAAGGACCCAAACATCGTGCGCCGCGATCACCTGGGCATAATCCTGCAACATGGGACCGGGTGGTTTCGCCATCCGCGCCAGATACATCTGATAGGCCGCCGCGACGCAGGCGGCGACGGCCCCGGCATCGTCGGCCACCGCGCGGCGAATTATCTGGCTGGCTTGCATGGCGCCCAGGCTCCAGTGGTGTAGGATATATGCAAGTAATGTAACCGAACGGGAGGAAAACATGTCAGACGAAATCGACTGGACCCTAATGCGCGGCAGAATGAAGGAATTCATCGAGCAGGTGGTCTATCCCCTGGAAGAGGGCTTTGACAAGGACACGCCGGAAAGCCAGGCCGCCCTGAAAGCGGTTCAGCAGCAGGCCAAGGATGCCGGCCTGTGGGCTCTGGGCCATCCCAAGGACATTGGCGGCCAGGGCATGCCGTTCATGGACTATGTGCATGTGAACGAGGTTATCGGCCGCTCGCACCTGGGCTCCGACGCGGTGGGTTCGAACACCTTGCAGGATTCCATCATGCTGCGGCTCTACGCCTCGCCGGAATGGAAAAAGAATTATATGGAGCCCCTGGTGGCCGGCGAATTCCGCCAAAGCTTTGCCATGACCGAGCCGGAGATCGCCTCCTCCGACCCGACAAAGCTGCAAACCACCGCCGTACTGGACGGCAACCACTGGGTCATCAACGGCCACAAATGGTTCACCTCCGGCGCCGACCGGGCCAAGTACACCACCGTCATGGTCCGCACCGAGCCCGAGAGCACGCCCGATCATGAAGCTTTTTCCATGATCATCGTGCCCACCGCCAATCCCGGCTACAACATTCAGCGCGACATCCGCACCATGGGCATGCTGGGCGGCCATATGGAAGTGAAATACGAAGACTGCCGCGTGCCCGCCACCAATATGTTGGGCGGCCGGGGCGAAGGCTTCAAGATCGCTCAGGAGCGTCTGGGCCCGGGCCGGATCTTCCACGCCATGCGCTGGCTGGGCCAGGCCCAGCGCGCCTTCGATCTGATGTGCGAACGCCTGAATGACCGCGATATCCGCGACGAAAAGCTGGCCGACAAACAGTTGATGCAGGCCTTCGTCTTTGAAAGCGCGGCGGAAATCCAGCAAAGCCGCCTGATGACCCTGGATGCGGCCCGCAAGATGGATGCGGGCGATCAGGCGCGGGTGGAAATTTCCCTGATCAAGGTGACCGGGGCGCGTATGCTGCACAACGTCATTGACCGGGCCATCCAGGTCATGGGTGCCCGGGGCGTGACCGACGACACACCGTTGGAGCGCATGTACCGCCAGGCGCGCTTTGCCCGCCTGGTGGACGGTGCCGACGAAGTGCATATCTACCGCACCGGCCGGCGCATCCTGCGCGCCTTCGGGCGCGGCGAGGGCTACGATTTCGGCGAACGGGAAGGCGAGATGAGCCACAAATCCGATCGCGCCGATATGTAGATAGGTCTACGGCGCCGGGAGCGGCACGCTCCCGGCTGCCTTGACCATTGCACCGGAACGTATCAATGCCGCCGCGGCTTCCATATCGGCAGCGAGGAAGCGGTCTTCGCCGAGGCTGCTTATGTCCTGGCGCAGACGTGCGATGACATTGGTCAAGACCGTACTGGTACGCAGGGGCGCACGGAATTCGACGCCTTGCGCGCCGACCAGCAATTCCACCCCGACGATCTGTGCCAGGTTCGCCGCCATGGGCAGCAGACGCCGGGCAGCGTGCGCCGCCATGGAGACGTGATCTTCCTGATTGGCGGAGGTGGGTGTCGAATCCACTGAACAAGGCGCGGCCATCTGCTTGTTTTCGGCCATCAGGGCGGCGGTGGTGACCTCGGCGATCATGAAGCCGGAATTCAGGCCGGGATCAGGCGAAAGGAATGCCGGCAGGCCGAAGTTCATGGCCGGGTCCACCAATAACGCCACCCTGCGTTGCGAAATGGCGCCGATCTCGGCGATGGCCAGGGCGATCTGATCGGCGGCCAGGGCCACGGGTTCGGCATGGAAATTGCCGCCCGAGACAATGGTGCCGTCGTCGGTAAAAACCAGAGGATTATCAGTGACTGCGTTCGCCTCCACCACCAGGGTGCCGCCGGCAAAGCGCAGAACATCGATGCAGGCGCCCATCACCTGCGGCTGGCAGCGGATGCAATAAGGGTCCTGCACCCGTTCGTCGTCACTGCGGTGCGCCTCGCGGATTTCCGAGCCCTCGATCAGGGCGCGCAGGGCCAGACCCGTATCGATCTGCCCCTGATGGCCGCGCAGGGCCTGCACCTCCGGCCTGAAGGGTGCTGCGGAACCCATGATGGCGTCGGTGGACAAGGCACCGGTGACTATTGCCGCATGGGCGCAGCGCCAGGTTTCGAACAGACCGGCCAGGGCCAGGGCGGTGGAAACCTGGGTGCCATTGATCAACGCCAGGCCCTCTTTTGGTCCCAGCACAATGGGTTTCAAGCCCACTGCCGTCAGGGCCGCGCCGCCGCTCATGTTCCGACCATGCAGGCGCGCCTCCCCCTCCCCCAGCATTACCGCCGTCATGTGCGCCAGGGGCGTCAGGTCGCCAGAGGCCCCGACCGAGCCCTGGCCGGGGATCACCGGCACGACGCCCGTGGCCAGCATGGCCGTCAGCAGGTCGATAACCGCCCCCCGCACGCCGGAGGCGCCCCGTCCCAGGGAGAGCAGCTTCAGGCTCATGATCAGGCGCACGATACGATCAGGTAGCGGCGCCCCAACACCGCAACAATGGGAGAGGATCAGGTTCCGTTGCAGGGTCGCCGTATCCGCCGCCGCGATAGTGGTGTTGGCCAGTTTGCCGAAACCGGTGTTGACCCCATAGACGGGATCGCCGCCCTGGGCCGCGCGGGCGATCAGGGCCGCGGCGGCATCAATGCCCGGCCTGGTCCCCGCATCCAGCTCCGCCGCCGGAGCATCCCAATACAACGCCGTCAGATCCGCCAGCGTGACGCTGCCAGGCACCAAGGTCAGCTTTGCCCCCATGGGACACCCCCTACGGATTGATTGCGGATGACTGCAAATAAGCCTACGAATTATGTCAAGAAATATCCAGGGAGCGCGAGATGACCGAATTTTCACGCATCGACAACACGCGGGATATCAAGGCGCCACGGGGCACCGAACTAAATGCCAAAAGCTGGCTGACGGAAGCGCCGCTGCGCATGCTGATGAACAATCTTGATGCGGAGGTGGCGGAAAACCCGCAGGAGCTGGTGGTCTACGGCGGCATCGGGCGGGCGGCACGCAACTGGCAGGCTTTTGACCAGATCACCGCTGGGCTGAAAACCCTGGAGGCGGATGAAACCATGCTGGTGCAATCGGGCAAACCGGTCGCGGTGTTGCGCACCCATCCAGATGCGCCACGGGTGCTGATCGCCAACTCCAATCTGGTGCCCGAATGGGCCAATTGGGAGCATTTTAACGAACTGGATAAGGTCGGCTTGATGATGTACGGCCAGATGACCGCCGGCTCGTGGATCTATATCGGCAGCCAGGGCATCGTGCAGGGCACCTACGAGACCTTTGTCGAGGTCGGCCGGCAGCATTACGGCGGCGATCTGTCGGGCCGCTGGATACTGACCGGGGGCCTGGGCGGCATGGGCGGGGCCCAGCCCCTGGCGGCGACCATGGCGGGGGCCTCCCTGTTGGCCGTGGAATGCCAACCCAGCCGCATTGATGCCCGCCTGCAAGGCGGCTATCTGGACCAGCGCGCCGATAGCCTGGACGAGGCCTTGGCCATCATCGAGGCATCCTGCGCGGAAAAGCGGCCTGTTTCGGTCGGCCTGCTGGGCAACGCGGCGGAGGTATTTCCAGAGTTGGCAACTCGCGGCGTGCATCCGGATATCGTCACCGATCAGACCTCGGCCCATGATCCCTTCAATGGCTATCTGCCCGCCGGCTGGACATTGGAGCAATGGGCAACGGCGAAGGAGCGCGATCCGAAAGCCGTCGAGGCCGCCGCCATGACCTCCATGGCAACCCAAGTCCGGGCCATGCTGGCTTTCCACGAACGCGGCGTACCGACCCTCGACTACGGCAACAACATCCGCCAGATGGCCAAGGACATGGGCGTCGATAATGCCTTTGATTTTCCGGGCTTTGTGCCCGCCTATATCCGGCCCCTGTTCTGCCGGGGCATCGGACCGTTCCGCTGGGTCGCCCTATCGGGAGAGGCGGAGGACATCTACCGCACCGACGCCAAGGTCAAGGAACTGATGCCCGATGACAGCCATCTGCACAACTGGCTGGACATGGCGCGGGAACGCATCCAGTTTCAGGGCTTGCCCTCACGCATTTGCTGGGTCGGTCTGGGCGACCGCCACCGCCTTGGCCTGGCCTTTAATGAAATGGTCGCCAGCGGTGAATTGCAGGCCCCCATCGTAATTGGCCGGGACCATCTGGATTCGGGCTCCGTCGCCTCACCCAACCGGGAGACCGAGGCCATGAAGGACGGCTCCGATGCCGTCTCCGACTGGCCGTTGTTGAACGCCCTGGTCAATTGCGCCTCGGGCGCCACCTGGGTCTCGATCCATCATGGCGGCGGCGTGGGCATGGGTTATTCCCAGCATGCCGGCATGGTCATCGTCTGCGACGGCAGCGATGATGCGGCGCGGCGCATAGAGCGGGTGCTGTGGAACGACCCGGCCACCGGCGTGGTGCGCCATGCCGATGCGGGCTATGACAGCGCCATCGATTGCGCCAGGGCATTCGGACTGAATATGCCGTCCCTCGATTAAGCCTACATCCGCGCCATGACCCGTTCGGAGAAATCCTCGATCAGGCGGTATTGCTGCTTCAAGGGCGCGATGAAGTTGATGCCGTTCAGGCCCTGACGCTCCAACTCGTGCAATTGTTCGACGATCTCTTCCGGCTGGCCGGCAATGGTGAAATTGCGGATCATCTCGGGCGTGATGAAACGCGCCTCTTCCGGATCGAGAAAGCTGTAATGGCTTTCATGCAATTTCTGATGCGCCGTGGCGGCCTCCCGCTCGGCATGGAAGGCCATATAGTCATTCCAGATCGGCTTCACATAGTCGGGCGGATCGCCCCCGGTTTCTTTCACCCAATCGACCAGAAAATGCACATTGGCCATGATAGCGGAGCCGCATTCGGCGATGGCGCGTTCAGATTCCAGTGACTCGCCCGGCTCCAGCATCAACAGATTGACCAAGGCGCAGGTGAAAAAGCCGTCCAGCTTACGCCCGGCTTTCTCGGCGCCGCGCTGAACATTGCCCAGGGCCCATGGAATCTTGCCGCCGCGCGGGATGCCGGTGATCAGGCCATCGCCCAACTCGCCGGCCAGGGCCTGGGCCCGGGGGCCGAAGCCGGCCACATGAATGGGAATCTCGGCATCCAGATCCAGGTAACGCAGCTCGGTATTTTGAAAGCGTATGGGTTGGGTCACGCCGTTCAGGGTGTAATCCACTTCCTCGCCCTTCAACAGCGCGCGGACGATGCGGATATAGTCGCCAAAGGCCTTCACTCCCGTGGGCCGCTGCCCCATGGCGCGCATGGCGGTATTGCCCGTGCCGATGCCCATGAAAGTACGGCCCGGCGCCAGGCGGTTGATGGTGGCGATACCATTGGCCGCCACTGGCGCCAGGCGCAGCCCCGGCACCGCGACACCGGTGCCCAGGCGAATGGTGCGGGTGGCCTGGGCCGCCAGGGCAAGAACGGCCCAGGGGTTGGACCGGATCATCTGGCTGTCCGTGACCCAGCAATAGTCATAGCCCAGGTTTTCGGCATGGGTAACGAAGCCGATTTCGTCGATTTTGCTGCAACTGATGCCGAATTCCATGGCTGCGCCCTTTCGTATTCATGGGTTAGGGACATGGTAGCGGAGGTTTAGCGGTCGGCCTATGAATTCATCGCTGTTCACGGCGGCGGCGCATATGGCGTATAATCGCCGCCGATGCGGCCATTGCAAAAGCGTCTTTACGAATGAACAGGTTTTAGTCGTGCCAGTCCGACCTATCGTTTCCTATGACAGTCTAGGCGCCAGAATTGAGACGCTGTTGCTGTGGCTCGCTGGATTCATTTTGAGGCCATACGCGTTCCGTGGCATTGGGACCATCAGCCGCCACTTCGGCAGGGGCATCTTCAACCCGACAAATCATGTCATCGTCCCTATTTTCAAACGGTCCAAGTTCTGCGTCTATTTGGGCGATTACTATTGGTCCCGCGTCTTATTCTCCGATTTCAATTACGAGCCGGAAGTGGCGCGCGTTCTGGACGCCTATCTGCGAGCGGATTGTGTATTCCTCGATCTTGGCGCGAACATGGGATATTGGAGCATTTACGCCTCTGAGAAAATTCCCGACCCGAGCAAAATCTTGGCCGTCGAAGCTGGCGTCAATACGTTCGATCGGTTGCGCGAAAACGCCGCAGTCAATGGCTCTCCCTTTACGGTCATCCACGCCGCCGTGTCGGAACAGGCCGGTCAGACCGTGTCATTCGTCACGGAAGTTGGCCACGCGGGCGCCCGGATCACTGAAGAGACCGAGAAATTCGCTGGGCATAAGGCGCTGGAGACGGTCGCGACGACAAATGTCGATGCCTTGGTTGATAGGCTCGATTTAGCGGCGACGGATCGTGTGGTGATCAAGCTCGACGTCGAAGGAGCGGAAGTCGCGGCCTTGAAAGGCGCCGCGGATACTCTTCGGAGAGACGATTTAATCCTGATCTATGAGGATCATGGCGCCGACGCCGAGTGCACGGTGAGCCGGTTTGTAATCAACGAACTGGGTTTCCACGTCTATATGGTCAAGGAACATGGTCCCGCGAAAAGAGCCTCGCTTGAAGAGATTGCCTCCTCCAAGGTCAACCCGCTTACGGGCTACAATTTCATTGCCGTACCGCCCGGCAATGGGGTCAGCTTGGATATGGAATGAACCGCAATATCTCGGAAACGCGCGAGTGACCTAAAACGGGATCTCGTCGTCCAGATCGCCGCCACCGCCGCCGCCGCCAAATCCACCGCCGCCGCCACCTTCGTTGAAGCCGCCGCCGCCACCGCCACCGCCGTAGTTTCCGCCGCCGCCGCCGTCATTGCGGCCGTCCAGCATGGTCAACTCGCCGCGGAAGCGTTGCAGTACCACCTCGGTAGTGTATTTCTCGACGCCGGACTGGTCTTGCCACTTGCGGGTCTGCAATTGGCCCTCGATATAGACCTTGGAGCCCTTGCGCAGATATTGCTGGGCGATTCGGCCCAGATTCTCGTTGAAAATGACCACCCGGTGCCATTCCGTCTTTTCCCGCCGTTCGCCGGAATTCTTGTCCTTCCACGATTCGGAGGTGGCCAGGGAGAGGTGAACGATGGGGTCGCCGTTCTGCATATTGCGCACTTCCGGGTCACGGCCCAGATTTCCCACCAAAATGACCTTGTTGACGCTGCCTGCCATGGTTATATCCG
>CAYWYB010000115.1:0-14468 GCA_964462145.1 uncultured Rhodospirillaceae bacterium
CCCGAATGGACGCCTGACGCCATCAAATGAACCAGAATATCTCGGAAACGAGCTAGTCGCGCACCACTAGCACGGAACAAGTCGCATGGCGGACGACGCGGGCGGCATTCGGCCCCAGCAGATAGTCGCGCAGTTCGGGCCGGTGGGATGCCATGACGATCAGATCCACATTGTCCGCCTCGGCCAGGCGCAGGATTTCCTTGTAAATGGTTCCCGAACTCACGTGCAGATTGCCCAAAAGCTCGGCTGGAATTTTCTCCTTCGCCAAGGCCTGTAACTGTGCCGCTGTTTCATCCACCATTCGCTGTTCGAAGCCATCGGGAAAAAAACTCCCCACCATGGGACTGCCCATATCCGGCACCACCGTGGCCACGTGTAATTTTCCCCCATGACTGCGCGCCAACTCCACCGCCGTGGGCAGCGCTTTTACGGATGAGCTGTCATCGCTCAAATCAACGGTCAACAGGATATTGTCGTACATCGCTCGTACCTCTCATGTCCTGGCTGGTCATGTCTCTACCGGCAACTTGCGCCGACGCAGCATTTGCAGGCCCAGCACGCACGCCAGGATAAACAGGGCGATGGGATAGACCCATTCCCGCGCCGGCTGGCCGGTCTGTTCGACCTCGACCAAAGTAATGATGTCGCCAAAGTCCATTTTCACCTTTTCTGCCGGACCATTGAAGGCGAGATTATCGACCACATAGTTTTCCCCGTCCGCCGATAGCTCGAGCCCCAAACCCCGCTGTCCCGTCTCGCCGCCCGGCGCATCAAACAGGAACAATTTGAAACGGTCACCATAGTCGGTCTGACGGGTCGTGTGCAGGCGGATCGACAGGCCCTTCGCAACTTCGATCCGGTCGCCGACAAAAGCCTTCATATCCACTGGTGCAAAGGCCGGATGGACCTGATTGACGAAATAGTCCGGGCGGAACAGGGCAAACATCACCACCAGCAGAACCAGGCGTTCGAAAATCGTCGTGCGGATGATCAGCCAGCCCTGGGTGGCGGAGGTAAAACAGAACATGGCCAGCAGAGATACGCAGAACACCACGACGCCGTGCCAGAAACTCGTAACGCCAATCAACAGCAGTTCCGGATTGAAGATAAAGACAAACGGCAGAATGGCGGTGCGGATATCATAGAGAAATGACTGCACGCCGGTCTTCAGCGGATCCGCCCGGCTGATCGCCGAGGCGGCAAAGGCAGCTAGACAGACAGGCGGCGTACTGTCCGCCATCAGGCCGAAATAGAACACGAACAGATGCACCGCGATCAGGGGCAGTTCCAGGCCAGCGGCGCCACCCAGTTCCACCAGCACCCCGGCCAGCAGAGAGGCCACCACCAGATAATTGGCCGTGGTCGGCAAGCCCATGCCCAGCAACAGCGACAGCACGGCGGTCAGGATCAACAGGATATAGACATTGCCGCCCGACAAAGCCTCGACCACGCCGACCATGGCATTGTTCAGGCCGGTGGAGGAAACCGCGCCGACAATAATTCCTGCGGTCGCCACCGCGACGGCGATCCCCACCATGTTGCGCGCGCCGGCGATCAGACCGCCGTTGATATCGATAAAACCATCGACTAGCGCCGAACCCAGATCACGCTCCCGAATTTCCTTGTAGATGCCCAGCGCCACAATAATCAGAAAGGCAACGCCTAGGCCCCAGAACAGGCTGTCCTGGGCCACCATGCCGCTTACCCGCAACAGGCCGGCCACCGCGATGGGAATGGCATAAAGCAGCGCCATCAGGGCGCGGCCCATACCAGCCGGCTTGATGCGCGTCGCCAACATGATCAGGAACATCACGATGATGGTGTAGAACACGGCGGAGGATGCGGTCCAACGCTCCCACATCAAGAGATAGACCAGAACCACCATGGGGACGATGAAATGCACGCCACTGATAAAAGTGCGGCGCAGATGCGGGATGTCCGAACGGGGCAGGCCGCTCAAGCCCAGCTTCAAGGCTTCCAGGTGGGAGATGTATAACAGCCCGATATAGCTGATTACCGCCGGGATAAAGGCGGCGACGATAACATCGAAATAGCTGATGCCGATCAGCTCGGCGATGATGAAGGCCGCAGCGCCCATGATCGGCGGCATGATCTGGCCATTGGTGGAGGCCGCAACCTCGATCGCGCCGGCCTTGACCGCCGACAGGCCGGTTTTGCGCATGACGGGAATGGTAAAGACGCCCGTGGTCACCACATTGGCGATGGAGCTGCCGGAGATCAGGCCCGTCATGCCCGAGGCCAGGATCGCCGCCTTGGCCGGACCGCCGCGATAGCGGCCAACCATGGCAAAGGCCAGATCGAGAAAATATTTGCCGGCCCCGGCCCGGTCCAGCAGGGCGCCGAACAGCACGAACAGAAAAACAAAACTGACGGAAACATCGATGGGAATGCCGAATATGGATTCCCCGCCCAGCCATTGGTAGCCAATCAACCGGGTCACCGAGACACCGCGATGGGAAATAATCTCGGGCATGGCCTGGCCAAAGATCGAATAGATCAGGAACAGCGAGGCCACGATCACCAGTGGAATGCCGATCGCCCGCCGGGTCGCTTCCAATAGCAGCAAGATACCAAAGCCGCCCAGCAGCACCTCGAAAGGAAATTCAAAGCCGAAAAGATCGAAGCTCAGGGGCGTGCCAAGACGGGCGGTGATGCCGTCCTGGTCGATAAAAACCCACAGTGCGGCAAAGGCGCCGATCAGCGCCAAGAGGATATCCAAGGGCGAAATGCGCTTATGGGCCAGGGCTTTGGCCGCCGGAAACATCAGGAATACCAGCAACAGGCCAAAAGCCAGATGAATGCCCCGCGCCGGCACCCCAACGATGATGCCAAAGTCAAACAGGAACGGCAGCGGCGAGGCGATCCAGAGTTGAAACAGCGACCAGGTGGCCGCGATGCCGGCGATAATCAGGCCCAGTGTCGGGCCGGGTTTGCGCCCGGTGTATTCGACTTCATCTATCCGCCGCTGGATCTCCTCCTGGGAGACGCCGGACGTCATGCCCTGGTCGGTCATCTGCGCGCGCCCCCCTGCCTTATACCAAGTTGCGGTGATAGAGACCCATATAGACGCTTTACGAAGGCTTTCGGGTAGGAGCGCGTTGCGCCGTGGTACTGGTACCACAAGCCGCGTGCGACGCCGCCGAAAGCCTTCGCAAAGCGCCGATTTCGGTCGCTTCAGGAGCCCCTCGGCGGCGTCGTGAAAGCTTGAAGGTACTGGTACCGTCGGCGCTTCCACTCCTACCCGAGGGGCTTCTGAAACGATCTATATGGGTCTCTATCACCGCAACTTGGTATTATGGCTCCGGCACGTTTATATGTAGCGATATCGACGCGGGACCGGCATGGTGCCGCCGGTCCCGCTATCGCGTCTTCAGTCTAGTCTGACTATTTCAGGCCTTTTTCCTTGAAGTACTTCAAGGCGCCCGCGTGGATCGGTGCGGAAATGGCGTTGGTGACCATGCCCTTAGGATCCAGGTTGCGGAAAGCCGGGTGCAGTTTGCGGAAGTCATCAAGATTTTCGAACACCGCCCGCGTTACTTCGTAAACCACATCGTCCGGCGTATCGGCGGAGGTCACGAAAGTTGCCATGACGCCCCAGGTCTTAACGTCGGCGGTGGTGGATTTGTAGGTTCCCTGCGGGATCTTCGCCCAGGCATAATACGGCTTCTTGGCCGTAACGTTGCCCTTGGCAATGGCATTATCGAAGTTGACGATCTTTGCGCCACAGCCGTCGGTCGCGACGGCTACGCCAGCGTTCGGCACGCCAACGGTGTAGACATAGGCGTCGATCTTGCCGTCACACAATGCCTTGGACTGTTCGGTCGAGGTAAATTCCGTCGCCAGTTTGAAATCGCCCTTGGACCAGCCGGCCTGCTTCATCAGCAGATCCATGGTGCCGCGCTGTCCGGAACCGGGATTGCCGATGTTGACGCGCTTGCCTTTCAAGGCGTCCCAGCCATTGATGCCGGAATTCTTGCCAACGATGATCTGCAAGGGTTCGGGATGCACGGAGAACACCGCCCGCAAATTCTTGAAGGCCTTGCCCTGCCATGGCCCGCCCGAGCCGTTGTAGGCATGATATTGCCAATCGGACTGGGCCACGCCGAAATCAAGCTCGCCGTCGCGGATCTGACCGATGTTGTAGTTGGAACCGCCCGTGGATGGCGCGGAACAGCGGATGCCGTGCTTGCGGCCACTCTTTCGACCCTCTGCGGCTTCCTTATGCACCAGACGGCAAATCGCGTTGCCGGTGGCGAAATAGACGCCGGTTGGACCGCCCGTGCCAATAGCGATGAACTGGCGCTTGGAAGCGGCTTCGGCGGTCGCGGTCAGCACAAAGCTGCCAACGCCAATCGCCAACGCCAGCGTTGCAAAGGAAATGGATTTCTTCATGATTTATCTCCCTGATGAATTTTACTTGGGGGTACGCAAGCAACAAACCGGGATACAAATACTCCGCCCATTCTTGGCGGGAAAATCATCCCGCTCTTAGGGAAGCAGGATAGGCCAGGCAATGGGAAAAGCACAAGAAATGAAATGCCTTACTCACAAATGGATAGATTTGAAACAATCATATTTCAATTGCCGTAATCTATCAGCAAGCTTAACGTCGCCCGCTCATGCGCGGGCGAGGGTATAACGACGGTGATTACCTATTTCGGACGGCAGGCGAAGGGCCAGATGATCTTGGCATCGGGCGGGACAATCTCGCCCGTTTTCAGTTTGTAGGCGATCTTCACGCGCCGCTCGTTTTCCGGCAAGGCCCGCATGGCATGGGTATCGATGGGCATGCCGCCGCGAAACAATGCCACCGGATCGGCGAAATAGCCCTTGAAGGGAACAACAAGCCCCTTCGTCACCGCGTATTTCTTCGACGTGCTGTAATTAATCGTCAGATGCAGATGCGGCTCCCGCAGCTTTCCCGGTACGCCGCTCTTGCCGTTGGGGCCAAGGGCCTGGCCCATGCGCACCCGCTGCCCGACCTCGAATTCAGGCATCTCGTTGAAATGAGTATAGACCGTATAGAGCCATACCGACAGTCCGGTATCCGCCGGGGCATGGCGCAAAATAACCTGCCTGCCGCGAAAACCCGGACCGTCGCCCGTGAACAGCGCCACAACCTCGCCATCCGCCATGGCAATGATGGGTTCATTCCAGTTGGCGGGAATATCCGCCCCCATGTGACGACGGTTCGGCACCGGACCGCGCCAGGGTTCGCCGAAAATATGATCGATTTTTTGACAGCCCGCGTCCGCCGGATAAACGGGGATCAGATTGCTTTCCACCACACCACGGGCCAGCTCAACCTCACGGGATTTCATTTTCTTGAAAAAGGTCTTCTTGGTCCCAGGATCCAGCTTCTTAACACTGATGACATCACTGGCTTGCGAATAGGACGGCGACACCGAAAGCGATATGCCCACACAAACCATAGCAATAGCAGCCAACTTCCAGACCATCATTTATCTCCCATCACTCAAAACAATCGTCACTGCGCCCTCGTGAGCCATGGGCACAACAAAGCCGCGTTCAAGACAACGCCATAATCTTGTAATTTAGCGTATTGCACCAAGATGCGGTAGGGACGCGGGCGCGCCAAATTGCGTGGCGCTAAATCCAGACTACTTCGGTTCGATCTTTGTGATACTCTTAATTATGCTTGGGACTTGGAGAAGCCTGCCTTGGCAGGCGGTGTGGAGTCTGTAGGGTGAGCGACGTAAGGCAATGGCTGGAAGCGCTTGAGCTTGGCAAATATGCCGGGCTGTTCGCTGAAAACGATATCGATTTCGAGGTTCTTACCGAGCTCGCCGATGACGATCTCAAGGAACTTGGCCTATCCCTCGGCCATCGCAAGAAACTTCTAAAGGCCATCAACAATCTTGCTGGCGCCTCTGAACCCGCCCCAATATCCGAACCAGCCACGACACAGCCAGCCTCACCAGCTCAATCGACCGAGGCGGAACGGCGCCAGCTAACGGTTATGTTCTGCGATCTGGTCGGCTCCACCGCCCTGTCACAACGCCTCGACCCCGAAGATTTGCGCGAGCTGATGCGGCTCTATCAGGATGCCGTCGCCGGCGCGGTGACCCGTTATGGCGGCCATGTGGCGAAGTATCTTGGCGATGGCGTTCTGGCTTATTTCGGCTGGCCCCAGGCCTACGAGGACCAGGCCGAACGCGCCGTCCATGCGGGCATGGATGCGGTGCGGGCCGTACAGGCCGTGCACAGGCAGTCTGGCGACCGCCTGGCCTCGCGGGTCGGAATTGCTTCAGGCGAAGTCGTGGTCGGCGATCTGGTCAGCGACACCTCCATGGATATGGATGCGGTAAGCGGCGAAACTCCCAATTTGGCCGCCCGCCTGCAGCAAATTGCAGAGCCTGACCAAGTGATCATCGGTGGTATGACCAGGGAACTTGTCGGGCAGGCATTTCAACTATCGCCTTTGCCGCCGCAAAACCTAAAGGGCTTCGACGAAGTGGTGCCGGCATGGCGGGTTGAGGGCCTGGCAGCGGCTGATAATCGTTTCGAAGCAGCCCGAGGCCAAGCGCTTCTGCCCTTTGTCGGCCGGCAAGGCGAATTGAACATGCTGCTCGACCGCTGGGAAACCGCCCGGGGCGGCGAGGGTCAAGTGGTGATGGTGTCCGGTGAAGCGGGGATCGGTAAGTCGCGCCTGGTGCAGGCATTCTATGAGAATATTTCCGGGCAGCAATATACGCGCCTGCGTTATCAATGCGCGCCTTATCATACCAACAGTGCCTATTACCCGATTATCCGGCAGCTGGAATACGCCGCAAAACTGCGGCCAGGCGATACCGTCGAGACGAAACTGGACAAACTTGAAGTGCTGCTCGAACAAGGCGGCGGCGAGGGCAAACAGGCCACGCCGCTTATTGCATCGCTGCTGTCGATACCATTTGAAGACCGCTTCGGTGTCAGCGAGCTCAACCCGCAGCAACGCAAGCAGCAAACCGAAGCCGCAATTATCCAACAATTGTTGGCTCTGGCCCAACGAACGCCCATGTTGATGGTTTTTGAGGATATCCATTGGGCTGATCCTTCTACCCTGGGCCTGCTGGAGCAAGCGCTGAACCGGATCACGGATACCTCGATATTATTCGTCATCTCCCACCGTCCGGAATTCACCGCGCCCTGGCTTGAGACGCAGCATGTAACGCAGTTGCCCATACGGCGATTGAGCCAGTCTCAGGTCGAAGAGATGATCCACACGCAGATCAATGAGGCAATTCGCAAGGCCGGCGGCGCGGAGTTGCCCGGTGACAAGATCGCGCACATTGTCGCCCACGCCGATGGCGTGCCGCTTTATATCGAAGAGCTGACCCAAACGATCATTGGCTCGGATGTAAAAATTTCCGGCGCGGAAGTACCCGCCAGCCTGCAGGCTTCCCTCACCGCGCGTCTGGACCAGCTGGGTTCGGCTAAGAGAACGGCCGAGGTCGCCGCCGTGATCGGGCGCGAAGTACCCCATGAACTACTCGCCGCCGTATCAAAAAAGGCGGAGGAGGAGCTTCGCGGCGATCTCGAAATATTGTTGGCCTCCGGTCTGGTGCAGCGTAACGAGCGCGGTGGCGAAACTGTCTATCTGTTCAAGCATGCCCTGATACAGGATACCGCTTACCAGATGCTTTTGCGGGCCCGGCGCCAGGAAATCCATCGCGATGTCGCCTCCACCCTGGACGAAAAATTTTCCAACCGCGCCGAGGCGGAGCCGGAATTGCTGGCCCATCATTTCGCCGCCGGTCAGGAACACGAACGCGCGGCGCATCTTTGGCTGCGCGCAGGCCAGCAATCGCTTGCCCGCTCCGCCGTCGCTGAAGCCTTCGTGCAAGCGGAACAGGGTATCGCTTCGGTGGCGAAGCTTAATCCTTCGCGCGACAGGGACAGCTTGGAGATTGATCTGCAATCCTGCCTGGCCCTGGCCGCCATGGCGCATCGCGGCTATGGCGCGGAGGAAACCGAACAGGCCTTTCAGCGCGCCCGCGAACTGCTTGGAGCCTTCGACGACGATCCGCGCCATATCAACATACTGCATGGCTTCTGTGCCCTGCTGGGCACCCAGTCCAGGCTGCATGAGTTTCTTGATATTTCCGCCGAGATGCGAGACCGCGCCGAGCAATCCGGCGACAGCGCGGCGAAATGCGCCGGTCATCGTTGCATGGCGGTTGGCTACAATAGCCGGGGCGAATTCACGGAAGCGTTCGATGCGGCCAGCAAAGCCATTGAATACTTTGACCCGCAAGAGCATCGCCAATCGGCGCAGCGCTTTAGCCATGACATTGGCGTCGCGGCCAAATTACACTTGGCGATTGCGGCTCAGTTTCTCGGCCACGCGGATCAAGCGGCGAAACTAGTCGACGAAGCGCTGGCCCTTGCCCACGAGTTGAGGCATCCAAATACCCTCGGCTTTGCTCATCATTGGGCCTCGTTTCTGCGCCTCACGGCCCGCAACCTTGCACTGACAGTCTCGACAGCCGAGGACATGATCAACGTCGGCATCGAGGCCAGCAATCCTAACTGGCTCAAACATGGCCACCTTATGAAGGGCGCGGCGCTGGTGCCGGCCGCCGGCACCGCCGAGGCAGGAATCGAGGAAATCGACACCGCTCTTGCGGCGTCATCACCAAGGTATATGCAGACGGTATACTTATGCTTCAAGGCCGAGGGCCTGCTCAACCTAGGCCGACACGATGAAGCCGCTGAAATGATCCAGCAGTGCCTGAGCTTGGTGAGCGAGACCGGCGAAGGCTGGTGGGAGGCGGAGCTGCACCGCATGAGCGGCGAAATTCGCCGCGCTCAGGGCGGCGATGGTGAACGCTGTTTCCAACAGGCGCTCGAAATCGCCCGCCGTCAGGCCGCCAAGCCGCTTGAACTACGCGCCGCCACCTCCCTGGCCGGGTTTTGGCACGAAAAAGGCAAAACCGCCGAGGCGCGCGACTTGCTGACGCCGATATACAGCTGGTTCACGGAAGGCTTCGACACAGCCGACCTGACAGCCGCCCGGCGTTGCTGGAAAAACTCGAACCCTAGAACCTATCGCGGCGGTTGGAGCGCAATTCGGGCTAGGGGTTAGCGCCAGCTGATCACACTCTATGATTTTAGTTTATAGCCGCTGCGCAGGATCAGGTAATTGCAAATCCACATGATGGCGTTCAGGCCGATCATGATCCCCACGCCCACCGCCAAGGCGCCGTCGGCACGGTCGATGAAGCCATAGCGGAAGCCGTCGATCATATAACAAAACGGGTTTACCTGGCTCAATGCGTACCAGGGTTCGGGCAGCCGCTCGATGGAATAAAACGTGCCCGATAGAAACGCCAAGGGCGTGATGACAAAGTTGGTCACCGTGGCCATGTGATCAAACTTGTTGGCCCAAATGCCCGCCGTAATGCCGATCTGTGCCAGCAACAGCCCGGCGGCGGCGGCGTGAAAGATGATCGGCCAGACATGCGCCACGCTGATATCCACGAAAAATACCATACCCAGGGCCGCCGCCGCACCGCATAACAGGCCGCGGGTAGCAGCGGCAAAGGCAAGGCAAAAGCT
Organism: uncultured Rhodospirillaceae bacterium; assembly: GCA_964462145.1. GTDB lineage: Bacteria > Pseudomonadota > Alphaproteobacteria. Next base: position 9,583 of record CAYWYB010000115.1, read on the forward strand.
CAACTCCCCCGGTCCCAGGGGCGGCATCAGCAGATCAACAATATTGCCCTGGATTTTCGAGAGCAGAATTGACGAGGCGCTGTTGGCGAAACTGTTCTGCACGATCGCCATCATGATCAGGCCCGGCGCCAGAAAACGCTGAAACGTTACCTCCCCGTCCAGAACATCACGCTCGCCAAAGGCCAGAGAGAAAATTGCCAGGAATAACAAAGTGGTCACCACAGGCGCCACGATGGATTGCATGGTGGTCCTTAGGAATCGCTGTACTTCCTTGGCATACAGGGTCCAGACACCGCGCCAATTGATGACGCCGACAAGGCGCGGTTGCAAATGGCCGGGCTCCCCCGGCGGCCGTTCATCTACGCTCAAGTTCATCAATGCTCAAAATGTATCGAATTTCTTGTAGGCATCGACCGGATCCATGCCGCTTAGGATAGCGTCACGCATGGCGGTTTCGGTGGAGGCGACCGCCTCGGTCTTGGCAACCACTTCTTCCGCCATATCCTTTGGGATGATCACCACGCCGTCGATGTCGGCCAGCACATAATCGTCTCTGGAAATCGTCACGCCGCCGATATCGATAGGCTCCCCCATGCTCTCGGCGACCCAGCGGCGGCAGATATCCTTGGGCGTGTTGAAGCGGCAGAACACTGGAAAATCATTCTGCAACAGAAACGGCACATCGCGGCAGCCGCCATCGACGATATAGCCGCGTACGCCCCTGTAATTCAGGGTTTCCGCCGATAACTCACCCATCAGGGCCACTTCATAGGTATTCGGCTGGCACATCAGCACCTTGCCCGAGGGCGCCTTCGACAGCACCGTGGCCCAGGCCAGCAGGGTCTCGCCCTCGTCCTTGCCCTCGCCATAGTCGCCGTTCATGGTTTCCACCTGTCCGGCCAGGCGGTGGCTGGGATCCAGCGCATTGATGCCGTGGGGCAGCGCGCAATTGGCGTGTCCCATGGCGTTCATCACATCGTACACCGCGCTGGCGTACAGTTTTTCCAAACGTTCCGTCAAATCCATGACTACAGACCCTTTAGCTGACCCTAACTACCGGTAAATTCGCGGTATCATAAGACCTGGGCAGCACTAAAGGAACCTATCGCCTCGCCCGATCGGTAACGGCGCACCATTTCCCTAAAGGCCGCCTCCAGATGCCGGGCCAGCCGGGCCGTGTCAAACAGCGGCGCGGTTTCCAGATTGGCCCGCAATCGAGCCTTCAAATCCGCCAATGCGCCGGGATCATTGGCCAGGCGCAAGGCCATGGCGCGGTAATCCGCCATGGATGGCACGGCCAGCTCGCCCAGGCCAGCCGCCGCCAGGATCGAGGCACCGGTGCGCGCGGATTGGTTATCGCCCGCCCTGGAAAGCACGGGCAGACCGGACCACAGGGCATCAAGGGTCGAAACGCCGCCTGCATGATGGCGGCAATCCAGGCTTAAATCCGCCAGGGATTGTCGGGCCAGATGTTCGGCATGGCTGGCGCGCGGGGCAAAGACCAGGCGTTCGCTATCGATCCCTCTGGCGGCGGCGGTGGCACGCAGATTGGCCATGGCGCCTTCGCCCCCCCGCAACAACCACAGCACGCTGCGGGGCAGTTCGTGCAGTAGATCCAGCCACAGATCAAAGGTCTCGGGATCGAATTTGTAATGGGCATTGAAATTGGCGAAGACGAAGCCGTCTTCGGGCAGGCCCTGGCTGGCCCGGTCAGGCACCACGGCCGCGATCTCGGGCCGTGATGTGGCCATGAAACTATCTGGCAAATAAACCACGGCTTCGGAACAGTGCGCCGCCAGTTCGGACGGCGTGTGGACCGCATCCGTGACCAGATACTGCACGCAATCGGCACCCAACGTGGCGCCATAGCCCAAATAATGCGCCTGCACCGGTGCCGGCCTGGTTTCCAGAATTTCCAGGGCGGAATGGCGGGTAAAGCCCGACAGATCAACCAACAGATCCAGTTGATCGCCGTGAATATGGCGGGCCGACTGCTCCAGGTCCAAATCCTTGAAATCGTTGAAATGATCGAATTCGGCCCGGAAATAGTCGGTGGTGCCGTCCCGTTGTTCACGGCCAATGGCATAGGCGAACCATTCGAACCCTTCCCGGTCATGCTGGGCGATCAGATCCTTGAAAGAAGTCGCGACGCTATGGCTGCGGAAATCCGGCGAAATATAGCCGACCCGCAGTCGCGCCGATGTCGCGGGCGCAAACGTAAATGCCAGGCGGTCGCGCAGGGCGGTGACGTTGGCGGCGCAATAGGCCGAATAAGAGCGCGCCGCGGCCAAGCGTAAATCCGCCGGCGCATCCGTTCCCGCCAGGGAAAACGGCTGTACCGTGATGGGCAGGTTATCGGCCAGACGCCGCCGCGTCTCCGCCAGCACCCGTTGCTTGATCTCGCCCAGGTCATCCCAGGCGCATTGATACATCAGGGACTGCATCAGGAACGGCGCCAAGTTGTCGATGTTCTGATCCAGCGCCAGGGCCCGGCGAAAGGCCTCGACCGCTTCATCATGACGGCCCAGGCCTTGCAACACCTGGCCCAGATTGTTGTGCACGCCGCCCAGATCACGGTTCAACGCGACCAGGTCACGATACAGGGCCAGGGCGTCATGCTGGCGCCCCAGGTTAAGCTGACAGATCGCCAGATTGTTCATTGAGACAGGATCGTTCTTATTTAATGACAATGCTTTACGATAGTTTTCTGAAGCATTGTCATAAGATCCGTCAGCCATCAACAGACCCGCCAGACCGGACCACGCGGCGGCCAAATCGCCGTCCAGGCGCAAGGCTTCCGTGTAGTGATCGCGGGCGGCTTCACGCTGGCCGGCGTTGTCCAGAAGATTGGCCAATGCCACATGCAGGGGGGCATAGCCGGGCCGCTGCGAGAGGCCAAGCTTGGCAACTTCCACTGCTTCGCCCCCGCGCCCCAGCTGGGCCAGGGCGGCGGTCAGATTGTGGTGGATTTCGACTACATTGGGGGCGGCTTCCAGGGCCTTGCGGTAATGCACCACCGCATCGCCTGGACGGCCTTGCGCCAGGGCGTTGTTGCCGCCCTCGAACTGCGCCTGTGGGTCGATTTGTTCCATCGGTTGGTTATAAGTCCCTATGGTTAACCATCCCTAAAATCCCGATGCCACCGTTGCTGCCGCTATTGCGGCTTGACGGGTGGGGGAAGCTCCGATTTGATGGCTGCTAAATGTAGTTTTGATTGGGAGTGGACGGGCGTCATGAATTTTGAATTCGATGATGATCAACGCATGTTGCGGGATCAGGCACGGCGGTTTTTATTGGATAAATCCCCCCCCGAAGTCGTCCGCGAGACCCTGGAAGGCGAACAGCCCTTTGACAAGGATTTATGGCGGCAATTCGGCGATATGGGCTGGATCGGCGCCGCCATTCCCGAAGAATACGGCGGCGGTGGCATGGGCCATCTGGAACTCTGCGTCCTGGCCGAGGAGCTTGGCCGCGCCCTGGCCCCGACGCCTTTCGCTTCCTCCGTCTATCTCGGCACCGAGGCGTTGATGGCGGCGGGCACGGAGGAGCAAAAACAAGGCTATCTGCCGGATCTGGCCACCGGTGCCGCCATCTGGTGCCTGGCCCTTTCCGAAGGGCCGCAACCAGCGACCGAGAAAAACATCGCCGCCACAGTGGCGAACGGCAAATTGTCGGGCGCGAAAATCCCCGTCGCCGACGGCGATATCGCCGATAGGGCCATTGTCGTGGCCCGCGAGGGCGGCGCGGTCGGCCTGTACATCGTTGATCTAAACGGCGACGGCGTCAGCCGGGAAATGGTCAAGACTATGGATCCGACCCGGTCCCAGGCCAAATTGAGCTTCGCCGATGCCACGGCGGAGAAACTTGGCGACGAAGGCTGGCCCCTGCTGGAACGGATCCAGGACCGGGCCGCCGTTTTGGTCGCCTTCGAGCAGATCGGCGGCGCCCAGGCCTGTTTGGAGATGGCCAAGGAATACGCCATGGGCCGCTTTGCCTTTGGCCGGCCCATCGCCGGCTATCAGGCCATCAAGCACCGCCTGGCGGATATGTACATCCAGATCGAATTAGCCCGCTCGAACAGCTATTACGGTGCCTGGGCGCTTTCGACGGATGCGGCGGAGCTGCCGGTGGCGGCGGCCACGGCGCGGGTCGCGGCCAACGAGGCCTATCACTTCGCCGCTAAGGAGAACATCCAGATCCATGGCGGCATGGGCTTCACCTGGGAGTTCAACTGCCATCTCTATTATCGCCGGGCACGGCAGCTGGCCCTGGTTCTGGGCAGCCAACGCAGGTGGAAAGACCGCCTGATCCGGGCCCTCGAGCGAAGAAATGCAGCGTAAGGAATAGATATCATGGATTTTAACGACACCCCCGAAGAAGCTGCATTCCGCGCCAAGGCGCGCGCCTTTCTGACTGAGAATGCCGAGCCCAAGAGCGATGGCAATCTGAATGCCGCCGGTGGCGCCGACAAGGACGCGATCCTGGCCGGGGCCCGGGTCTGGCAGGCCAAGAAGGCAGCGGCCGGTTTCGCCGGCATCACCATGCCCAAGGAATATGGCGGCCAGGGCCTCTCCCCCATCATGCAGGTGATTTATAATCTCGAAGAAGGCAATTTCATCGCCCCGCGCGGGGTTTACGAAATCGGCCTGGGCATGTGCATCCCCACCATGCTGGCCTACGCCACGGAAGAGCAGAAACAGCGCTATGCCGCCCCTGCCCTGCGCGGCGAGGAAATCTGGTGCCAGCTGTTCTCGGAACCCGCCGGCGGCTCCGACCTGGCCGGCCTGCGCACGCGGGCCGAAAAAGACGGCGATGACTGGGTCATCAACGGACAGAAAATCTGGACCTCCGGCGCGCAGTTCTCGGACTACGCCATCCTGGTCACC
>CAYWYB010000116.1:0-14361 GCA_964462145.1 uncultured Rhodospirillaceae bacterium
CGGAATTTCAACATCGAAGCGAAATGGGTGCATTTCCCCCTGCATCCCGAAACGCCCCAGGAGGGCCGCAGCCTGGAAGAGCTGTTCGCGGGCCGGGGCGTGGACCTGGATGCCATGTATACCCGCATGAAAGGCCTGATGGACGAAGAGGACCTGCCCTACAGTCACCGTACCCACACCTACAACAGCCGCCTGGCCCAGGAATTGGGCAAATGGGCCGACACCCAACAGGGAGGCGAGGCCATCCATGACGCCCTTTACCGGGCCTATTTCGTCGATGGCGTGAACGTCGGCGATGTGGAGGCACTGCTGAAAGTGGCGGCAGCCGTCGGCCTGAACGTTGATGCCGCGCGAGAGGTTCTCGAATCCCGCAGTTTCTCGGACGCAGTGGACGAGGATTGGGCAAAATCCCGGCAATATGGTGTTACCGGCGTTCCCACCTTTGTTGCCGGCCGCCAAGGCGTGGTCGGGGCACAGCCTTACGAGGCCTTGGAACAGTTGCTGGAGCACGCGGGGGTCGAGCGGAAATAGCAACAGCCGCCGGACTGCGCACGGGCTCTCTTTAATGCACTGAGTCGTCCGAGTTCGGCGCGCTCAATTGCGCATCCGCCGCGACCCAGAGGCCGGTTTGCGTAAAGCCGGGTTCGGCCAGGCGGATCATGGTCTCGGCAACATGTTCAGGCGGCGGTAGTTGGTTCGCGTCTTCGCCGGGGAAGGCGGCCGCCCGCATCTCGGATCGGGTTGGGCCCGGATTGACGATATTGACCCGCAGGGCCGTGTTCTGGGTTTCCTTGGCGTAGGTCTGGGCGATGGCATCCAGCGCCGCCTTGGTCGAGGCGTAGAGCGCCCAATAGGGCGGCAGGGACTGCGCCGCGCCGGAGCTGAGAAAGATCGCCCGGCCTGCATCGGACTGCCGCAACAATGCATCCATGGAACGGATTAGACGATAGTTGGCGGTGACATTCAGATCATAGGCGCGCTGCCAAACATCGGGGCGGATATGGCCCACCGGCGACAGATCACCAAGAATAGCGGCGTTGCCGACCAGAATGTCCAGCTTGCCCCAGCGTTTAAAGATCTGCCCGCCTAAATCGTCAATGGCGCCAAAATCGCCCAGGTCCATGGGCACCAAGGTGGCGCTGCCGCCTTGCGCCCTGATTTCGTCGTCCACTTCCTCCAGCGCGCCAGTGGTCCGCGCCACCAGAATGACGTGAGCGCCTTCGCCGGCATAAGCCTTGGCAATGGCGGCGCCAATGCCGCGGGAGGCGCCCGTGATCAGGGCAATACGGTCCTGCAAACGTTGACTCATCGCGCTATCCCGCCCATTCCGCCCATTCCGCCCATTCCGCTGTGCCTTCAACCATGTTCCGCCAGCAGCGACAATTGCGCCGGCGACCGGCCCTGGGCCAGATCAACCAACGAGACCGGATATTCGTCGGTAAAACAGGCATCGCAATATTGCGGTTCCTCGCCATCACGGTCAATGCCGCCCACCGCCTGATACAGGCCATTGATGGAGATAAAGGCCAGGCTGTCGACGCCGATTTGCCGCGCCATGGTCGCCACATCCATATTGGCGGCCATCAACTCTTCCCGGCTGGGCGTATCGACGCCGTAATAACAGGGATTGGCCGTGGGCGGCGAGGCGATACGCATGTGCACCTCGGTGGCGCCGGCATCGCGGACCATCTGCACGATCTTTTTCGAGGTGGTGCCACGCACGATCGAATCATCCACCAACACCACGCGCCGGCCCTCGATCTCGGCCCGGTTAGCGTTGTGCTTCAGCTTGACGCCGAAATTGCGGATATTCTGGGATGGCTCGATGAACGTCCGGCCCACATAATGGTTGCGGATAATGCCTAATTCGAAGGGCACGCCTGCTTCTTCGGCATAGCCAATGGCGGCAGGCGTTCCGGAATCGGGCACCGGGATGACCACGTCCGCCGGCATGGCGCTTTCCTTGGCCAACGCCGCGCCGATGGCCTTGCGCACGGAATAGATGGAGCGGCCCTGGGCGACGCTGTCGGGTCTGGAAAAATAGACATACTCGAATATGCAGGGCCTCGATTTGGCGGGCGGAAAAGGCGTCAGGCTTTCGATGCCCCGGCGGCTGCAAATGATCACTTCGCCCGGCGCCACCTCGCGCACCAATTCGGCGCCGATGATATCCAGGGCGCAACTCTCCGAGGTCAGGATCGGCGCCCCGTCCAGGTGGCCCAACAACAGCGGCCGCACACCCATGGGATCGCGCACGCCGATCAATTGATCCTCGGTCATGGCAACCAGGCTGTAGGCCCCGACCACGGATTTCAGGGCATCGATGATGCGGTCAATCAGGTCATGATAGCTGGAGGTGGCGATCAGGTGGATGATCACCTCGGTATCCATGGTCGATTGGAAGATACAGCCGCGCTTGACCAATTCGCTGCGCAGGGTGCCAGCATTGGTCAGATTGCCGTTATGGCCGATGGCAAAACCGCCTGTTTGCAACTCCGCGAACAAGGGCTGGACGTTGCGTAGTACGGTATCACCCGTGGTGGCATAGCGATTGTGCCCCAACGCCACGTCGCCCGGCAGACGGCTGATCACCGCTTCCGAGTTAAAATTGTCGCCCACGTGGCCCAGGCTGCGGTGGGAATAAAACTGCCCGCCATCGTGAGTGACGATGCCGGCGGCTTCCTGGCCGCGGTGTTGCAGGGCATGCAGACCCAAAACCGTGTGGGCGGCGGCGTCGCTGCTGCCGAATATACCGAAGACGCCGCATTCTTCATGAAACTTGTCGCCGTCCGCCCCTAGTCGGTCATGGGGATGGGCGAATGGATGTGTGGTCAGATCCAAGGTCAGGTCCTTTGCGGGCACGGTGCCGGCGTCATTGATACTGTCGTTATCATGATCGTTTGGGGGGCGCTGCTTCAATTGTCCGTCCGGTTCTGAATAAGGCGGTTCATATCTTCGCGCGAGCCCGATGTATAGCCGCTTTCGCGCTGCTTGTCAGTTCCGCTCTTCGAAGCGCCAACGGCATCTTTTAGCTGTTCCGCCGAGCGCCCGGCTTTGATGGCATTGTCGAGAATGGAATCCAGGTTCTGGCCACCCTCCTTGCCCAGTTCACCGATCCCGGCAAGACCCTCGCGGACATTTTCAGGCGCCACGCCCGCCAGCATTTGGGCGCTGTATTCGATGGCCGGCATGGCCCGCGCCTGGCGCAACCAATCGGGCTGATCCTTGGCCGGCAGGAATTGCAACAGAACGATGTAAGCCAGGGCAATCACCACGACGCCGCGCAATAAGCCAAACAAAAATCCGAGAGAGCGGTCCAGAATGCCGATTTCACTGCGTTGCACCCGCCGCGATATGGCCGATGACAGGAACGAAGCCGCGGTCAGCACGGCGACAAAGATCACTACCGTCGCGATGCTGCCGGCGATCAAGGGCTGATTGACATAGGTCTGCACCAGGGGCTGCACATGAGGGAACAATCCGATCGTGGCGACGGTCGCTATGACCCAGCCGCCGATGGACAGCACTTCCTTGACGAAACCACGGCTCAGCGCCAGCAGGCCCGAGACCAGCAGGATCGCCAGGATCGCCAGATCCGTCACATTTATAGGCAAATCGCTTAACATGGCGGTTCTATACGGCCTCCACCCCATGGGAGGCAAACAGTTCCACCAATTCCGGCAAACGGCTGATTTCGCTGATCGTCAGGGGACTCTTGCGTTGTTTGCGGGCCGGCGGCGACAGGGCACGGGTGAAGCCCAGTTTAGCCGCTTCCTTCATACGTAGTTCCGCCTGCGCAACGGGTCGCACCTCGCCTGACAGGCTAATTTCACCGAACAAAACCGCTTCTCGCGGCACCGGCACTTCCATCAACGATGACACCAATGCGGCGGCCACCGCCAGATCGGCGGCCGGTTCATTGATTCGCAAGCCGCCCGCTACGTTCAAATAGACGTCATGGCCGGCCATGCCCAGGCCGCAGCGGGCATCAAGCACGGCCAGGACCATGGCCAGGCGGTTGCCGTCCCAGCCCACCACCGTGCGCCGTGGGTTGCCGGGGGGCGAGGGCGCGACCAGGGCCTGAATTTCCACCAGCACCGGGCGGCTGCCTTCCAGACCGGCGAAAACGGCACTGCCCGAGATATCGCCCGCCTCGCCACGATTGGCCAGAAACAGGGCGGATGGATTGCTGACTTCCATTAGGCCGGCGTCGCTCATCTCGAACACGCCGATTTCGTCCGTCGGGCCATAACGGTTCTTCACGGCGCGCAGGATGCGGAACTGATGGCCGCGTTCGCCTTCGAAATAGAGCACGCTGTCGACCATGTGCTCCAACACCCGTGGGCCGGCGATCTGGCCGTCTTTGGTCACATGCCCCACCAGCAGCAGGCAAATATCCTTGCGCTTGGCGGCGCGGATCAATTCCTGGGCCGAGGTACGGACCTGGCTGACGGTGCCGGGGGCCGATTCAATGCTGTCCACGTACATGGTCTGGATCGAGTCTATAACCACCACCTTGGGGCTGTCCGGGCCGTCCATGGTGGCGACAATGTCACGCACCGAGGTTGCCGCCGCCAGATCCAGCGGCGCGCCTTCCAAGCCAAGACGCCGTGCCCGCATACGAACCTGGGCCGGCGCCTCCTCGCCCGAGATATAGGCGCAGGCGACGCCCTGTTGGGCCAGGCGGGCGACGACCTGCAACAAAATGGTGGATTTGCCGATGCCCGGATCACCGCCGATCAAAATTGCTGAACCAGGCACCAGTCCGCCGCCGCAAACCCGGTCGAACTCGCCCAGGCCCGAAACGGTACGCGGACCTTCCATTTCGCCATGCTGGTTCAGTTTGCGAAAATCCAGTACCCGGCCGCGATTTCTGCCCTGGCCCGAACTTTCCAGGCCCTTGGGCGGCGCCTCCCGCGCGGCTTCTTCCGCTATGGAGTTCCACTCGCCACAGCCCGAACAACGCCCGGACCATTTGCCATGCACCGCGCCACAGCTTTGACAGACAAACGTTTCGGCTGCCTTAGCCACCTGGTTCCTACTCTTAGGTTACTTCCAGGGCGAAAGGACCTTCCTCGCGCCCATGGATGAATTGATCAACGAACTCATTGCCACAGTCATCGATCTGGTCGACGCCACCGGCCCAGATGATCTGCCCGCCATACAGCATGGCGACCCGGTCGGCGATGGTCCGTGCGGATGACATATCATGGCTGATCGTCAACGTCGTCGCGCCCAGATCCTGTACGCATTCGGTAATCAGATTATTGATGATATCGCCCATGATCGGGTCCAGGCCCGTCGTCGGCTCGTCGAAAAAGATAATATCGGGCTCCGTGGCGATGGCGCGGGCCAGGCCGACCCGCTTGCGCATGCCGCCTGACAGGCCCGCCGGATCAGCCTCGGCCATATCCTCGCCCATGCCGACCTTGGCCAGCTTGTCGATGGCGATGATCCGGGCTGCCTCGCGCTCCATGCCGGCACCTTCGATCAGGCCGAAGGCCACGTTTTCCCAAACCGTCAGAGAATCGAACAAAGCGGCGGATTGGAACAGCATGCCGAACTTGGTCAAAATCCGCTCCCGCTCGGCGCCGCGCAAATCGACAGTGTCTTCGCCGTCTATGAGGATACGGCCCTGATCGGGGTGCAGCAGGCCCAGGATGCATTTCAACATCACCGATTTACCGGTGCCCGAACCGCCGATGACCACTACTGATTCGCCCTTGGCCAATGCCAGGTTCAGGCCGTTCAGCACCACTTTCGGGCCAAATGCCTTGTGCACATCAATCAGTTCCAGGCGCAGTGTATCGGTCATCATTCAAGTCATCACTGCGAGAAGAAGGCTTCGGTGACGAAATAGTTTGAAATCAGGATCAGGATCAATGACGAGACCACCGCGTCCGTGGTCGCCTTGCCCACGCCCTGGGCCCCGCCCTTGGAGTTGAAGCCGTGGTAGCAGCCCATCAGGGCGATCAGGAAACCGAACACCGCCGCCTTGACCAGGCCGGAGGTGACGTCCATGGCCTCGAGAAAATCGTAGGTGTTTTTCAGATAGACGGCGCTGTTGAAATCCAGGCGGTGAATGCCCACCAGGTAGCCGCCCATGACGCCGATGATGTCGGCGATCAGCACCAGGATCGGCGTGGTGATGGTGGCGGCGACCAACCGAGGAACCACCAGATAACGGAAAGGATTGGTCTGCAAGGTGATCAGGGCGTCCAACTGCTCGGTCACCTTCATGGTGCCCAGTTCCGCCGCGATCGCCGCGCCAACCCGGCCACCCAGCATCAGGCCGGCCAGGACAGGGCCCAGTTCGCGGGTCAGGCCCACGACAACAATATTCGGCACCGCGCTTTCGGCACCGAAACGGGCGGAGCCGAGATAGATTTGCAAGGCCAGCACCGCGCCCGTGAACAGCGCCGTCATGCCCACCACGGGCAGGGAATAATAGCCAATGGTCATCATCTGCTGCAGGCACAGGCGCCAATAGAACGGCGGCGTCGCCACCGCCGACAATGATCGGCCCGTGAACATGGACAGCCGCCCGACCGTGGCCAGAAAACTCAAAAAAATACGGCCGACAGCCGCCAACGGATTACTCATCGTGGATATTCCCCGGCACCTGACCCACATAGCGCCGGTGATAGCGCCGGCCAAGCGAGGTTAGAATTTCGTAGCCGATGGTACCGGCGCGGGCGGCCACCTCGTCGACCGTATCGCCACCGCCGCCGATCAAATCCACCAAGGCACCGGCTCGCGCGGCCTGTTCCGGCACCTCGGTGACATCCAGTGTAATCAGATCCATGGAAACGCGCCCCACGATTGGTACCGAAATCCCGGCAAGACGGCCCATCCCCTGCCCGGATAATGAGCGCAAATAGCCATCGGCATAACCCACCGGGACCGTGGCGATACGCCGGGGCCCCGTGGCCCGATGGGTGGCACCGTAGCCAACGCTCTGGGGGGTGTCAATTTCCCGCACCTGAATGATCCGGCCCCTCAGACGAACCACCTCGGCCATGGGGTTCGCGGCCCCTGGCGTGGGGTTGCCGCCATAGAGGGCGATGCCTGGCCGAACCAGATCATGGTGATAACCGGGGCCGAGGAAAATGCCCGAGGAATTGGCCAAAGAGGCCGGTTTTTCTGGCAGGGCGGCACGCAGGCGATCAAATAACTGCCGCTGCCGTTCGTTCATTTCATGGCCGGCTTCATCGGCGCAGGCGAGGTGGCTGACAATCAAACGCAGATCGATATTTTCAAGCCGTCCCGGCGCGGCGGCCAGGGCGGCGGCGTCATCCGGGCTCAATCCGAGGCGATTCATGCCGGTATCGAGATGCAGGGCGGCGGCGCCTGGGCAAAGCTCCAGCTGCGCCAGGGTATTCACTACCGGTCTTAGATCATTGGCCGCGAAATCACCTTCCGTGCCCGGCAATATGCCATTCAGAACATATATTGACGCCTGCCCGCCCAGCACCTGGCGCAGGGCGATGCCCTCCATCAGATGGGCCACAAAAAAAGTCTCACAGCCCGCCGCCGCCAATACGGGCGCCACACGATCGGCGCCCAGACCATAGGCATCGGCCTTTACCACGGCGGCGCATTCGGCGGCTGCCGCTCGCTGTTTCAGAATTTCATAATTCGCCGCCAGGGCGGCCAGATCGATCTCCAGGATCGCGCCAGCCTGGAGCTTAGTGACCATCGGGGTAGTGGCCTACCTCAAGGTTCGAGAACTTGGTGAACTCGCGCTCGAACTGCAGGCGTACGGTACCCGTGGGGCCGTGGCGCTGTTTGCCGATGATGACCTCGGCGATGCCGTGGATCTGATCCGCTTTTTCCAGCCATTTGGCATGATCGGGCGTATCGGGTTCGGGCTGTTTGCGCTCGTGATAATATTCTTCCCGGTAGACGAACATCACCACATCAGCATCCTGCTCAATGGAGCCCGATTCACGCAGATCCGACAGCAAGGGCCGCTTGTCCTCCCGCGCTTCCACCTGCCTGGACAGCTGCGACAGCGCCAGCACGGGGATATCCAGTTCCTTGGCCAGCGCTTTCAGGCCCTGGGTAATCTCGGAGATTTCCTGCACCCGGTTTTCACCATGCCCGGTGCCGCGCAACAATTGCAGATAATCGACCACCACCAGGCCCAGGTCATGTTGCCGCATCAGGCGCCGGGCCCGGGTGCGCAGGGCGGAAACGGTCAGCGCTGGCGTATCGTCAATATACAGCGGTGCCTGTTCAATCGCCTGGGAGGCGGTGACAAGGCGGGAAAATTCATCGGAGGAGATTTCCCCACGGCGGATCTTTTCCGAGCTGATGCGGGCTTGCTCGGCCAGCAGACGGGTCGCCAATTGCTCGGCCGACATCTCGAGGCTGAAGAATGCCGCCACCGCGCCATCGACGACGACCTCCTGGCCGTCTTCCTGGCGCTTGCGCTTGATATTATGGGCCGCATGAAAGGCGATATTGGCGGCCAGCGCGGATTTGCCCATGGCGGGCCGGCCGGCCAGGATAATCAGATCCGAAGGGTGCAGCCCGCCCAGTTTCTGGTCCAGGTCCACCAGGCCCGAGGACACCCCCATCATCTGGCCATCGCGCTGGAAGGCGGCAGCCGCCATCTCGATGGATTTGGCCAGAACGCTGTCAAAGGTTTGCGGCCCCTGATCCGTCTGACCATGCTCGGCCAATTGGAACAGATCCTGCTCCGCCGTCTCGATCTGATCGGTGGCCTCCACATCCACGTCCGCCTCGTAGGCGTCGTTGACCATGGCTTCGCCGATCTCAATCAGGCCCCGTCGCAAGGCCAAATCGAATATGGCGCGGCCGTAATGCTGGGCGTTGATGACAGTCACGGCGGCACCGGCCAGACGGGCCAGATATTTCGCTCCGCCGACCTCTTCCAGAGCTTCGTCCTGGTCAAAGTAATACTTCAAGGTCACCGGGTTGGCGATCTGGCCTCGTTCAATCAATTTCAGGGCGGCAGCGAAAATGCGCTGATGGCCGGGTTCCAGGAAATGTTCCGGGCGCAGGAAATCCGTAACCCGGCTGGCGGCTTCATTATTGACCAGGATCGCGCCAAGCAGGGCCTGTTCGGCCTCCAGATTGGCGGGCGGGGTGCGGTATTCGGCACCGGGGACCTCGTGCTCTTCGAGCGATGGATCGCCAATGGTGGCCAGAACCGGATTATTTGTATTGTCTGCGTTCATCTGCGGGCAACCTATCACGTCGAACAGCGGCTTTCCTCGCGGTGAATTTTCCGGGCCTTGTTGATAACAAAAAACTTATCCCCTGAAAGCCGTGGATAACTTTCATCGACTCACGAATGATGTACTCGACTCATGAATCACGGCTCAATTATAGAGCCGGCGTTGCGGATAACTAAAGGATAAGAAAAGCCGCCACAGGGCAAAAATACCGACCGCCGCATCAAGCCGCGCGCGAATCAGATTTCACCGCCTGTCCAGACCGCTGTCTTTCGCCATCGAATATGTAGTCGCGTGTCTCGGGCACCGCGTCGGGGTTCTTGGCCAGTTGCACCTGGAAAACCACATGGCCGCCGTGGCGGAAGGCAACTTCCGCGCCGCACAGGTAAAAATCCCACATGCGTACGAATCTTTCATCGAATAGGGCGGTAATCTGCTCCCTGTTGGCATAAAAGCGTTGCCGCCAGTGGCGCAGGGTTTCGGCGTATTGCAGACGGAAAATCTCCACGTCCGTGATGTACAGATCGGCCTTTTCCACGGCGGCGGAAATTTCCGACAGCGAAGGGCTGTAGCCGCCGGGAAAGATGTATTTGTTGAGCCAAGGATTTGTCGCGCCGGGACCGTCGGCCCGGCCAATTGTATGCAGAACGGCGATACCATCCTCGGTCAATAGCTCCCGTACCTTATCGAAATATTCCCGATAATGGTTCAATCCCACATGCTCGAACATTCCCACCGAGACAATGCGGTCGAACGGCCCCTCGACAGCTCTGTAGTCCTGCAACGCAAACGAGACAAATCCGGCCAAGCCGGCCTCGACGGCCCGCTGATTTGAGAGCTTGTGCTGTTCTTCCGACAAAGTGACACCATGAACCATCACCTGCTCGGTCTGGGCCAGATACAGCCCCATGCCGCCCCAGCCCGAGCCAATGTCGAGAACTCTATGCCCCGGCTGCAACGCCAGCTTGGCCGCCAGGTGCCGCTTCTTGCGCAGTTGCGCCGTTTCCAGATCATCTTCGGGAGATTGGAAATAGGCACAGGAATATTGCCGATCCGCATCCAGAAACAGATCATACAATTCGGAGGTCAAATCGTAGTGATGAGCCACATTGGCGCGGGCCCGGTGCGCGGGGTTGTATTGCCGCAAACGGCGGACAGCCTCGCGCAGGGGGGTAATGAATTGCTTCTGCAGCCAATGGTCCGGCTGCCGCCAGCCGATATTCATGGAGGTCAAATCCAGGAAGTCATAGAGATCGGCATCTTCCACGGTCAAGTTGCCGTTCATATAGGCTTCGCCCGTGTAAAGCATGGGGTTGGTGAACAATTTCCAATGCAAATCCCGGGTGTGCAGACGGATCGTCACTTCCGGGCCATCCCGCGCGCCTTTGAAGATGTGCCGGTGGCCCGCGGCGTCAATGACCGTCAAACAGCCTGTATGGATCAAACTACGCAGAAAACTCGCTAAAAGCATGATCTACCCCGCAACAAATATCTCTTGTGACCGTTTCCTTTAAATGTTCCCGCGGCCCGCGCCGTGGATGCCCAAAGGTTAACTCAAACCCGGTCCTGGGGTAAAGAAATTTCGATTATGACAAATGTCGCCTCCGGACAAAAAACAAGGCGGCCCGGATATCCGAGCCGCCCTGAATTTGTAATCGATAAGCTATCGAAATCAGTCGTCTTCGGATTCCGAAACTTCCGCCTCGGCCACTTCGGCATCGGAGGCATCGTCCGCGGCAGCTTCCTCGCCGTCGTCGGCGGCATCATCCGCGTCGTCAAAGACCTCCATGGCCAGATCGTCTTCTTCCTCGGCATTGATATCCTCGCCGGCGGCCTGACGCTCCGCCTCCGCATCCGAACGGGCGACATTGGCAATGACTTCGACGCTGACTTCCGGGTGCAGGTTGACCTGAACCGGATGCAGACCAAGGGTCTTGATCGGCCGGGTCAGCACGATCTGATTGCGATCAACCTTGAAGCCGGCGCCATCCAGGCCTTCGGTCACGTCGCGGGCCTGCACCGAGCCATAAAGCTGGCCTGACTCGCCTGCCTGCCGGATTACCACGAAGCTCACCTCTTCCATGGTTTTCGCCACCTTCTCGGCCTCGCCGCGGCGTTCCAGGTTGCGCGCCTCCAACTCGCTCCGGCGGGCTTCGAACGCGGCCAGGTTTTCCGCCGTGGCACGCTGGGCCTTGCCCTGGGGCAACAGATAGTTGCGGGCATAACCGTTCTTGACACTGACCACATCGCCCATCTGGCCAAGTGACTCAATTCGTTCCATTAGGACGACGTCCATCATTCCTCCTTGTCGGCGCTACCGCCGCTATCTCCGGCACCGCCGGTGTTGTCCAATTTATCGCCGCGCGCCAAGCGCAGCACCGCGTTGAAAAGGCCTAGGCCGGCAACCAGGACCGGCAGGGGCCACAAAAACAAAAGTCCATAAAACAAAATCAGCATGGCCAGGCGGCCTTTCCACGGTTTGAAAAAACCATGGACAACGCCCAAACCGAGCACGAAATACGGCACAATGGCGATCGCTGCAAGGGTTTTACCGAATACGCCCGTTAAACCGGTCAAGGACGCCAGCAGCAGCGCCGCCAACAAGGTGCCGATCCAGGCCATTGGCAGGCGGATATCCGCCAATTCCGGGCTCGGCGCAATGTTGTAGCCGAACCGTACCAGCAGCCCCTGGGCCAGCACGCCGTTGAAGATCAGTCCCAAACTCCAGGACACGGCAAAGAACGCCGGCAGATACTCAACCAAGTTCATCAGCACTTCGCGCTGCCCAGGCTCGGGAAACTGTTCCGCGAACGGCGTCATGACCGCATTCAAATACGCCATCAGGCCATCGCCAAACAGGCTCAAACCGGCCAGGCCAAAAACCAGCCCCGCCACGGCCATGCCCGCCAGCCACAGCAACATATGGCCCGGCGGATACCAATGCACCTGGCCCTGATCATCGGTACGCGACAATAGGGCCTGACGGCTGATGACGATCACCGGCAGGCCGTAAAACACCGCCTGGGTGGCGGCAAAGCCCGGTCCGCCGAAAAAAATACCCAAAGCACCAGCCACCAGAACGGCAATAACGGCGCCCCGCGCGCCCAGCCCCAAGCCGGCCAGGAACAGCGGCAGCGGCGCTATATACGCCAGCAGCAGACCGCCCGCGGCAGGCAGTGCCAGGGCGCCCTGCAACAGACCGCTGACCACGCCGGCCGCAATGGCGATCAGATTAAAGTGCGTCATGTGTTCTGCAACATGGCAATTGGCCGCCGGTTATCGCCCGGCGGCCAATAATTCCGCCCGTCGGGCTATTGCGGAACGTCCTATTGCAGGACGAACGGCAACAATGCCAGGATCCGCGCCCGCTTGATGGCCCGGGCCAGTTCGCGCTGTTTCTTGGCCGAGACCGCGGTGATGCGGCTGGGCACGATTTTGCCCCGCTCGGACAGGTAACGTTGCAGCGTGCGCACGTCCTTGTAATCGATCTTGGGCGAATTGGCGCCCGAGAACGGGCAGGTCTTGCGCCGGCGGTAAAACGGGCGCCGCAGGGGCAGTTGGGAAATTCTCACATCCTGTGCCATTTACCTTACTCCTCGACGCTAGCTGTGGTTTCGGTTTCGCCACCGTCGGCGGCTGCGGAATCGGCCGGGGCATCCTCGCGGCCACGACCTTCACGGCCGCCTTCACGGTCACGGCCACCTTCGCGGGGGCGGCGGTCGCCGCGTCCGCCACGGGACTGCATCATCACGGAGGGGCCTTCTTCCAGCTCCTCAACGCGCACGGTCATATAGCGGATCACGTCTTCGTGCAGGCGCATGTTGCGTTCCAGCTCCTGCACCGCATCGGAAGGTGCATCCAGATTCAGCAGCACATAATGGCCCTTGCGGTTTTTCTTGATGCGGTATGTCAGGCCGCGCACGCCCCAATATTCGTTCTTGGGCACCGAACCGCCATTGTCCGTCACCAATTTGGTGAATTCCTCGGTCATGGCTTCGACTTGCTGGGATGAAACATCCTGGCGTGCAATAAACACGTTTTCGTATAACGGCATACTTGTCCGTCGCTCCTTCGGTATGGTCGGTGGCATCCCCCGTTGGGATGCCCTGCGGACGCGCTGTAAACGCGGCCGACCGAATATGATAATCTCAAGCCCGGTGACCCAGGCAAGGCGCGGCATATATACACATATGCACTGCCCGTGCAATAGCCGTGCAAGCCGGCTTGACAGCGCAAAGCGACCGGCTATGAAAGACAGCAAATTTGGATGGTAACAGTAAGGGAGGCAGCCATGGCGCGCGCCTTTGTATTTCCGGGTCAGGGTAGCCAGGCCGTTGGCATGGGCAAGGCACTGGCGGACGCCCTGCCGACCGCCCGTCAGGTGTTTGAAGAGGTCGATGAAGCATTGAGCCAAAACCTCTCGCGGCTGATGTTCGAGGGTCCGATCGAGGAGCTGACGCTGACGGAAAATGCCCAACCCGCCCTGATGGCCATGAGCCTGGCCGTGGTCCGGGTATTGCGCGATGACGGCGGGCTGGAGTTCGGCAAGCATTGCCAATTCGTCGCCGGGCATTCCCTGGGCGAATATTCCGCCCTTTGCGCGGCTGATGCCATCCCCCTGGATGTGACCGCGCGTCTGCTGAAAAAACGCGGCCAGGCCATGCAACAAGCGGTGCCCGTCGGCGTCGGCGCCATGGCCGCCCTGCTGGGTCTTGATTTCGAGGCGGCCCAGGGCGTCGCCAACGATGCCGCGCAGGGCCAGGTCTGTGACACGGCCAATGATAACGCACCGGGCCAGGTCGTGGTCAGCGGCAATACGGAAGCGGTTGAACGCGCCGTGGAACTGGCCAAGGAACGCGGCGCCCGGCGACCCATGCTGCTACCGGTCAGCGCGCCGTTTCATTGCGCCCTGATGCAACCGGCCGCCGATGTCATGGCAGAAGCCTTGGCGGCGTCCCCCCCGGTGGCGCCGGCGGTGCCTCTAATCGCCAATGTCTCGGCCGAGGCCGTGAGCGACCCGGACGAAATCCGTGATCTGCTGGTACAACAGGTCACGGCCATGGTGCGCTGGCGGGAAAGCGTGCTGTATCTCCGCGGCCAGGACGTGGATAATCTGGTCGAAGTCGGCGCTGGTAAGGTACTGACCACCATGCTGAAG
>CAYWYB010000117.1:0-14322 GCA_964462145.1 uncultured Rhodospirillaceae bacterium
CACGCCGTCTACTTTCAACAGGGCGGGGATATGTTCGTCGTCATAGACCTCGTTAAACAGGGCTTCCTTGTCGGCATCCACATCCATGCTGACCATGAAGGCGTATTTGGCGTTGAAAGGCATCTGTAGTCTCCTGAATAAATTGCGTGCTCAATCATAGCTGATTTGACTGGCGGGTATATGGCGCCAGGTGCTGTCCTGGGCCTGTTCCTCCAAATAATGCGCGCCCATGGAAACCGAACGCGGGGTCAGCAGAAACAGCCGGGTGCTTTGCCAGGCAAAACCCAGATCAAGGATCACCACCGCGCCGACGCCGTCCAGGTTCATGGGCACCGCCTTGCCGCCACGCTGCGCGGCCAACGCCGCCTCGATCGCCATGCCAAGGCGGCAGTAATTGCCAAAGGTGCCTTTTTCACGCGCTACCGCCAGGACGCCAGGCGCCCGTGGGTCGGCGCTGTGCAGGGGGATGCCATAGCCTGGTACGCGCTGTCCGCTTTCTCCGGCCTCCTTGACGATGCGGGCCGCCACTTCGTCAAGGACCGCATCATCGATCGTCTGGTTGCCCGGATCGTGAGCGGCCAGATGCGCCACCATGGTCTGGCCCAACTGTTCGCCGAGGCCGCCCATGCGGTCGCCGAACGCCAGCACGCCGCCGCCCACCGCCGCCTGGATCGAGGTGCCGTAGGAGGCAAAACAACGGCTGATCATGGATGGCGGCGCGATGCCATGCTCGACCGAGGCAACCAGCAACGCGTCCAGCACATGCGCCTGTTCCGCCGTGGGCAGGTTGCCCTGCAGCATCAGGAACATCATCTCGGCGAATGAAATCTTGCCGATCAACTGGCTCAAGGGCAGGCCCCGGACCATGATTTCCTCTTCTTCCTCGGTGCTGATGACCTGGGAAATGCTGGTTCGCCAGCTCGACATATCTTGTGTGGCCACGGGCCTTCCTCCTGCTGCTTTCTTTACCGCCATGCACAAGGTGTCAGATTTACCGGGCAATTCAAGGCGCAAACATGGTTGTCTTAGGGGCGGCAATTTGGGAGCATGCTTGCAATGGGGAGGAAACCATCATGCGAACTTTAACCAAACAACAACGCCGTGCCTGGGAAATTGACGGCTATGTCCATCTCGAAGGGGTCTTCGACGCCGGGGAAGCCGCGGCGCTTTGTGATGCCGTCGATAATATGAGGGCTCAGCCAGGTTGGGAGCCCACCGATCTGCCGCGCGGCCATTACGGCTGGGTCGAGCATGGCAACCCGGATCCGGAAAGCTTCATGGACCGCCGGGACATCCTGCCCTATGACCAGGCGTTCAGAGACCTGATTGACCGGCCGGAAGTGTTCGACCTTATCGTCGATATCATGGGGCCTTATCTGTCATTCTCCATGTCTCAGGCCATCGTGCGCGCCTCGGACCCCGGCTTTCTCGGCTACACACATACCGACGGCGGTGAAGGCCTGCGCCGGGTCCGGGTGACGGAAACCAGCCGGCCCCTGGCCATGAAGGCGTTGTATTTGTTGACGGATGTCCTTGAACCTGACAGCGCCAACTTCACAGTCTTTCCGGGCAGCCACATGCGGCCCTTCCCGGAATTGGACGAACCGATCGTGACCCCGACGACGCCGGGCGCGGTACCTCTGATGGGAAAAGCAGGGGATTGTATTATCTTCTCCCATTCGCTGTGGCATGGGCCGGGCATCAACACCTCCGGCAAGGCGCGCAAGACGTTGTTGTATAATTACTGCCAGATGTTCGTGCGCCCTTACGACTATGCCGTCGCATCCCATGTGGCGGAACAATGCACACCCCGCCAGCGGCGCCTATTGGGCGATCTGGGCTATGACTTCCGCCCTGGCTCCTATGTCTATGTGCCCGAGGACCAGCTTGAGGTAATCTTGCAGCCGAATTCCTGATTGGCGGTGTTGCGTAAAGAGGATAATTTTTCATGACAAGTAATTATCAGGCCAAGATCGAGGGCCTGCAAAATGACGCCCTGCATATCCGGCGCAACGTGTGGCGTGCCTTGCATGCCGCCGGGTCGGGGCATATGGGCGGCTCATCATCGGCGGCGGATATTCTCGCCGCCTTGTATTTCCATCATCTGCGCCTGCGCCCTGACGAGCCCGATTGGCCGGACCGCGACCGCTTTGTCCTATCCAAGGGCCATGCCAATGCGGCACTTGGCGCGGCACTGGCCCGCGCCGGCTTTATCGATGACAGCGTGCTGGATCAATTTTACGCCTATCAATCGCCGTTCGGCATGCATCCCGATATCAAGATGGCAGGCGTGGAGATGAGTACGGGAGGTCTGGGCCACGGCCTGTCCGTCGCCATGGGCATGGCCCTGGGCGCGCGGATGCAGGGCAAGGATTTCCGCACCTGCGTGATGATCGGCGATGGCGAGCTGCAGGAAGGCTCCAACTGGGAAGGGGCAATGGCGGCGGCCCATATGGGCCTGTCGAACCTGACGGCGATCCTGGATTACAACAAGATCCAGCAAAGCGGACATGTCAACGGCATGATGGGGTTGGAGCCGGTGGCCCAGAAATGGGACGCTTTTGGCTGGGCCGTGCGTGATATCGACGGCCATGACATGGCGGCCGTGGTCGAGGCTCTGGATGCGCTGCCCTATGCCACGGACAAGCCCTCCCTGATCATCGCCCACACCATCAAGGGCAAGGGCGTCAGCTTTGCCGAGGACAGTTTCCTTTGGCACAACAATCTGGTCACCGACGAGGTTTACGAAAAAGCCCTGGCCGAGTTGGGAGAGCCGTCATGAGTGATGCACAACAGCCGCCCGTTGAGAATATGGATTGGGTGAGCAAGTCGGAAAATCAGTCGCGTCTGGCCTTTGGTCAGGCGGTCGGTGAACTGGCCGGCAGGGACGAAAAAGTGGTGGCGATCTCCGCCGACACCATCGATCTGTTCGGTCTGCGCGGCTTTCTCGAAGCCAGCCCGGAACGTCTGATCGAAGCCGGCATCGCCGAGCAAAGCGCCATGGGCATTGCCTCCGGCCTGGCGACAACGGGCATGCGGCCGATTATCTGCGGTTACGCGCCCTTCATAACCGCACGTTCGTTGGAACAGCTGCGCAATGACGTGGCCTATGCCAACCAGCGCGTCGTCATTGGCGCGGCCTGCGGCGGTATCGTTCTCGGTATGGCCGGTGGGACGCATCATGCGGTGGAAGATCTGGCGATCATGCGCAATATGCCGAACATGACCGTGCTGGTACCGGCGGATGCCCGGCAGACCTGGCATGCGGCCATGGCGGCCGAGGATCTGGATGGCCCCAGCTATATCCGCCTGGGCGGCAAGTTCGAGGAAACAAACGTGTCCGATATCGACGGCGATGGTTTCAGGATCGGCAAGGCCGATCAGCTGCGCCCGGGCGGCGATGTTACGGTGATCGCCTGCGGTGCCCTGGTCGCACCGGCTCTGGCGGCGGCGGATGCCCTGGCGGGGAATGGCGTTGGCGTGCGGGTCTTGAACATGCACACCATCAAGCCCCTGGACCGCGACGCGGTGCTGGCGGCGGCGGCGGAAACCGGCGCCATTGTCACGGCGGAGGAGCATCGCACGACCGGTGGTCTGGGCGGCGCCGTGGCCGAGCTGTTGGCCCTGGAACAGCCGACGCGCATGCGCATGATCGGCATGCCGGACGAATTCTGCATCGTTGGCCCCACGGCCAAGGTGCGGGAGCACTACGGTATGAGCCAGGCCGCCATCACGGAGGCCTGCCGCGATTTATTGCAATAGGATGTTGTCATGAAAATCGGCCTGTTCGGCATCAACATGGGCCATGCGGATGCCTCCGTTGCCCTGCCGCCCCTGATTGCGAAGCTTGAGACCTCTGGCTTTGAATCGGTCTGGACCGGCGAACACGTGATCATTCCCGGGGATTACGCCTCCCGCTATCCCTACAATAGTTCGGGGAAGCTTGGCATACCGTTGGACACGCCGTTCGCTGATCCGTTGATTACCTTGTCATTCATCGCGGCCCATACAACGAAGCTGCGCCTGGGCACGGGCATCAACATCCTGCCGCAAAGCAATCCCATGCTGTTGGCGAAGCAAGTGGCCTCGCTTGATCAACTCTCGGGCGGCAGGTTGCTGCTGGGCCTGGGCGTTGGCTGGCTGGCCGAGGAATTCAAGGCCATGGGCGCGCCGTTCGCGGGCCGGGGCAAACGCTTCGACGATTATCTCGCCGCGATGAAAAAGGTCTGGTCGGGCGAAGTGGTCGAGCATCAAAGCGATCACCTTGATTGGCGCGGCTTCAAAAGCTACCCCCTGCCCAGCCAACGGCCCCATCCGCCCATTATCATCGGCGGTCACAGCCCGGCGGCGCTGCGCCGTACCGTGGCCATGGGCGATGGCTGGTTCGGTTTCACCAACGATGCGGCGGAACTGGCGGATACGCTGGCGCGGTTGCGGGCAGCGGCGGAGGCCGCGGGGCGCGATCCGGACAGCATTGAGATTACCGCTCTTTGGCGAGGTTTCTCCGACGGCATGGAAGGCCTGGAAACCTATCGCGACCTGGGCGTTGCGCGCCTGTTGGTGCCTATCTATGGGTTAAGTGCTGGAAACCTCGACGAGAACCTGGCCAAATTGCGGGAAGACGTGCTGCAAAAGCTGACACCGTCGGCATAACCGGGCCATGCCTCTGTTGCTTCTCGCCGTTGTCGCCATGCTGGTGCAGCAGACCATGGCGACGGCGGCCAAGACCGCGGTGCCGGTGCTTTTCCCTGCCATGGCGCCGGTCTTGGGCGTGGCTTCGGAATCCGTGCTGGTCTACACCTGGATATATTCCTGCATGGGTATGGCGGTGATGGCTGGCTGCGGCACCTTCATTATTCGCTATGGCGCAATTCGGATCAGCCAGGTCGGCGGCCTGTTGATGGCGGTCGGTTTGGGCCTGGCCGCTCTGGCCGGTCTTGGTTCCACCGTTGGTCTGGCGATGGTGATCATGGGCGCGTTATTGATCAGTGCCGGCTCCACGTCGGCGACGCCGGCCAGCTCTGAAATTCTGGCCCGCTATGCGCCGCGAAATTTGGCACCGATCATTTTCTCGATCAAACAGACCGGTGTTCCCGCCGGTATCGCCATCGCCGGCGCCCTGATCCTGCCGCTGTCGGTCTGGATCGGCTGGCAACAGGCATTGGCGGTGGTCGCCGGAACCTGCCTGTTGATCGCCTTGGGCCTGGCGCCCTGCCGCGCGACCTTCGACCGTGACCGGCGCCCAGAGCAAAAACTGGCCTTTGGCGATCTGAAGGAAACCCTTCTCTCGGTCTGGCGGCAGCCTACGCTGCGCGCCATGGCGATGGCGGCGTTTGTCTTCGTTGGCCTGCAAAGCATCTTTACCAATTTCACCGTGGTCTATCTGTACGAGCAGCTGAATTATTCAGCGGTCGAAGCCGGCGCCATTCTGGGTCTGAGCACCCTGATCGCGGTGCCGGCGCGGATATTCTGGGGCGTCGTCGCCTCCACCCTTGTGCCGGCGCGTATATTGTTGGCCCTGCTGGCGGCGGTGATGGCGTTGGCCGCGGCAGCCATGGGCGCCTTTTCGCCAAGCTGGAGCCAGTGGCAAGTCACCCTGGTCTGTATTGTCCTTGCGATGACCGCCCTGTCCTGGAACGGCGTGTTGCTGTCCGAGGTGGCGCGCCTTGCCCCCGATGGCGCGGTTGGGCGCCTGACCGGCGGCGTGCTGTCGTTCGGCAATGCCGGGCAGCTCGCCGCGCCGATGCTTTTTGGCGCGGTCTTTTTTGTCTTCGGCTATCAGGCCGCCTATATGGCGCTGGGCGTGCCGGTTCTTGCCATCGCCGTGGTCATGTTGCGAAGGAAAGAAGAGGTGTCGGTAGAGAGCATCACTTCGAGGTGAGGTCCGTCACGCCTTCCCAGGTATCGCTGGGCGGGTCCTTGGCTAGTGCGGCGGCACGGGCCGACATGGTCTCGGCGGCCTTGTCGCCGGCCCGCGCCAATGCCGCGAAGCGGCTGGCGGCCTGTTCGAATTCACCGGCCCGATAGCTGTCCAGCGCCTCCGCATAGGCCGCTGTGTCGATCTCCGGCCTGGAGGCTGCTTCTCCGCTCCGTGCCAGGGGTTCGAATATCGCCACGGGTTCCCGCCGCCCAACAACGCGGACCTGATCAATTTCACGCAGATCAAAACCAGCACCGCCCTGGGCGGCGGTTTCACCGCTTAACAGCACACTGGTGCCGAACAGCTTGTTGCCGCTTTCCAGGCGGGCCGCCAAATTCACCGCATCGCCGATCACCGTGTAGTTGAAACGCCGCGTGGAGCCGATGTTGCCGACCAACGCCTGGCCTGTATTGACGCCGATCCGCGCTGCCAGGCGGCGGTTTCGCGGCAGCTTGAAACGGTCCTGAATTTCGCCCAGCCGTTGCCGGCAGTCGATGGCCGCGGCGATGGCGGCGGCGGCGTGATCGGGGTCGTTCAATGGCGCACCGAAGATCGCGACGATGGCATCGCCGATATATTTGTCGACGAAGCCGCCATGGCTTTCGATGATATCCGTCATCTCGCTAAGATAATCGTTCAGGACGGCGACCAGTGCCTCCGGCTCCAGAGATTCCGAGATCGCCGTGAAGTCGGCAATGTCCGAAAACAGTATCGAGACGTCGCGGGTTTCGCCGCCCAATGCCGGCGGTTCCTCGGCCTCGACCAATTGATTGATCACCGACGGCGCCAGATACAGAGCGAAGGACTGACGCAGGAAGCGTTTCTCCCGATCCGCCACGGCAAAGCGGTAGGCCAGCATCAGGGCGAAGGTCAGCGCGGCGGCGATGGCGCCGTTTAGCAGTGGCAGACTCCATTGGCTACGGAAGGCGGCCACCGCGACAACGGTCCAGGCTACGGCCTCGGCCAGCAACAGCGCGCCGCCCGCCAGGGGCGCGAAATAGATCGCCAAGAGGGCGGCGCCGAGGGCCAGGGCGAAGATCATCCCGGCCTGGCCCATATGGCTGGGCAGGCGCAGTCCGTCCTGGCGCAGGATATTGGCGATGGCGGCGGCATGTATGAAAACGCCGGGCAGGCTGTCGCGGTCGCTGGTGTGTCTCGCCGCCTGGCTCTTGCCGCAGGCCGGTGCGCCGGCGTTCAACAGATTGGCGGTAGCCAGTCGCGCGGCGGTAAGTTTGCGGTCCTCCACATCGACGACCAGGCCGATCAGCACCGCCTTGCCTTCGAAATGCCGGCGCAGATAGTCGCTTCCGCCGGCCTTGGCGCATTCGTAAATATCGGCGAAGGAATGCACCGGAAATGGGTTCGGCGCGGTATCGAAATTCAGGTTGAGGGCGTTAATGGCGGTTCCCGGAACGGGCTTGCCGTCAAGTTGCAATGCCCCGGCTGCCGAGAGCGACAGTTCCGCCCCGGCGAGGCGTCGGGCGATTTCCGCGGCAAAGGCCGCTTCATGACGTTGTGCGCCATCCTTGCCGGTTACCTTAAAGGTCAGTGGTACCCGCCGGATAATGCCGTCCGTATCCTCCAGCAGATTGACGATGCGGATATTGCGGCCATGGCCGACGGCAAAGCTTTGCCCCGCATGGGGTGCGATGGGGGCGTCCGAATGCTGCACCTTGCTCAACACCACCCGTCCGCCCCTGGCCAGGCCGCGCAATGCCAGCAGGAAGTCCCGGTCAAAGCCGCGCAGGTACTTTTCCATCGAGGTCGGAAAAATCAAGTCGATCCCCACCACCGCGGCGTCCGCCGCGCCCAGGGCGTTGAGCACTTGGGCAATCTCCCGCGTCCAGGTCACGCGCGGCGCATCACGAAACGGTTTGGCCCGATAGGTCGCCTCGTCGATGGCGATGACTGCTAAGGGCACGTCCTCTCGCGGTGGCGGCGGCATCACCGCGCCGCGCAGCCAGTGCAACGTGTCCACGGACAGTCCGTTCAGGCGTTCCGACCACGGCCCGGCCAACAACAGGGTCGACAATGCCGCGCAACAGACAATGGCGGCAAGATTGCGCATATTCATGTCATGACCGCCATTTCGCCGTCCAAGGCGCTTAAAGCAGAACCAGGCGTGCCAACAATCCCAGGCCGCCACGTGCGTCCGGTGCGACCTTCAGGCGTACCCGCCGTTTGCCCGCGCTGATAACATAGCTGCCGCCCGGCACGAGTTTGATGCCCGCGGCCCGCAGGTCGGCTGTATTGCCCGAAACGCTGATGTTTTCAGGCGGGCCGGGCTCATCAAGCCGTTGCAGGGTGATTGCCGCGGCCGGTGTTTTCAAACGCACCAACGGAGAGATATCGTGCAGGGTCAGCGTCCGGGGTTTCGCGGTGCGGGATTTCTTCTTTTTGGGCGCCTTGCGGAAGACCACGACGCCGGCCTTGCCCTTGCTGGATTCGTCCAATGCCACCTGACCGCCGGCACATTCCACTTTTTCGCTACTCACCTGGCCGCCTGTAACGGCGCTTTTCTTTGCGCCAACGACCACCTCGCCGCCGGTGATGGTTTCCCGCAGGCAGGATTGCAGATAACCCAGGATTAGCTGCTCGCCCTTTTTCAGGCTGATTTTGTGGCCGTTCTCCAGCATCTCGAACAGTCCGATATCGGTGCGGCCGGGATCCGCATCCTCGACGATCGCCGTGGGGGCATCCGCTGACTGGGCCGGGGCCACGGCGAATGGCAGGGCCAAGAGAGCCCCGATACAGGCTGACAACAAACAATGCACGCTATTCCCAATCATGGACTCAGGCTCCCGAACGGCTGGCGCCGCCGTCTCCGACCAGCGAGAAAGGCGCCCAGAAAATCGGATGGGCATAGGAAAATACCGTCTGATCCGTGTCGGCATCGACATATCCGGGGCCGTCAATCAGGGCCAGAATGGCCTGGCGCAAGGCCTGCGCCCGCGCCAACGCGGGGTCCTTGTATTGCCGGCGGAACAGATCGGTGGTCAAGGCCATGGCCGAGGTCGTCTCGACCGGCCAGTTGCTGACCAGCAAGGCGCGGGTGCCGGCATAAAAGAAGGCGCGGCCAAGGCCGGAAACCGCCTCGGCCCCTGCGCCTTCGCCGGAACCGGTGTTGCAGGCCGACAGCACGACCCAATCGGCGTTCAGCTTCAGGCCGAGGATTTCGCCCATGGTCAATAACCCGTCATCCTTGCCGGGCACCGCCTTGGGCGACGTCAGGGCAAGTGCGGGCTGGCTCAGGCCGTCCAGGTCGCCGGGGATTAGGCCATGGGTGGCGAATGCCAGCACGCGGTAGGCGGAAAGATCCGTGTTCTTGACCGCGTCCTCGGTCGCCGCCCGGCCGATGAAGATATCCCTGCTCAGGTCCGCCTGCATGGTCGCGGCGATACCGCGGATTTCATCCGCCGTTTCGGGCAAACGCGGCAGAATATCCAGGCCGGCGCTGGCCAGCCCCTCGACCTTGGGCGTCGAGCGCAGCTTAATGCCCCTGTTCTTTGCACTGCGTCTTTTTGCACCACGGGTCTTGATGCCCCTGGTCTTGACTGCGGCGACCTGCTTGTTCTTCGTGCTGCTTGCCGGGGTGCCAATTCGTTCATCGTCGTCGCCGCCAAACAAGGGATCGCCAAAGCCGGCGAACTGCCTGCGCTGGCCGCTTTGCAGGGGCAGGTTCCGCAAGGCCGCCAGGGCGTGAGCCGAGGGCAGCATCGCAACCGCATGATCGCGGATCAGCCAAGGCACATCGCTGTAACGGATAAACAGCGGTTCGCGCTGTGCCCCGATTTTGCTGGCCTTGGTCGGCAGCAAGGCGAACGGCAGATGGACCAGCGGGCCATGCGCCACCACGAAAAGATTCTCCGCACCCTGCCAGGCGGCGGAGACCGGCTGCATCAGGTTCGCGTAAAGCGCATGGGCCTTGGCGATATCAAAGGCCGGAATGTCGCCCAATGTCTCGATCTCGGGGGCCAGGGCTTCGCGCAGGTCATCGACGGCGGCTTGCAGGCTCCGCCGGCCCTGGTCAAAAGAGGTAAAGGCGACCGGGCCCTTTGCCGGCAGCGCCCAGACGTGAGTTTGTTCCGTTCCCACGTAAGTGACGAGCATGGCTTCATCGGCCGACAGCAAGGGCTGTATCGAGGCGATTTTCGCCGGCTTGGGATTGATCAGTTCGGCATATTCGGGAAAGCGTCCTTCGATTGCTTCCATCAGGGCGGCGCGGGCGGCGCGAAGGTCACTGATCATGCCTCGCAGATGAATGGTTTCACTCTTGGCCACATTGTCGCCGATCAAGGCATTCGAGAGAATACCGTAAAGCGCGGCGATTTGCTTTTGCGCGTCCTGTTCCTTGCGTACCAGATCGCGCAAAGCGGGGTCGGAGATCGAGGCCCGCGCCGCCGATTGCACTAATGCGGTCTGCACGCTGCGGGCACTGGCGAAGGAGGCGATGCGGAAGGCCTCGCGGGCTTCCGCATCGCCGCCGCTGGCCATCAGGGCGGCCAAGTAACCTTCATTGATGAGACGCAGGCGTACGCCGCGCCCGGCATTCTCTCCGCCCGACGATTGCCGCGACCGCGTGCTCAGAATTTTGAAAGCCTGGCGGAATGACGTGAGCGCCTGGGCGGCCTGCCCCTGCCGTTGCCGTGCCACCGCGTCCAGGCCCAGCGCCTGGGCGGTTTCGAAATGCTTGGCGCCAAGCTTGTCTATCAAGCGCCGTGCTGCTGGTCCCGTAATCCGGGCCGCTTCGCCAGCCTTGTTCGTTTGCAACAACGCCGTGGCCCGATCAAGATTGTAGCGGTAAAAGCGGTCAAGCAGGAGATCATCACCTGCCGCCGCCTTGGCGATTTTTTCAAATTCGACAAGCGCCTGACGCCAATCGCTATTGGCGACGAAGACTGCGCCTAGGCGGTGATGAGCCTTGTTCAGGCTATGACCATTCTTGTCAACGCCAAGCTTGTCCAGAATATCGATAGCAACTTTCGCCAGGGTGCGCGCCTCTACCAGGCGTCCGGTCTTGCTCAGGATAAGAACCATGGGGTCGAGCGCCCGGGCTACATAGATGGAATCGCGGCCGAAGGTGGCGGCGGAAATTCTGATGGCGTCGCGGGCTGCGATTTCTCCCTCGGCATAGCGTTCCTGGTGCGTCAGGACCACGGCTAGCGTCTTTAGATCGGTGACCCTATCCATCTTCAATACGGTTTCGAAGGGATAGACCGGCAGATCGTTTGCCGGTTTTACCTTGTCAGCGATTGCCTTTTCCATGAGGGCCATCGCAGACCGGGCCTTTGCTTCCGCCTGCTCAAATTTTCCTGATTGCACTGCTATGGTGGCTTCGGCCCGCAAAAGTTTCGCGTAGGGGATGGACAGAATGCCGGAACTCGCCCTGCCGCGGCGTTCAAGACGGGCCAGGACCTGCCGGCTCCGATCAAGCTCCCGCGCGGCGCCGTCAAGATCACCGACCTCCACCTTGCGCTTGCCGAGAGTTGCATGGATGGCGGACAGGCGAACCTTGTGCGTGCCAAGCCGGTCAAGCAGTGCCATGGCGCGCTCTAGGAATTTGATGCCGCCACGTAGGTTGCCGCTGCTGTGCTGTCCGGCACCGCTGGCTATCAGAATATTGACTTTGAGGATTCCGGCTGGCGGATCTTCCTTTAAGGCGGCCGCCAAATCGTCCCGCATCTGCCGGTTCTTGCCTAATTCGCCTGCCGCGATTGCACGCTTGTAGAGCGACCGTGCGCGCTCTTCCGCCGTCGTGCCCGCGCCAGCGGCACCTGCCGCGACCGCTCTGAGCCGTGCCATGGCCTCGAACGACTTGTTGGATGCCGCGGCCAGCATTTTCCGCACATCCTCGATTTTTCGCGGCGGCGGGGTGAAGCTCTGGCCTTCGAATTTAGCCGTCGTCTTAACGGCCTGGGACAATGAAACCGCTGGCTTGCCGTCTTCTTGGCAGGCGGCTAGCAGGATAGTGGAAAGGCAAAGGGCGAATGCGGCACGGTAGGCAGGCATTTTTGCGTTCCTCGGCTTTTTTCATATTCCTAATATTATTGCATTGATTATATTCACAACCTTTTAATCAACGGTTGAACCAGACGCCGATACCCCTTCCAGGTTAAAACGCTTGTACAGTTCTTTCGGCGCGTCATTCAGCAACATCAGTTGAACCAGTTTGGCCAGCATGCGCTCTTCGACTTCCGGATTGTCGATCGGTTCAAGCTGCTGTGGGTCACTTTTCAGATCGAACAGCCGGGTGCCTGTCTGAACTTGCACACCGGCACCATGCCGTAGGTAGGCCGGCGAAGACGGGATCGCCGGCACCTTTAGAACAGGCACACCCTGTGTGAAGTCGAATGGCGGAGCCAACGTCGCATTGCGCAGTTCTTCCACGGTGAACAACGAGACGATGTGGGTCGGCATGAGCGTATACTGGTTGAGATTGCCGTCATGGAGGTCCTTGGGATAGCGCATGTACGTGTATCGGCCATCCGTGATGTTTATGGCGCAACCGTGTTGCCCATAGAGCATGGCGTCATGTATCGGTTCGTCGTTATGCAACAGCGGCAGCAAGGACTGGCCCAGTACTTCCTTGGGCGGTTTCGATCCAAACATTTCGAGAAAGGTCGGCATCAAATCCGTGGTCTGGGTCAAGGCCTGACACCTGGTGCCGCCTTGATCCGCGGCATCGGGATGGAAAATAAACAGCGGGATGTGCGCGACTTCGTTGAAGACCGGCATCACAAGCTTGCCCCAAAGCTCATGCTCACCCAGCAGGAAGCCATGATCCGTCGAAATGACCAAGGCGGTATCGCGCCAAAGGTTCAGTTCGTCGAACTTGTCCAACAGGCGGCCCAACTGATAATCACAATGTGCCAAGGTCGCGGCGTAATTGGCCCGCAGTTCGGCAATTTCATCGCTGTCCTCGGTGCCAGGGCCGTAGGGTGGGAAATCCAGGATGGGGCCGTTGTAGTTAGTCGGATAGCCCTCGCGGAAACTTTCCGGCACGTCGAAAGGCTCGTGCGGGTCGAAAGTTTCTATCTGCAGAAACCAATCGTCCGCATCCTTGTTGCGATCAAGAAACTCGAGCCCCATGGACACGGTCTGCACCGCCGGATAATCCTCATATTCGGTGATGTATTCCCGGTTGGTCATGGTGCGCCGGTATTTATTCCGAGGCTCAATGCTGTATTGCATGCTGTGATACTTTTCACGCCACTCCGCCGGCGGATCAACGATACCCTTCCAGGCATCCATTTCCTGCCCACGGATCAATTCACAGCTATCGAAACGGTTATGATAGGTGGCGCCGCCGTCTTTCCAGTAATGGGCGTGGTCGGTCACGAGATGGGAATAGATCCCTTTATCCTTCGCCAAAATGTCAGGGAAGGCATGGTCGAAAGGCTCGCAAGGCCCCCAAGAACGGTGCAAAAGATTATGCCGTCCGGTCATCATCTCCCGCCTTGCCGGCATGCAAGGCAAACTTCCGACATAGTGATTGTCAAAAGTGACGGATCGCTCGGCCAGCCGGCTGAAATTGGGTGTTCTTACCGTTGTCCCGCCATAGGCCTCAAGAGACCGGCGGTTCAGGGTATCGAACATCGCAAATACTACGCGCATCGTACCAATGCTCCCCGTACGCCGTATTACGGCGCGATCCCGAAATCAATCAACGAGCGGACGGCGCGGCCTTCCTTCATGGCGGTGAAGCCTTCGTTGATCTCGTTCAGCTGGATTTTGTTGGAGATCCAATCGTCGAGGTGTAGGCGGCCCTGCAAATAAAGGTCGATCAGGCGCGGCATGTCGGTACGGAACCGGTTGGAACCCATGGACGAGCCTTGGATCTTGCGTTCGCGCAGGAAGGCGAAGCCGGATATCTCGATCTTTTCATCGAAGGGCACCATGCCGACGATGGTCGCCGTGCCGCCCACCGCCAGCATCTCGAACGATTGTTCGGCGGTTTTCTTCAGGCCCAGGCATTCGATGGCGTGATTGACGCCGCCCTTGGTCATTTCCATGATCTGTTCGACCGGATCGCCGTCGTTGGGATTGATCAGATCCGTGGCGCCCAGTTTGGTGGCCAGTTGCAGTTTGACCGGATTGGTGTCGACGGCAAAGATCCGGCCAGCGCCGGCCACATGGGCGCCGTTGATGGCCGCCATGCCGACGCCGCCGCAGCCGATCACCGCGACGGTCTCGCCGAAACGGACGTTGGCGGTGTTCACAGCGGCGCCAAAGCCGGTAATGACACCGCACCCGATCAGGGCGGCCCGGTCCAGGGGCATGTCGTTCTGAATTTTCACCAGCGCGTTTTCATGCACCAGCATCTGCTCGGCGAATGATGAGAGATTGACGAAGGTATGAAGCTGGTCGGGCTTTTCCCATTCCAGACGCCGCGCTTCGCCGGG
>CAYWYB010000118.1:0-14155 GCA_964462145.1 uncultured Rhodospirillaceae bacterium
AAGTTCTTGCCGCATTCCATTCCGTCGACTACGAGGCCGTGGGTCTGGGTGATTTCGGCCGCCCCGGCAATTACTACGAGCGTCAGATCAACCGCTGGGCCAAGCAGTATCTGGCCTCGCAAACAGATGATATCGAGGCCATGACCAAATTGATGGAATGGCTGCCCAAGAATGTACCCCAGGACGATACCACGACCCTGGTGCATGGCGACTACCGCCTGGGCAACAATATCATCCACCCCACCGAGCCGCGCATCGTCGCCGTGTTGGATTGGGAATTGTCCACCCTGGGCCATCCCCTGGCCGATCTGGCCTATTGTTATGTGGCCAGTTTCATGGCCACCGGCGAACTTTTGGAGCGGCTACCCGGATTGCCGGAGGAAGATGAATTCGTTGGCCGTTATTGCCAGCTGACCAACCGCGGCGGTATTCCCGATTGGACCTTTTACAAGGTCTTTCAATTGTTCCGCCTGGCCGCAATCGTCCAAGGCGTCTACAAGCGCGGCCTGGACGGCATCGCCTCTAACGCCAAGGCGGTAACCTATGGTGACAGATGCCGCAACCGGGCCGAAGCCGCCTGGAACATGGTGGTGGAATAGCCGGCAATGGTTGATTTCCTGGAGCGCATCGCGGCGGCCGAGAAACAGAACAAAAGCCTGCTTTGTGTTGGCCTGGACCCCGACCCAGGCCGCTTGCCCGGCCATCTGGCGGGCGCGCCCGATGGCATATTCCAGTTCTGTAAAGGCATCGTCGATGCGACCCATGACCTGGTTCTGGCCTTCAAGCCGCAGATCGCCTACTTCGCCGCGCAGGGGGCGGAAGAGCAACTGCGCCACCTGATTGCATACATTCATGAAAACACGGAAATCCCCGTGATCCTGGATGCCAAGCGGGCCGATATTACCTCGACTTCGAAGATGTACGCCGAAGAAGCATTCGATATCTACGGCGCCGATGCCCTGACGGTGAATCCCTATTTCGGCCTGGATTCCCTGCAGCCGTTCCTGGATTACAAGGACAAGGGCATCATTATTCTATGCCGTACCTCGAACCCCGGCAGCGCGGAAATTCAGAACATCGTCTCGCGGAGCGGCGAAACGATCTATGAAGTCGTGGCGCGCAAATCCGCCGGCGAGTGGAACATGCACGGCAATGTCCTGTTGGTGGCGGGCGCCACCCATCCGGACGAATTGCGCCGCATTCGAAAAATCGTCGGCGGCATGACGCTGTTGATCCCCGGCGTGGGCGCCCAGGGCGGCGATGTTCCGGCGCTGATCGAAAGTGCCAGGGGCGGCGGCGTGATCATCAATTCATCGCGCGCGGTCATCTATGCCGGATCAGGCACCGACTATGCCGAAGCCGCCCGTGCCGCCGCCCTGGCAACACGCGATGCCATCAACGAAGCCGTCTATGCCATTTGCAATGACATCCGCGCCTGACTGCCCATTGGAAAAGGAAAATGCGGGATGAGCTTTTATGGCCTGCGTGATGAGGACAAAATGCAGCTCATGGCCGAGCATTTGGAGGCGTTGCAGAAACTTTTTCAGGATGCCAGCGTTCCCAGCTTCTTTTCCGACAATCTTATCGCGCTGAACCGCAACCTGAGCTTTTTGTATGACGAAAAGTTTATGAATGCCTTTTCCGCCGCGAAGGACGACAACATCCCGGAAGATGCGGCGAAACTCTGGCGACTGCATACTCTGGCCTGGTGTGGCCAGTCGGCCTTGAATGTTCCCGGCGATTTTGTCGAATGCGGCGTTTACAAGGGCCTGTATTCGGGAATGCTGACCGATTATCTGGATTGGGACCAGATCGACCGCCGGTTCTATTTATACGATACATTCGCGGGCCTTGCAGAAGACTGGTCCAGTGAGGATGAGCGTTTGACCGTGAGCGGCGGCTATGAATGGGACGGAACCTATGAAGCCGTTTGTGACCGGTTTGCCCGTTTCCACAATGTGGATGTGATCAAAGGCGTGGTGCCGGATATTCTGCACGAACGCTCGCCAGCGCAAATCGCCTTTCTGCATCTGGATCTAAATGCGGCCCAGGCGGAAGTCGCCGCGCTGGATGTCCTGGGCTCTCGATTGTCGGATGGGGCGATTGTCTTGATGGATGACTTCGGCCGTAAGGAGCAGCTCGAACTGGCGGAAGCCTTGATGGGTTGGTGGGTGGAGCATGACCATCATATATTGGAACTGCCGACCGGTCAGGGCATGGTCATGGCCAACGCTTCGAAATTGCAGGTGTAGTTGGTAAAGTTAAGTGATTAGTTGTGAGTGAGTAGGAGTTAATTTTTGCCGGAAGCAATTAGCGTTAAGAGCCTGGATCCGGAGTTGCGTTGCGCGAGTCAGATACTGGTCGATTTTTTGAAATTTTGGCATGATGCCAGGGGCGACCGACCGATGCCCCGCCACGCTGACATGGACCCGCTGAAACTGGGTCCGGCACTGCTGCCGTACGTACTGTTGATCGACGTGGAACATGAGCCGGAGCTGCGTTACCGTTGGCGGCTTATCGGCACTCATATCACCACGGTTCTCGACCGGGACATGACCGGTTGCTATTGGGATGATATCTACGAGGGCGACGGTTTGGCGACCTTGCGGCTGCGGGCCGATTGGGTGTTGCAACACCGCGCGCCCTTGCGGGCGACGGGCCATGCGGTGTCGCGCGGCCGGGATTTCGAAACCTTGGAAGCCTTGCACCTGCCCCTGTCCGACGATGGCGAAACCATCAATATGATCTTCGCCGCCTCGGTCTATACCCTGAAGAGCGAGGCCGCTGCGGCCCGCGATGAAGGCGGCTAACCAGCGAGAAAAGCGCCGTCGATAGGCAGTTCCACGCCCGAGATATAGCTGGCCTGTTCCGAGAACAGGAATTCGACGGCGGCGGCGACCTCATCCGCCTCGCCGGCCCTGTGCATGGGCGAAAGTCCAAGCGTCCGCTCTCTGTAGGCCGGTTCCTGCGCCTCGAAACGGGTGCGGATGCGGGAGCCCGGTTCACTAAGGATCAGCCAGGGCAGCACCGCGTTTACCGTTATGCCGAATTCGGCCACGTCCTTGGCCAGTTGATGGGTAAAGCCAAGGATGCCTGCCTTCGCCGCGGCATAGACTAGCCGGGCACCGGCGGTGCCGACCGGGCCAATGCGGCCATGGGCCGATGTCGACGACATGTTGACAATACGGCCATGCGATTGCTCCCGCATGGCCGGGATCACGGCCTGACAGGCCCAATAGGTACTTCTGAGATTGAGATTGATAACCAGATCCCAATCAGCATCGGAAATCTCATCGATTTGATGCACGCTCTTGGGGCCGGCGCCGCCGGCGATATTAGCCAGCGCGTCAATGCGGCCGTATTTTTTCAGGGCGGCGGCCGCGAAGCCTTCAACATTCGGCCGTTGCAGGACATCCGCCGCGTGGTACAAGGCCTTGCCGCCCGCCGCCTCGATCGTTCCGGCGACGTTTGCCAGGCCCTCCTCGTCCCTGTCGACCAGACAAAGATCGTAGCCGGCCTTCGCCAGCCGCAAGACCGTCGCCTTGCCGATCCCGTTCGCCGCACCCGTGACGATCGCCGCGCGTCTTTCGCCGCTCATTGTCCGAGGTCCCTAAGCAGCTTCGGCAAGGGTAAAACCAAGATCACGGCAAGCCTGGTTCAGGGCCGCAACAGCCTCCGTAGAAAGCGGCAGCATGGGCGGGCGCATGTTGCGCCAGGCGGCGTCGCCGGTGTTTTGTGCAAGCAGTTCCTTCATGCCGGGCACGAAGCCAAAGGCCTGCAGCATTTTGCGGGCCGCCGATGCGGTCGCCTGGGCCGCCTCTGCGCCCGCTGTATCGCCGGCCAGATGTGCCGCATAGACCGGCTGGCACAGATGCGAGGTGGCATTGCCCGTGGCCGTGATGCAGCCCGCGCCGCCCTCCTTCAAGGTGTCCAGCAAATACAATTCAGTCCCGGCAAAGGTGCGGAAGCCCGGTATGGCACGGGCCACGGCTTGCATATCGTCCCAATTGCCGGAGGAATCCTTCACCCCGACCACGGTCGTGGGATAGGCCTTGTTCAGGCGCACCAGCAGCTCGGTGCTGATTTCAAGGCCAGTCATGGTGGGGAAATCGTAGACCACGATGCGCATGCGGTCATCGCCCAGGCTTTGGATGACCTGATCATAGCAGGCGAACAGGCCGTCCTCGCCGATGCCCTTGTAGTAGAAAGGGGGCAGCATCAGGATCTGGTCGAACCCCGCGTCCAGGGCCGCCTTGGTCAGCTCAATAGTATCGGGCAGGGCGCAACAGCCGGTGCCGATCATCAGCTTGTCCTTGGCGATGCCTGAACTGGCGGCTGCCGCGATGACGTCCAGGCGTTCGGCGACGGAGAAGGAATTCGCCTCGCCCGTGGTGCCCAGCACCGCAATGCCGTCGCAGCCATTGTCCAGCAGCCATTTGTGGTGCGCCACCATTTTGTCCAGATCAACAGACAGGTCGGCGCGCTGCGGCGTTACGGCGGCGCTCCAGACGCCGGAAAGGGGATCGCTCATTTAGGAGTCTCCACGATTTATGGTTCGCTATTTATGGTTCTCTATCCAGAACGTGATGTTCCAATGGTCCGGCATGCCGTTCGCTGATGCAACGGCCGCGCACCGAAATACCCGCCCGGTGTACACTATCCGGGTCCCCGCTGACCAGGGGGTGCCAATGGGCCAGGGGTTTTCCCTCCGCCAGCATACGATAGGCGCAGGTTGACGGCATCCAGACCAGTTCGCCGACATTCTTTGGGTTCAACACCACGCAGTCTGGTTCCAGGACCGAGCGGCGCTCATAATCGCCGCAACTGCAGGCGCCGATGTCCAGCAGCCGGCAGGCCACGTTGGTAAAGGCCAACTCGCCGGTATCGATGTCTTCCAGCTTGTGCAGGCAGCATTTGGCGCAGCCGTCACACAGGGATTCCCACTCTTCGGGGGACATCTGGTCGAGCGCTTTGCGCTGCCAGAAGGGTTTTTCCGTATTCCGCTCCTCAGCCGCCATGGCGGGCAATGAACGCCTTGATGCGCGGCGCGATTTCCTGACGCCAGCGGCGGCCGTTGAAGACACCGTAGTGTCCCACGTCGGGCTGTTCATAATGTTCACGCATGTCGTCGGGCAGGGCATGGCACAGATCCTGGGCCGCCCTGGTCTGGCCGACGCCGGAGATATCATCCTTGCCGCCCTCAACCGTCATCAGGGCGCAGTTGGTGATGGCCCCCGGGTCAACCAATTCGCCACGATGATGGAAAGTGCCCACCGCCAGCTGATGCTCCTGAAAAACCTTTTGCACGGTCTGCAGATAATATTCCGCCGGCAGGTCCATCACCGCCCGGTATTCGTCATAAAAGGCCCGGTGTTGATCGGCGCTGTCGCCATCGCCGCGCAACAGATTGTGATACAGCCGCATATGGGCGCCCACGTGACGGTCCAGGTTCATGGTCATGAAGCCGGTCAGCTGGACAAATCCGGGATAGACCCGGCGCATGAAGCCGGGGTTGGGCGCCGGTACCCGCTGGATCACCGTGCGTTCGAACCATTCCAGGGAATGGTTCTGGGCCAGATCGTTAGGCGTCGTCGGATTGATCCGGGTATCGATTGGCCCGCCCATCAAAGTCATGCTGCGGGGCACGATCTCGTCGCCCACCGCCGCCAGGAAAGAGACCGCCGCCAACAGGGGCACGGAAGGCTGACAAACCGCCAGGGCATGGCAGCCGGGTCCGACAACGGCAAGAAACTCCATCAGATAATCGATGTAGTCATCCAGATCGAAGCCGCCTTCGATCAGAGGCACCAGGGCCGCGTCCCGCCAGTCGGTGATGTAGACGTCGTGATCGGGCAGCATGGCGCGCACCGTATCCCGCAGCAGGGTGGCGAAATGGCCGCTCAAGGGCGCGACGATCAACAACCGGGGATGGCCCAAGGCGCCGTCTTTGTCGCCGGCGCGGACAAAACGCTTCAACTGGCCAAATGGCAGGCGCGAGACGACTTCTTCATGCACCGCAACATCTTCACCGTCGATTTTGGTGCTGTGCAGGCCGAAGGCCGGCTTTTGATAGTCACGGGTGCCGGATTCGAAGATTTCCAGCGATGCAGCCATGGACCGGCCCATGAGTGCGTACCTGATCGGGTTCATGGGGAGGCGCAATAGCGCCTGATTGGCTTCAGCGGCGAAACGAAGCGGCGCCAGCGCCGACTTCTGAAACTCGTGCATATGATAAATCACGCAGTATTACCCAAGGCTACAGCCGGCACCGTGAGCCAGCAGTTTCATCTAAACAGCGATCATGCTGCAATGCAATAAAAAGCATCTGAATTTTGATGCGGCGCAATGCAAATCGTCCGCCGCCTCTGTCGGATCCAGGCCCGGTCACAGTTTATCCAGCACCATGGTCAGTTTATCCTTGAACTGCCGGGGTGAATAAGGTTTCGCGATGTAGGCGCTGACATCGTGTCTGGCGGCGGCCTTGACCGATTCCATGTCGGAATTGCCTGTTACCATCATGAACGGCATGTCGGGAAATTCGTTGCGAACTTCTATCAGCAGTTCGAGACCGGACATGCGGGGCATGCGCCAGTCACAGATTATGAGATCTATCATGGCGCCGGAACGATCCAGGAACTCACGGGCTTCGCGGCCATCGGAGGCCGTGAAAACCCAGTACACGCCCATATGGCCCAAAAGCGTCCGCGTGAGATCCCTGGCCTGGACCACGTCATCCACCACAAGAACAGCCAATTCATGCTTATTCTTTGCTAAGCGGTGCTCCCAATTTCATTTGCGTTTTCATTCGGGAACTCATGCGCTCGATCGTGCCAGATATTGTTCGTCAACCGCCTCGATAGCTTCTGTCAGGGCGGCTTCAACATCGGGCACCAACTCAAGCGCGGTTGTCTCTTGGTTCTGGTTGCAGGCCGCCTCGAGACCGGCGGCGGCGGCCTGAACCTGACGCATGCCCAGGCTGCCACCGGCGCCTTTGGCGTTATGGGCCAGTTCGCCAATCTGCTCCAAGGCGCCGTTCTCCACTGCGATCTTCAGATCCTGAAGACATTTGCGCACACCCTGGACCTGGCTTTCGATGATTTCCGTGAACTGTTCCGCCGGCAGGATTTCCCGCCATTCATCGATAACTTTGTGATCAAGGATGGCCACCACATTCGCGCCGGTTTCGACATCGGTCTCGACTTCCGCCTCGACTTCGCTGTCGTGGTCATCGGTGGCGCCTGTGTCATGATCATGGTCGGCGCCCGGAGATAGTCCGGGGCTGGGTTCGTGTATGCGCCCGGCCCAATTGTTCACTGCGGCAATTAACCTGTCGCGGTCCAATGGTTTCGAGACATAGTCGCTCATGCCGGCGGCGAGGAACCTTTCCCTATCGCCCTTCATGGCGTTCGCGGTCAGCGCGATGATTGGTATCCGTCCCCGTTCACCCGCCATCTCGCGGATTCTCCTGGTTGCCTCGATGCCGGACATCTCGGGCATGTTGACGTCCATCAAAATCAAATCAAACGGTTCCGCTTCAACCGCCTCGACCGCCTCGATGCCATTGCAGGCCACTTCGGTACTGTGTTCCAGCTTTTGCAGTGTTCTCGTTGTCAGCAGCTGATTTACGTAATTGTCCTCGACCACCAGGACCTTCAGATGAGAGCGGCCAGCCGTCTGCCGCGCCAAGGGCATGATGTGGGACAAATTGGCGGCTTTCGACTGGTGGTGGAAGTCGCCTGTAAACCACACGGTGGTGCCGCCGCCATCGGTGCTGTTCAAGCCGATCTCGCCGCCGATCAATTCCACAAGCTGTTTGCAGATCGCCAGCCCCAGGCCAGTGCCGCCAAAGCTGCGCGTGATGGAGGCATCGGCCTGGACAAATTTTTCGAACAACTTGGGCTGGATCTCTTCCGGTACGCCGATGCCAGTGTCGGTGACCGCGAAGCGCAAGGACACGTCCGCGTCATGGCCGTGGCGCATCTCGACGGCAATTCCAATCGTGCCTTGATCGGTGAATTTAAGGGCGTTGCCCGCCAGATTTAGCAAAATCTGCCGGATTCTGCCCGGGTCGCCATTGATAATGCCGGGCACCTCGGGGGCGACGTTGATGTTGAAATCCAGGCCTTTGGCCATGACCTGGGGCCCCAACAGGTCCGCGACGCTTTGCACGACGCGGCGCAGATCGAAATCGACGAATTCAAGCTCCAGCTTGCCGGCTTCCAGTTTGGAGAAATCCAGAATGTCATTGATGATGGCGGTCAGGGAATCCGCTGATTGCCTGATGGCATCAACGTATTGCGTTTGTTCTCGGTTCAGGCCCGTCTCGCTCAACAGAGCCGACAGTCCGACAACGCCATTCATGGGATTTCTGATCTCGTGGCTCATCGCGGCCAGAAATTGCGACTTGCTCTCGTTGGCGGCGTCCGCTTGCCGCTTGGAACGGTTGGCCAATTGCGCCTGCCGCAGAAGTTTTGACTTGGCATGGGTGGCGGCCTCGGCCGCGTCCTTGGCTTGGTTGATCCGGGCAATGGAGAACTCGTAGAGTCCGATGTAAGTCATCGACATGGCGGTGACGTACCCGGCGGCACAGATCAGCAGGGTCAATGTGATCATGCCCGTGTCGCCGGTGCCGAAATTATTGGGAAAATCGTGGCCGGAAAAATAAAGGCCGCCCATAACCGCGAAGCCGAGGACAAAACTCGACATGCCAACCAAGCGATAGATGCCGTCGACGAAGAACATGGCAACGATCGGCACCGTCAGGGTCCACGACAGGGCCGGGGATTGCACGCCGCCGTACTGGTAGGAGGCGAAGAATATCAGGGCCACGAAGTGCAGCAGCGATGCCAGACAGATCTCGCGTTTGGCCTTGGTCCAGCGCAACAGGAAAGGGAATGCCGGAAAGACAAGGATAGCCGCCAAAAAAGCCCATGCGACGAAGCCGGGAAACTGCATGATCAGGGACAATGCGATGACGGTGCCGAAGCACGGACCGCATAGATGGCTAATCACGAAAGCGCGCAGCCGTCGATGTTCCTCTTCGCTGTCTCTCGTTTCCTCCGGGATGAACCAATCGAGGAACGCAAAGAAACGCCGAAATATCAATTCACGACCCGTCATAGCGCGGCCCGTTCAAACCTCTGAAAGAACTAATTGGCCTTAACGATTACAACCAAGATATTCATAAATCATTAATATGCAGGACCGCCCTGGGGTTGAATTGTGCGGCGCAAAAATTCGCCTCATATATTTGCGATTTATTTGGCGCGCTTGGTGCCGGCTTATGGATTATTTGTATTCGATAATTGTAGAGGCCAATTGCCAAAAGGCGGCATGCTCTAACCTTGGTATGAGGATAGAACTCGCCTTAACCGGCTGACATCACCGCGCGGACCTTCTCCGCCATATCTTCCGGCGTGCTCATGGGCGAGAAATGATGCAGATATTTGCCATCCGGTCCCATCAGGTAGACGAACGAGGAATGGTCCATGAAATAGTCACCGTCCTCGTCCGGCGGATTTTTGAGGAAATAGACGCGATAGGCCTTGGCCGCCGCCTTGACCTGTTCCAGGCTGCCGGTCAGGCCGGTCAGGGACGGGTGGAAATTGCTCACGTAATCGGCCATGGCGGCCACGGTGTCGCGTTCGGGGTCAATGGTTACCATTAGGGGCCGAACCTTGGCGCCGGCCTCGCCCAGCAGATCCATGGCACCGCCGATGACCTGCAATTCCGTCGGACAGACATCGGGGCAATAGGTGTAGCCAAAAAAGACCAGCATATAATTGCCGCTGTAATCGGACTCCGTTACCGTCTTGCCCTTGTGGTCGACCAGTTCGAACGGGCCGCCAATGGTCGGAATCCCCTTGCTTTGGCTGGTTATCTCTCCCTTCTCGTCAACGAACAAAGTGTTGACGACCAGGGCCAATGCCACGGCGATCACGGTTGCCGCGATGAATAGCATCACACGGGAAAAAGTCATCTTGTGTCCGCCCCTGCTTCCGCCCCTATCCAGAAAGCCCCGTCTCTAGCCTTCCAGCATGCGGCGCAGAAGGTCGATATCCTCGGCCAGGGCCGCATCCGTCTGGCGTAGCTCCTCGATCCGCTTGACCGCATGCATCACCGTGGTGTGGTCGCGGCCACCGAACTTGCGGCCGATTTCGGGCAGGGAACGGGTGGTCAGCTGTTTCGCCAGATACATCGCCACTTGGCGCGGTCTTGCCACGGCGCGGGCACGGCGGGCGGAATGCATGTCGGCCAGGCGGATATTGAAGTGCTGCGCCACCTTCTTCTGGATTTCCTCGATCGTGACCCGCCGGTCGTTGGCGCGCAACAGATCCTGCAAGGCCTCCTGAGTCATTTCCAGATTGATCGGACGGCCCACCAGATGGGAATGGGCGATCAGGCGGTTCAAGGCGCCTTCCAATTCGCGGATGTTGGAGGTGATGCGGTGGGCCAGGAATTCCAGCACCTTGGGTGGGAAGTCGCCAACGTTGGCGCGGGCCAGTTTCGCTTCGAGAATGCCGAGGCGCAATTCAAAGTCGGTCTGATGGATGTCCACCACCAGGCCCCAGCCCAGGCGCGAGCGGATCCGTTCTTCCACGTCTTCCAGGTCCGAGGGCGAGCGGTCGGCGGAAATGACGATCTGTTTGTTCTGATCCACCAGCTCGTTGAAGGTATGGAAGAATTCTTCCTGGGTGGAATCCTTGCGCGAGAAAAACTGCACATCGTCGATCATCAGGACGTCGGCTGAACGGAAAACCTGTTTGAAGGCCATGGTCTCGCGGTCGCGCAGGGCGCGAACGAACTGGTACATGAAACGCTCGGCGGAGAGATAGATAACCTCGCGGCTCGGGTCGCGCTCGCGGATATGCCAGGCGATGGCGTGCATCAAGTGGGTCTTGCCCAGGCCGACACCGCCATAAAGGAACAGGGGATTGAAATTCACCTGGGCCGTA
This sequence comes from uncultured Rhodospirillaceae bacterium, assembly GCA_964462145.1. Classification (GTDB taxonomy): domain Bacteria; phylum Pseudomonadota; class Alphaproteobacteria. Next base: position 10,956 of record CAYWYB010000118.1, read on the forward strand.
TCCGCGACACGGCGGGCGGCGGCATAGGCCAGTTCATTGGACTTGCCGACCACGAATGATTCGAACTGATAACGGGAATCCAGGGTCGAACCCATGCGCGGCCCGCCGGCCGCCGAGGCCACGGCTGGGATCGCCGCCAGCGCATTGTCAAAGGGTGTGCCCTGTTCCGCTTTAAGCGGATTGTCCGACGCATCACTTGCCGTTCCAGTCGCTGCTCCGGCAGCCGCTCCGTCAACTGTTGCGCCGCGGCCGGCTACCGGATGCACGGTGATTTCGATTTCGCGCACGGCTTTGTCTTCCGCCTGCCAGAAGGCGCGGATGCGTTCGCCATAATGGGATAATACCCAATCGCGCATGAACCGGGTCGGTGCCTGCAGGTGGGCCATGCCGCCGTCGATGCGTTCAAAATTTAACGGACGCAGCCAGGAATTATACGCCGCATCGCCGAATTCGGATCGCAACCGGGCGCAAACCCTTTGCCATTGACCGAGATACCCTTGGTCCATTAACCCGCCCTTTTGCAACCCGTCGCCCGCATACAAATATCCGGTCAAAAAATGCCCGGCCCGATGTCTTCCGGCCCAAGTAATGCTGTTGTGAGACAGTCTCGAAAATGCGCCGATAAATTTTTTAACATGGTCCAGCCCGCAGCCTGAACCACCGTCAAATCCGCACGGCAGCCTTGCCGTCCAGGACCTATCGATCGTGTTTTACCGACGATGTCTCTGCGTCAACATACCCCCCGGTTTGACCATGGCCATCCGCATTGTGCATTGCCATTTTGCTGGCTTTCCGCACGGCGACCGACCCTGGTCCGGTTCTTGTTTATAGTTGAAACAAATACCTTAAAAAACAAATAAAATATAAAAAACTATTTTAATTTCTTCAGTATTGCAAAAATAACACAGCGCAATTACTTGCCGAAGGGCCGAATTGAAAGTCTACGATTTTATATTAACTTGCCGACCTGCCCCCACAAGGCCTACGTACGGTACTTTGACGGGGCCGTGAACGCAATGGGGGGAAATGGAGAACAGCGTAAATTTATTCCCGGTGAAGTGTAGTTCGTGGCTTGCCGCCTACCAGATATAGATGCCCCCCGGTAGTTCCGCTGGGAGGGCCAAAATCACTCCGGCAAAAATTTGGCCGCGCTATATGAGCACGGCCTGCCGTGGCGTGGTTTTGCCGCCCGTTAACGATATTATTCTTGCGAATCATGCTGGCGCCATTAGCGCCATGGCCCGGGCCGTCGCGCCCTTAACCCCGGTATAGCTGCGTATCAGGCGGATTGCCGGTGGCCGAGGGGCCGCTGTGCCGCTTATTCGGCAGCGCCCATGGCATTAACCAACCGGGTCAGACGGGAAATCCGCCGGGCCGATGTATTGGCCTTTAGAATGCCTTGCTGGCCGCTGCGCGCCAGGACCGGTTCGGCGGCTTTCAGGGCCGCCACGGCGGCATCCTTGTCGCCTGCCGCCAGGGCGTCTTCAACCCGGCGCACATAGGTGCGGACACGGCTGCGCCGGCCACGGTTGACCACGGTGCGCCGTTCAGCTTGGCGAAGACGTTTTCTTGCTTGTTTGGTATGGGCCATATCTGCTTGTCTGACTTTTCTATCTGCGGTTTTCCCAGCACGCGGGAGGCGCGGTTATAGACGCGGCGCGGGACGGGGTCAAGGCCGCTTTAGGCCAGCTTCAGCCATCATTTCGCTCTTCATCGGGAGCATAGATCGAACGCCGCCGCCACCACAGCAATTCGCCGCGCAGAAAGGCCTGGGCCAGATCGTTTTCGGGGCCGTCGAAGAAGCGCGCGGCGGGCGCCTGCTCCTTCAGGCGGCCCCTGTGCAAAAACAGAATTTCGTCCGCCAGGCGGCGGGCCTGGTGCAGATCATGGGTGGTCATGATGACCTTGGTGCCCTGGGCCGTGGCCTCCTGGATGATGTCTTCAATCAGATGGGTGGCGGCGGGGTCAAGATTGGCGCTGGGCTCGTCCAGCAATAATAATTCCGGTCGCACGGCCCAGGCGCGGGCCAGGGCCAGGCGCTGCTGCTCGCCAAACGACAACAGACGGGCCGGGCGCTGGGCATAGCGGCTTAAACCGGCCAGATCCAATGCCTCATCGGAGCGCCGCCGGCGTTCTTCCGGGCTGACGCCCTTGATCTTCAGGGCGAAGGCCACATTGGCGTGCACCGAGCGGCGCAACAGCACGGGCCGTTGCAACACCATGGCCTGATGCTGGCCGCGCAGGCCGGGGTCCGTGCCGCCGGCCCAGCTGAGCCGGCCCTGATCGGGGTTGATCAGGCCGTGGCACAGTTTCAACAACAGGCTCTTGCCGGCCCCATTGGGACCGATGATCACGGTGCAGCCGGCGGCCGTGTCAAAACGGCAGCTGAAATCCTTGATCACCTGCTTGTCGCCTGCCTTCAGCCAGACATTGTGCAGTTCCAGGGGCAGGGTTTTAGGGGCGGCTTTCATGGTGCCTATGTTGCCGCTAAATGAGCACGGGGTGAAGGGCTACCATTCTGAAATCTGTTGGCTATGCTGGCATCGTTGCGATGGGGCGTGTTTGGGGGGAGTGTTTGAATGAGTACGATTTTGATGGCTTCGCACCAGGATCCGGTGGATTTGTGGCGTGATAGTTTGGCCCAGGAAATGCCGGAGCTGGAGTTTCGGGCCTATCCGGACGTGGGCGACCCAAGTGAAATTGACTACGCCCTGGTCTATTGGGCCCCACACGGCCTGATCGCCAGCCTGCCCAACGTCAGGGCGGTGTTCTCCATCGCCGCTGGCTGTGATCATATTCTGGCCGATCCTCAATTGCCGCCTCATTTGCCCATCGTGCGCATGGTGGATGATTATCTGGCCGCGATGATGGCCGAATACGCAGTCTATGGCGTGCTGCATTTTCACCGGGATATGCATTACTACCGCCGGGAACAGCTGGCAACTAGATGGAGCCGGGCCTGGCCGCTCTATACCCCCGACACGGCGGTGGGCGTTTTGGGTCTGGGCGCCATTGGCGGTGATTGTGCCCGCAAACTGGGGGCCATGGGCTTTCAGGTGCATGGCTGGTCGCGGAGCGCCAAGGAGATGGATGGCGTCACCTGCCATTCAGGCCCGGATGGCTTGCTGGAGATGGCCGGGCAATGCCGCTATCTGGTCTGCGTTCTGCCTCTGACGCCTGAAACCCAGGGCATCATCAAT
>CAYWYB010000119.1:0-14092 GCA_964462145.1 uncultured Rhodospirillaceae bacterium
ATGGGTGGCCGGGAAGGGGGAGCGGGTGGGTAGTTCAAACGCTAGAAAACCTAGCCGCCGTAAAAGACGTTGTCGCCAAGCTCTTTCATTTCCAGAATGGCTTCGTCGGCACGGCCTTCCGGTTCCTTGGCGACATTGGCATCGACCACTTCGCCAACCAGAATATGATGGTCGCCCTGTTCGACGATCTCGACGATCTTGCATTGCACCGAGGCGACGGCGTTATCCAGAATGGGAGCGCCGTTGCCGCCCATGGTGAAGGGCTCGCCGCTGACCGTGTCGCCGTCGCGGGTGGCGGGCTTGAAAAAGCCAAAGGCCATGCCCTGCTGTCCCTTGCCCAGCATGTTCAGGGTGAAGTTCCCGGCTGCCTTGGCAATGGTGTAGGCACCTGAATCCGCTTTCGCACCGACCACGACGAGAGGCGGCGCGAAAGAGGTTTGCGTCACCCAGTTGACCGTGGCGGCGGCGACTTCACCGTCGTTTTCAGCCGTCATCACATAGATGCCGTAGGGGATCATGCGTAGGGCTGTTTTTTTTGCGTCGTCGTCCATGAAATTTTCCTTTGCTGGAATTGTCTTTGCATTTCGGCGTTGTCTATTGCGCCGTTTGAAAACGGCGGTCAGGCCGCGGCGCTGGGCCGGGCCTGCATGCGTTCGTGCCAGGCGGTGATATTTGTCAGCGACTGATCAATCGGTTGATCCACGCCGGCAAAGAAATCGAGGAAGCCGAACAGCAGAATATCGGCCAGGGTCAACCGCTCGCCAACGACAAAACTTTTGCCCGCCATCTGTTGATCCAGCCATTGCAACTTGTCCTGAGCCACCGCTTTTAAATCGTCGGCGGCCTGGGGGATACATCGCATGCGGTCCTGAAACATCTTCAGACCGGTGGAATAGCGGAAGCCGTTGGCCATGGGTTCGCAGATGTTCAGATCAATGCGCCGGGTCCACATGCGGGTTTCCGCCTTTTCCTCCGCCGTGGCGCCGATCAGCGCCGGTTCGGGAAAACGGTCCTCGAGATATTCGCAGATCACCGTGATTTCGGCCAAAATGCTGCCGTCATCCAGCTCCAAGGCCGGACATTGTCCCGACGGATTGAGCTTTAGAAAGTCCGACTGACGGTTGACACCGGCCCTTATATCGACCTCGTCCATGGGCAGATCAATGCCCTTTTCGGCCATGAATATGCGCACCACGCGCGGATTTGGGCCGACGGAATTGTACAATTTCATATTGCGGATTTCCCCCTGAGATTCCTATCCTGCCGCATGTAAAACCAGCACGGCGGCAATGGCAAGATAAAGTCATCGAAGAAAGAAACTTATCCCCTGTATTGGTACTTAGTTTACCAATTAGCGCTATTGCTCTTCGACTTCCGACTGTTGGAGTGAGGGCAATGGAAATTCAAGGTAACCCGGTTCGCGTGCTGGCGGCCGAGGATGACGCGGACGACCGCTTGTTGATTCAGGAGGCATTCGAGGAACTTCACCTGTCCAATCAACTGGAGTTTGTCGAGGATGGCGTCCAATTGATGGATTATCTGTATCGGCGCGGCGCCTATGAGATCCTCGCGGGCGAGCCGTTGCCCGGCCTGCTGCTGTTGGATTTGAACATGCCGCGCAAGGATGGCCGCGAGGCGTTGAAGGAAATCAAGGCCGATCCCGACCTGCGCCGTATTCCCGTGGTCGCGCTGACCACGTCAAAGGCGGAAGAGGATATTCTGCGCACCTATGACTTGGGTGTGAATTCATACATCACCAAGCCGGTATCCTTCGACGGCCTGATCGCCACTGTCAGGGAATTGACCAATTACTGGCTGCAGATTGTCATGCTGCCGCCGCGCTAAACGCGGCTCGCACCACGCTCAGCAACTATTTATCAGACTCTTTTGGACAGCAATTAGGGGCGGCACCGGGCCGCCCCTTTGTTGCAATAGCGTAAAATGCGCTTACTCTGATGCGTCCAGCAGCTTGCGCATATGCTCGTTTACCTGACCGCTGTGATGGCGCGCGGTCTTGCCCGTCGGCTCCAATGTTTCGTCGTAGAAGAATGATGGCAACTCGTCATCGGCCTCAGTAAAGCCGGCCTGACGGTTGAATTCCCATTCCATCTGCAAGGCTTCGCGGCCCAGATCCTTCATGAACGAAGCATCAAAGTTGGTGCCATGGGCGTCGTTGAGGGCGGAAACGATCAAGCCGTGGTTGATGTTGGTCACCGAGCGTCCGAACAGGCAAAGACCCAGTGAATCGGCCGCCGCGCAATCTTCCTGGATGTCCAGGCTGGCCTCGGTCAGCTCTTCCGTCGTCATATCGGCGCTTTTGTGGCCCGGAATATTGCCCGCCGTGTGATCGGCGCCCTGGGCTGTCATCATCATGGAAATGCCCGTGACCTCAATGGCGCGGGGATCATAGGCGCTGATGCCCTGGTTCTTGATCACCGGTACACGGGCGACATCGTAATGTTTGCCGACCCGCCCGGCGCCCTGGGCCAGGATGCGGCCCCGCTCGTTACCGGCGCGGATATCGTCAAGCGCGGCTAGCATGAAATCGGCATCGCCGAATTCGCCTTCACCCGCCTCCATCAAAACACCCAGCATGGCGCCGACCTCGATGGTATCGATGCCCAGATCGTTACATTGATGGTTGGTGCGGGCTACGTCGTCGGGGTCTTTCAGACCGCAATTGCTGCCCAGCAGGCCAAGGGATTCATATTCCAGCGGCGAGACCATTTCCTCGCCCTTGTCATCGACATAGACGTTGGAGCATTTGATCATGCAGCCGGGCATGCAGGCATGGGTTGTCTCACCGCCCCGTTCGATGGTCAGGTCGCGGATATAGCTGCCGCCCAGCTTCAGAGTTTCCTCGGATGCGTCGACCAGGCGTCCGTCGCTGAAATTGCGCGTCGGCAGGCCGCCAAGCTGGTTGGTCAGATCGCTGACCATGGCCGTGCCGAACATGGAGAAGGCCTCGATTGCCTTGTCCTCGCGCAGCAGCTTGCCGTATTCACGCACCCGGCCCATGACCTTCTTGCGGTCGTGGAAGGTGGGCATTTTGTTCATATCGACAACGATCGCCTTGACTTTCTTGCTGCCCATCACCGCGCCGACGCCGCCGCGGGCCGCGATCCTTACCGGCCGCCCCTCGGGGTCGGGGAACGAGATGCCGGCCACCAGGCCGCCGTATTCGCCGACCGGGCTGCACAGTCCCATGGAGACCTTGTCGCCGTATTTTTCGAACAGCATCGCCGCCGTCTCGATATTGCCCATGCCCAGGAACGGCGTTGCGTCGTCAAAGCTGATTTCGCCTTCCTTGTTGACGCGGACGATGACCCAATCGTCGGAGGCGCCCATCAGGGTTATGCCGGCTATTTCGCACTGGCCCAGGGCAAAGGCGAAGGTGCCGCCCGCGTTGGCTTCCTTGATGCCGCCCGTCAGCGGGCTTTTGCAGCCGACGGAGATGCGGTTGGCGTTGGAAAAGTTGGTGCCGGCCAGCGGCCCGGCGGAAAAGATCAATGGATTGCCCGGCGACAGCGGATCGACCGTGGCGGCACCCTTGTCCAGCAGGGTTTTCGCGATGAAATGCCGGCCCACGCGAATGCACGCCGCGCCGGTCAGCTCCTCGGTCTCGGTGGATTGATCATCGAGGTTTATGTGCAAATATTTCCGCATGGTGCCATCGCCTTATTCTTGGGGTTAATCTTATTGGCGTTGATATCCATGGAACGCTGGCCGCCAATTGCGGCCTGTTTCCATGAAAATGCAACATTCCATGAGCTATTTTAGCACATCCATCCGGCAAGGCTAGGCGTGGTATTGGCCTTCCTTCATTACCCTCTGTTGCGCCGGGCGGTGAGCAGCAGGTAGACGCCGGCGGCAAGTGGCGCGGCGGCGGTCAGATAGAAGGCGTTGGTGTAGCCGCCGCCGAACTCGACCATCAGGCCAAAAACCGGCGGGCCCGAGACGATGCCGAAGAACAGAAAGAACTGCCCGCCGCCCACCACTTCGCCGATCTTGCCCGGCGGTGCCAGCCGGGAGAACTCGGATAGGAGGAGGCCGAGTACGCCGTTGCTGCTGGCCCCCAGCATGGCGGCGATCAGCGCGGTTAGCCAATATGGCCAGGCAGGCGTGAAGAAACTCATCGCGGCGATAGAAGCCGACATGACAATGCCGATCAGGCCAAGCAGGACCCAGGTGCTGAGGAAATGGCTTGCCACGGCGCCCCAGATAATCCGCGCCGGGATGGCGGCGCTATGGAAAATGGCAAACATCGCGCCTGCGAAGGCTAGCGACAGACCATTCTCTTCAACCAGATAGATGACCATGAACGCCATGATGGCCATCTGCGTGAAGGTATAAAAATAGCCCGCCGCCACCAGCGTCAATAACGGCTTGGAGGTGACGATCACGCGCAGGGAGTCCGTCACGCCGGCCAATCCGATGCGGAAATCGGGGTCGCGGTCATCATCAAGGCCGTCGCGGATAAACTGCGTCCCTAACAGCGTTAAAAGCGGCACGGCGGCAATCAACGTCACGGCAATGCGCCAGTCATAAAGCGCCATCAGCGGCGGCAACAACAGTCCGGCAAGCATGCCGCCCAACGGCGTGCCGGTCTGCTTCAGGGAAAAAACCAGCGGCTGCCAGCGCGGCGGCGAATGCCGGGCCAGGACCCGCGAGCTGGCCGGATTAAGCGGCCCCATGCCGATGCCGATCAGGGCGGCGCCACATATCGCCAGCCACCAGACGGGCGCGGCGCCGGCCAACGCCAGGCCGAGGCCCGCCGCCAGCAAGGCGGCCTGGCTGGTTCGGATGGCGCCGTAACGGCTTAGAAAGCTGCCGGCGGCCAGGCCCGACAGCATGCCAACGGTGTACAGAACGGCCACATAGATGCCGATACTGGTCGCCTTGACGCCCAGGTCGGCGGCGGCCTGCACCGCCACCACGGCGGCGGAAAAGCTGCACATCTTGGCGAACGCCTGAATCGCCAGCATTGCCGGCAGGGCGATGCGGATTTTGGATGTCGGCGGTTCGCGCATGGCCGGTGATCTGTTCCTACATGAAAATCCCGGCAGGCGGCGGCCGGTCGAGCGACAATTACGCTACCATACCCGATCTCCGCCTGTACCATATGTCCAGATCAGGCCCGCGCTGCCTTGGTCCGGGCCGTCCTGTTCCGGGCCGTCTTGTTCCGGGCTGGCTTCTGGCGCATATTTTGGCCAGCTCAGGGGATCACGATAGGCGCCATGGCAAAAGAAAAATCGGCAGGCACACCGGAATGGTTTCAGCGTGCCATCGATACACCGACCCGATCCCGGTTTGTCGATGTGGACGGCTGCGCTATCCATTACCTGACCTGGTTTGATGACGACGATGGCCCGCAAGATGATCATCGTCCGGGCCTGTTGTTGATTCATGGCGGCGGCGCGCATGCCAATTGGTGGCGCTTTATTGCGCCCTTTTTCTCCGAACCCTACCGGGTAGCCGCCATTGACCTATCGGGCATGGGCGACAGCGGTGCCCGGCAACGCTATCTGCCCGAGGTCTGGGCGCGGGAAATTGGCGCGGTGCTGGAACACAGCCGCCTTGGGCCGCGGCCAGTCATTGTCGGGCACAGCTTCGGCGGACTGATGGCCATGAAATACGGCGCGGAGCACGGCGAAGAGCTGTCGGGGGCGGTGATCGTCGATTCCCCGGTGCAGGATCCCCACGATACGCCACTGCCCCAGTTACCGGCGCCAACCAGAACCGGGCCGACGATCCACCCGGACCTAGCCACCACCTTGGCCCGCTTTCGCCTGATGCCCGAGCAGCCTTGCGAGAATGCCTATATTACTGATTTCATTGCCCGCACCTCGATCAAGCAGGTCGACGGCGGCTGGACCTGGAAATTCGATTTCAAGGTCATGGGCGAACGCCGCTTCGGTGAACCTTATGGCGAGGAGCTGAAGGCGTTGAAATGCCGTGCGGCTCTGATATTTGGTGAGAAAAGCATTGTCGTCTCACAGCGAACCGCCGCCTACATGTCATCGGTGATGGGTGCCAAGGCACCGGTGGTGGAGATCCCCGAAGCACATCATCACCTCATGTTGGATCAGCCCTTGGCCTTCGTCGCGGCGCTGCGCGCAATATTGGATGGCTGGGCCCGGGACCCTAATTAGCCGTGACAGGCTCTAGATCGTCAAAACAGCCTTGCCCGCGAAATCACGGCCAATCAACTGCGCCGCCGTCTCGCCGATCCGCTCCCAATTTCCGGTGACCGGCACATGGGTCGTCAGGCGCCCATCGGCCAGCAGGGCCAACAGGCGGTCAAGGCCCTTGGCCGCCGTCTCCACTTCCGATTCCCGATAGAGGTGAAATCCCTCGATACGGCCATCGCCGGTGAACATCAGATCGCGCACCGCCAACCCGGTCTCGGCACCGGCGCTGACGCCGTAAAGGATGGCCCGGCCACGCTCGTCCAATTGAGACAGCAGTTTGGACAATATCTGTCCGCCAACGCCGTCGATGATCGAGCGGAACAGACCTTCAAGCCCGGAGCCATCGGCTGATATCACCACGTCACTGACACCCGTCGCGCGCACCATGTCGGCGAAATCCGGGCGGCGCAATTGCGCGGTCACGTCCGCGCCCATCAATCGGCCCAACTGGCAGGCGAAATAACCGACGCCGCCGCTTGCCCCGGTCACCAGCACCCTGCTGCCCAACAGCCGCTCGCAGCGTTCAAGCGCATAGAGCGCGGTAAGGCCGGCAACCGGCAGGGTGGCCGCGTCCTCATCGGAGACCGCATCGGGAATGACGGCGAAATCAACCGTCGGCAGGGCCACATACTGGGCCCAGCCCTGCATGCGGCGAGAGAAACCGACGACCCGTGCACCCGCGCCTGGGCCGCTGCCGTCGCTGGCAGCGGCCTTGACCACGCCAGCAAGATCCCAACCGATCTGCGTGCCGTCCGCCGCCGCCTCGGCGCGGCGCAGTTCGCCCCGGTTAAGCGAAAATGCCGTAACCTCGATGACCGCCTGGTTGGAATCGGCGACGGGGTCCGCTGCCTCGCCAACTTCCAGGCAGCCCGGCATGTTCGCATTGGTCACAACAGCTTTCATTCGATCTCTCCTTGCAACTTGCTTCGCCTGACTAGCTCAGCAGCTTGCGAAAATGCGCCAGGGTGCGTTGCATCGCCGGCGCGGCAGCGGCTTCCTTGTAGGGCGGATAGCCGTGCCGGTTAAAGCCATGTTCGGCACCGGGATAAAGGTGAATGTCCACATTATCCCATGTCCCCATATGGGCCTGAATGGCATCAACGGTGTCCTGCGGCACGTGTGGGTCAATGCCGGCGAAGTGCATCAGGATCGGGCAGTGCAGATTTTCGGCCTCGTCCAGATGCTCGTGGATCTGAACCCCGTAGTAGCTCACCGCCGCGTCGATTTCATGCCGCGTGGCCGAGAGATAAGTGAACTTGCCGCCCAGGCAAAAGCCGACCACGCCGACCTTGCCGGTGCAGTCGGGCCGCGCTTTCAGGGTGGCGACGGTGTCGCCCAGGTCATTGGCGAATTGATCCGTGTCCAAATCGGCGCGCAAGGCCTGCGCCTTGGCCCGGCCCTCGTCGGTGTAGGGCAGGTAACAGCCGGCTTCCTGGCGCCAATAGACATCCGGCGCAACGACGGTGAAGCCTTCGGCGGCGAAGCCATCGGCGACCGAACGGATATGATCGTTGGTGTTGAAGACTTCCGGCAACAGCACGATGCCCGGCGCCGGCGTGGGGGCGGCTTCCGGCAATGCCAGATAGGCCGCAAAGGCGCCGCCCCCCGTCGCGTTGATCTCGATATCCTGGCCCATTTGTTGTCTCCCGCATTATTAATGGTTGGCTTCAGAGGCTGGCGCCGCCGAGGCAGCACTTTTTGTATTTCTTGCCGCTGCCGCAGGGGCAGGGGTCGTTGCGGCCGACCTGGCGGACGGGTTTTTTCGTGCCCTGGCGCAATATATCCATGATCTTTGTGGCCGGCTGCCGCATCTTTTTCAGTTGCGCGAATTTTTGCAGATAGGGCCGGGCGTGCAGAGCAAAATGTTTGTAGCCGGCACAGAGATAATTCAAGCCGTCTTCGCCATCCGGTGTCTGGATGAAGCGGTCCTTGGGGCAGCCGCCATTGCAGGAGGCGAGCACTTCGCAGTCCCGGCAATACTGCGGCAGGCTGTCTTTTTTATGATTGCCGAATTTTTCCTGTGCCGGGCCATTGATCATATCGACCAGGGGCGTCTCCTGAATATTGCCGAGCATGTGGCCCGGCTCGACGAAATGATCGCAGGAATAAAACTCGCCGGTATGTTCGACGACGACGACGTCGCCGCAGGTCTCCCGCAACACGCAGAGCGAATGATCCAGGCCGATATAGGGTCGTAAGGCCTCTTCGAAATTGTGGATCGTGATGCGGCCCACATCGTTGCGCACCCATTCATCGAACACCGCGCTCAGGAACTCGCCATACAGCTTGGCCGGTACGGATTCCTTCTTCACGCCGCTTTCGCCGTCGCGGATAACCAGAGGCAGGAATTGCAGAAAATCTATGCCCAGATCTCTGAAGAAGCGATAGACCAGCGCCGGCTGGCGGGCGTTCCGCTCGCTGACGACGCAAAGCAGATCGCAATGGATCCGGTGTTTTTTGAACAGGCGATGGGCATGCAGAACCTGTTTGTGAGTGGCCTCCGCCTTTTTCGTCACCCGGTAATGGTCGTGCAGATATTTCGGGCCGTCGATGCTGAGGCCGACATAGAAGCGGTTGCTGCCCAGAAAGCGGCACCATTCCTCGTTGATCAGGGTACCGTTGGTCTGAATGCCATTGACGATCTTGCGGCCGTCCGGGCGGTGGCGTTCCTGCAATTCCAGGATCCGGCGGAAATAGTCGATGCCAAGCAGCGTCGGCTCACCGCCATGCCAGGAAAAGAAAATCGTCTCGTCCGGGGAAGCCTCGATATGCTGGATGATATAGTTTTCCAACAGCTCGTCAGCCATGCGGTGGGATTGCGATTTCGGGTAAAGCTGTTCTTTTTCCAGGTAGTAACAGTAACCGCAGTCGAGATTGCAGATCGCGCCAACCGGCTTGACCATAACCTGAAATCCCCGTCTCGCCGTCTCCACGATCTAGCGTCCCTTGCGATGCATTGTTGGCAATCCCTAACTGCCCTACACTCCAGTGCGAAGCAGCAAAATTTTTCCAATCATACATACAAAGGTAATGCCATGTCCGCTTTCTATGAACTGCGCCAATATCACGTCCTTCCCGGCAAGATGGATGCCTGGGTCAAGGTGATGGAGGACGAGATCATCCCCTTCCAGGTTTCCAAGGGCATGGTGATCTGCGGCAGCTTCCAGGGCGAGGAAGATGACAGCGTCTATGTCTGGCTGCGCCGTTTCGAGAGCGAGGCGCAGCGCGAAGAGCTCTATGCGGCGGTTTACGAGTCGGACTATTGGAAGAACGAGATGTCGCCCAGGGTGCCGGACTATCTCGACCGCTCCAAAATGGTGATTACGCGGATGATACCAACCAGCAAATCCACTGTCCGCTGAGGCGTCAATTGAGCGCTACTGCAACGGCGAAAATCGCGGCTTTCGCGGCGCAAACAGGATGGGAGGACATTCCCACCCATGTGCGCCACGAGGCCAAGCGTTCGCTGTTGAACTATTTCGCCACCGCCATTGCCGGCAGCGGCGAGGCGGCGGTGGCTACCAGCCTGACCGTGCTGGCGCCGTTCTCGGGCCCGGCTGCCTGCCGGGTCATCGGGCGGGCGGAGCGCGTGGATATGCCGCTCGCCGCCTACCTGAATGCGATCAGCGCCAATGTCTTTGACTATGACGACACCCATCAGGAAACGGTGATCCATCCGACGGCGCCGATCGCGCCGGCGCTGTTTGCGTGCGCCGAAACGCGGCGCTGTTCGGGTGCTGAGCTGTTGCGTGCCTTCGTGCTTGGCGGCGAGATTGAGTGTCGCATCGGCAACGCGGTATCGCCGTCGCACTACGCGCGCGGTTGGCATATTACTTCGACCTGTGGTGTTTTCGGCGCCGCGGCGGGTATGGGCGTGCTGCTTGGGCTGAGTCAGGAACAACATGCCTGGGCCATGGGCAACGCCGCCGCGCAGGCCTCGGGTATGGTCGAAACCCTGGGCACCATGTCGAAAAGCATCTCGGTCGGCAATGCCGCGCGCAACGGCATTCTCTCGGCCCTGCTGGCGCAAGAAAATTTTTCCGGGCCGACGGATCCGTTGGCGGGGGAGCGTGGTTTTCTCCCGGTTTACTCCGATCAGCCGACGGTGGATAGATTGACCGATGGGCTGGGCGACGAATGGGAGATCGCCAAGAATACCTACAAGCCGTATCCGGCGGCGATTGTGCTGCATCCGGTGATCGAGGCTTGTATCCGGCTGTACCGGGAGGCCGGCCTGCGCGCGGAAGACATTGCCGAGGTTGAGTTGACCGGACACCCGCTGTTGCGTCAACGGACGGACCGGGCCGAGGTGGCGACGGGGACGTTGTCGCAAGTCAGCGCGCAACACGCCATTGCGATCGCATTCCGCCGTGGCAAGGCCGGCCTTGTGGAGTTCAATGATGCGGCGGTCGCGGAAACCCAAGGCGACGGCATCCGGCCGCAAGTGACATTCATCGACGATGCCAACCGCGCGCTTGAAACCGTGCGGATGCTTGTGCGTACCCGGCAAGGGCAATCCCATGATATTGAAATTACCGCCGCCAAGGGCGGGCCGCTGAACCCCATGACGGATGGCGAATTGGAAGAAAAACTCGCCGAGCTTGCCGCCTATCGCGGTTTCAAGCGTGATCTCACCGCCATTGTTCAGACTGTCTGGTCCCTCGACGATGCCGAGGACGCCGGAAAGATCATGGCCCTCGCCAATATGCCAGGGTGATTTGTGCTGCCTGCGGGTGTAGGAGCGCGCTTTATCGGCCCGTGATGCAAATTTGACGATGACGAACAGCAATCTATATCCCGTAACTTAAAGTGTTCGGTGAAATTGGCGCCGCTTGCCGAATTGGCGGCTGTGCGATGTGCCTGAACCGAAGCTTTCAACATGTTTGAGCGGGTTTCAGGTGAGCGTGTCGGTGTTTGCGTCTTTCTAATTCAAAGCAAAAAGCATTTGGGCCTTCAATAAGGGATCAAACAGATGAAGCATGTTGCGACCGTTTGCGCTGCATTGGCATTGCTGGCTTTGCCGGCAGCTGCGCAGGAAAAAGTTCATGTCACCGAGGCACAGGCGAGCAAGCTGTTCGCCGGCAAGGCGTTCTCACCTTATGTGAACCGCACCTTTCCCAGCCGGGTTTTCTGGGGTGATACCCATTTGCACACCGGCCTGTCGCTGGACGCCGGCCTGTTCGGCAATACGCTTACGCTGGACGATGCCTATCGATTTGCCCGTGGCGAACAGATCAAGGCGTCCTCGGGCCTGCCGGCCAAATTAAGCCGCCCGTTGGATTGGCTGGTAATCACCGACCATACGGATTTGATGGGTTTCGCCACCGATCTAAAGGCGGGTGCACCGCATAACCGGCACGCTGTCGTTCTTGTGGCGTTGTCCGCAGTTGGTGCGGTTACCGGCAATTTGAAGGGTAAGCGCTCTTCATCGATAGGCCGCGGCCCAGACGTACCCAGAGCTCCAGCGCTCCTAAATACGGTTAAAAACTGAAAATTTTCTCGCGGGGCTGCCTATACGTTTACGCGCGGGGGTGGGGTGGCCCATGCCCGCCCTTCCGATTCTCAGAAGATTTATCTTTTTCTGCATGCCAAGCCTCTATGGACGGCTTGCAGTTAGCTACAAAATTAGCTACAGTTAGCTACAAAATTTCATTGTTAGCACGCAATATCTGGCGGTATTTATAGGGTTAAATGAAGGTGTGGTGCCCCTGCCCCGACTCGAACGGGGACGTCCTAAGGACAACAGATTTTGAATCTGTCGCGTCTGCCAATTCCGCCACAGGGGCCCGGCCGGCATAATAGCGCCAGCGCCGGTTGGGTCAACCAGATCTGTCTCGAAATTGATCGATCCAGATCTTGTTTTTTCGTTCACGCCGGTGCGCCTCTCGGCGCACCGTTTCAGGGGAGCGGCGCGTAGGCGCCGGACCGCGGTCGCGGCCTGGAATAAGATGCTAAGCCGACAATTTATCCAGTTCGCGGATCAGGCTTTCGCCCATCACCGTGGTCGAAACCTTGGCCTTGCCCGGCTGCATGATATCCGCCGTGCGTAGACCGCCGGCCAGAACATTTTCCACCGCCTGCTCGATCAAATCGGCGTCCTCGGCCAAATCAAAGGAATAACGCAGGTTCATCGCAAAGCTCAACAAAGTCGCGATCGGGTTAGCCATTTCCTGACCGGCAATATCAGGTGCGCTGCCGTGCACCGGCTCGTACAAGGCCTTGCGGCTGCCCGTGGCATCCACCGCGCCCAACGAGGCCGAGGGCAGCATGCCCAGGGAACCGGTCAGCATCGCCGCCGTATCCGACAGCATGTCGCCAAACATGTTGTCCGTGACGATGACATCGAACTGCTTCGGTTCGCGCACCAGCTGCATGGAACAGTTGTCGGCATACATGTGGGACAATTCAACATCCGCGAAGGACTCCGCGCCCAACTTGGTCATCTCATCACGCCACAGCACGCCGGCTTCCATAACGTTGGCTTTCTCGACCGAGCAGACCTTGTTGCCTCTCTTGCGGGCCAGCTCGAACGCGATAACGCCAACCCGGCGAATTTCCGAGGTGGTGTAGGTTTGCGTGTTGAAACCCCGGCGCTGGCCATCGGGCAGAGTTTCGATACCGCGCGGCTCGCCGAAATACAGCCCGCCGGTCAATTCCCGAATGATCAGAATATCCAGGCCCGAGACAACGTCGGGCTTCAGGGTGGAGGCCTCCACCAAAGCATCGAAGCAGATCGCCGGGCGCAGGTTGGCGAACAGATCCATTTCCTTGCGCAGGCGCAGCAGACCGCGCTCCGGCTTCATCTCGAACGGCAGGTCATCCCATTTCGGACCGCCCACCGCGCCCAGCAGCACCGCGTCGGCCGCCATGGCATCGGCCATGGTCTCGTCCGTCAGGGGCGTGCCGTCGGCGTCAATGGCGCTGCCGCCGACCCGGCCTTCGGAAATATCAAAGGTCACCGCCCGGCGCTTGTCCATCCAGTCGATAACGCGGCGCACTTCCCGCATGACTTCCGGGCCGATGCCGTCGCCGGGCAGGATGAGCAGATTTTTATTTGAGGCCATTGTTTACGCTCGCTGGTTTAATCTCATGAACAGAAATGTACTTACTTTGACCGCGGTTTCTATTCCGCCGCCGCGCCGTACAGCCAGGGTTGCCCGGCTTTTTGTTTTTCTTCGTAGTCGTCGATCCGGGCCTTGCGCTTCAGGGTCAGGCCAATGTCGTCCAGGCCTTCCAGCAGGCATTGCTTTCTGAAGGGGTCCATCTCGAAATTCACGGTGCCGCCATCGGGGCCGGTAATTTCCTGCTTTTCCAGATCCACGGTCAGGGTGGCGTTGGCGCCCCGGTCCGCATCGTCGAGCAGCAGCTCCAATTGCTCCGGCGTCACCTTGATGGGCAGGACACCGTTCTTGAAGCAGTTGTTGTAGAAAATGTCGGCAAACGAGGTCGATATCACGCAGCGGATGCCAAAATCCTTTATGGCCCACGGGGCATGCTCGCGGGAGGAACCGCAGCCGAAATTATCGCCCGCGACCAAAACCTGCGCATTCCGATAGGCTGGCTTGTTGAGGACGAAATCCTCTTTCTCGCTGCCGTCTTCGTTGTAGCGCATCTCGGCGAACAAATGTTTGCCCAGACCGGCCCGCTCAATGGTTTTCAGGTACTGCTTGGGAATGATCTTGTCGGTGTCGATGTTGATACCGCGCATGGGCGCAGCGACGCCGCTGACCTTGGTGAACTTTTCCATTTTTTCTCTCCCTCCCGTCTCTACAGCATTTCACGCACGTCAGTCAGATGACCGGCGATGGCGGCAGCGGCGGCCATGGCCGGGCTGACCAGATGGGTGCGCCCGCCAAAACCCTGGCGGCCTTCGAAATTCCGGTTCGAGGTTGATGCGCAAC
>CAYWYB010000120.1:0-14016 GCA_964462145.1 uncultured Rhodospirillaceae bacterium
GGGGCCGTAGCTCAGTTGGGAGAGCGCCACGTTCGCAACGTGGAGGTCAGCGGTTCGATCCCGCTCGGCTCCACCAAAAATCACTCTCCGCATAATATTCTGGCCGCTATTTCGACTAGGCCGCTTCCAGCGCATAAATTTCTGTGCCGTGGTCGTGCCCCTTCAAGGTGGCTGTGCCCAGGGACTCCGCCTTCAGGTTGGCCGGCAGGTCCAGCGCGGCCAGCAAAGTGCCCGATATCAGGCAATCGCGTCCCATCTCCTTGGCCTGCTGTTCCAGCCGGGCAGCGGTGTTGGGTGTATCGCCGATATGAACGATGGACCGCTTGCTGTCACCGCATTCACCGACCACCACATCGCCCATGTGAAAACCGGCCCAGAATTCCGGACGGACGCCGAATTCGGTCTCGAAATACCCCGCCTTGCCGGCCAATTCCCGCTCAATAGCGGCGTAGCACCGCAGACACCGGGCATCCGCCAGGCCATCCGCCTGCAACCAGGTCGCGACCATTTCATCGCCGTTATAGCTCAAGACCTCGCCGCCATGTTCGGCGACCAGCCGGTCCGTATCGAAAAACACTTCCGCGATCAAGGCATGGGTCTTCTCGTCGCCCAGACGGTCCGCCATGGCGGTGGATCCCTTAATGTCGAGGAACATATAGATCCGCCGCTCCTGGCGGGGCCGATGATAGCGTCCCGTCAGCACCTTCCACATGGTGCCCGCGCCCAATACGGGCCGCAACTGCAGGAACAACGCCACTACGACGAAAACCAGAAAGGCGATCAGAATGTCCAGCCCGAAGCTTTCGCTCAGATAGTCTGAAAACACCTCCCATTCACCGTAGAGAACGGCGGAAACAGCACGCTGAGCCAGGATCGCGAACGCGATAATCACGGTCGAGGTGGCGTCGATTATGATCCAGCCCTTGACGAAACTAAGTCTGCGGATGACGCCGCCACGGCGGTCATAGACGAAAAACATCATGTAGATGCCAAGGCAAAGACCGATAAAAAGGCCCGTGCGGCCCGCATGCTCCAACTCCACCGCCGATGGCGGCATGACGCCTGCCACCATGCGCAACGCGGTATAGGCCAATCCCACCGCCAGGCCGATCAGAGTAAAGATCCCCAGCAGCTTCAATTTTTCTCGGGTTCTTCGCGCCAGCGCCATTCTTCACCTCGTACAGCGTTATCCATCCCACACCTCGGGCGGGCATGGCATCTATATAGGTGAGATTGCGAAAATGTGGATGGCGCGCGGCAACACGCGGTCTTGCGGAAGGGCGTCGGCTAGTTCAGCCCGACCGTTGCGCGGGTGGTTTGGCGGATGATGGGTTTGTCCCTGGGGTCGGCCCGGTCATAGCAATCGACGCCGCCAATGGTGCGGTAGCAATAGGCCGCCGGCAGCACGGCCTGGCTGCCCTCGCTGCGGCAGACGTCCATGCCATGGATGACGCGGGCAAGCTGGCAATCGGATTGCGACAGTTTGGAGACGGTGGCATCCACCTCGTCCACCATTTTGATGGCGGCGGCGGTGCATCCCGCGCTGCTCAACGTCACCGAAACCAATAGAATTGCTCTTAGCCAGCCAAACATCCCGGCCCAGCTCCATCGTCAAATTGACCCATTCTTGGTGCCATAAGAGCAGATCGTGATAAACGAAGCGTTAATTTCTCTATTCGGGTATCTGAACCACCCACGCCCCCTGCCCGGCCGCCCATTAATGGTATCCTGTGGGTGGCCTGGCAATTCAACGAACGTTGCGCAGGCTAACCACCAATGCGTTTGCGCTGGTCTTTCCAGGCATCGCTCAATTCGCCTTGGAATTTGGGATCGGCGATGGCGATTAGGGCCTCGGCCCGTTCGTCGATGGACTTGTCCTTCATGTGGGCGGCACCGAATTCGGTCACCACATAGTCGGTATCGGCCCGGGGGCAGCTGACCGCCGCGCCGGCCTGTAGAGTTGGCACGATGCGCGAAATCTTGCCCCCGCCAGCCGTTGCCGACAGGGCCAGGACAGAGCGGCCATTGTTGGCCATGCGGGCGCCGCGGACGAAATCAACCAGGCCGCCAGTGCCGCTGATCTGCCGGGCATTGATGGTTTCCGAATTGGCCTGGCCGGTCAAATCCACCTCCAGGGTCGAATTGATGGAAACGAAATTGTCAATCTGCGCCACCACCGGCACACAATGGGTGTAATCGGCGCCGCAATATTTGATATCAGCCCGCTCGGCGGCCCAATCAAATACCCGTTGGGTGCCCATGGCCGCACCACAGATCAGGATATTGGTATCGATGGACTTTTGGCTGCAATTCAGGGCACCCGCATCGACCAGGTCCGCCACTTCGTCCGTCACCATGCCGCCGTGCAGACCCAGGTTACGGCGGTCCTTCAGGCGGGTCAGAATGGCGGCGGGCACCTTGCCGATGCCGATCTGGATGCAATCGCCGTCACCGATCAGTTCCGCCACCTTTTGCCCGATGGTTTCGATCACCTCCGGCACATCGCCGGTGGGCATTTCCGGCAAGGCCCGGTCCGTGGGCAACACATAGTCCAGGCGGCTGTACGGTATTTTCGGGCTGCCGGGAGGCGAGGGCATGTTGGCGTTGACCTCCGCCACCACCAGTTTGGCCTTATCCAGCATCATCGGCACGAAATCCACCGACAGGCCCAGGCTGCACATGCCGTTTTCATCCGGCGGCGCCACCTGCATCAAGACGATGTCCATGGGGGGGAGACTTTTCATGTAACTGCAAATGCCGCTGTAATGCAGGGGCAGGAAGCGGATCTTGCCGGCGGCGAAAGACTCCCGCAGCTCGGCCTGAACGAAAAACGCGGTCAGGCGGGCGTCAGGGTGAAAGGCCGAGAAATCCGTGCGGTTGATGCCCGGCACCAGGCAGGAAACGTAATTTACGCCCCGGCTGGCCTCGCCATCCGCCGCCAGGGCCTGGCCCAGCGCCAATGGCTCCCCCACTGCGCCTTGTACGAAAACAGTGTAGCCCGGCTGCAATAGCGCGGGAACATCCGTGGGGGAAATGGTTTTGGGCATGATAATCCTATAACGGCGAACAAAGAGGGGCGGGCGGGCGCCTGCATGCTAGCGCATTTCCGGGGTATTGTGACTCATTTGACCAGCCGATCAAGCCCCGTGGCGGCGTTGCGGTTCTTGGACGATGTCCCACATCGACCAGCAAACCGCGCCTACCCACGGGGCTTGATCGGCTGGCCTCCGGTGGCGGTAGGCGTCCATTCGGCGGTGTTGTGGCGCTTGCCCGTAGTCCCACTACGCGCCGCGCGACACGCCTACCCGAATGGACGCCTACCGCCATCAAATGAACCACAATATCCCGGAAGTGCGCTAAAGTATCGCCCCACGAGGTGGCAACGATAAGGCTTAAAGATATGGATGCGATTGATGATTTTGTCGGCCACGTTTTGGCCACCGGCTTTGATGATTTGCCCCCCCAAGCCATAACGGCGGCCAAGACCTATACCCTGGACAGTTTTGGCGTTGGCCTCTCGGGCGGCGCCGGGCCATGGGTCGATGAAATGATCCAGCTTTCCAGCCAATGGGGCCAGGGCGACGATGCCCGTGTCTGGGGCCATGGCCTGCGCCTGCCGGCGCCGGCCGCCGCACTGTGCAATGCCTATCAGATCCATAACGCTGAATTCGACTGCGTGCACGAGGGCGCGGTGGTGCATTCCATGACCGTGCTGCTGGGCGCGGCCATGGCCGTGGCCGAGAAGGATGGCGGTGTTACGGGCAAGGATCTGATCCTGGCCGCCGTGCTGGGCGTGGACGTGGCCTGTCATATCTCGGTCGCGGTGACCACTGGGTTGAAGTTTTTCCGCCCCGGCACCGCCGGCGCCCTGGCCGCCGTTACCGCCATTGGCAAGTTGCGGGGCTTTGATGCAGAGACCCTGCGCCATGCCTATTCCATCGCCTATGGCCAGATCTGCGGCACCATGCAGGCCCATACCGAGGGTTCCATGCTGTTGGGCATGCAGGTTGGCTTCAATGCCCGCAATGCGGTGACGGCCTGCGACATGGCCGCTGCCGGACTGCAGGGGCCGCGAAATGTTCTGGAAGGCCCGTTCGGATATTTCCGCCTGATCGAGGATGATTACGACCGCGATGTGCTGCTGGGCAGCCTGGGCCGGACCTGGCGCATTACCGAGTTGTCCCACAAGCCGTTTCCCTCGGGCCGGGCGACCCATGGCATCGTCGATGGCTGCCTGGGCCTGCAACGGCAGCATGGTTTCAGCGCCGATGATGTGGCGGGCATCGTGGCCCAGGTGCCGCCCCTGATCCATCACCTGGTGGGCCGGCCTGTCGAGGATGTCATGAGCACCAATTATGCCCGCCTGTGCGCGGCCTATGTCACCGCCCATGCCCTGCGCCATGAAGGCATCGGCGTCGATGCCTATGGCGACGGCAATTTGACGAACAAGGACAGCCAGGACCTGGCCCGCCGCATCCAGATCAATATCGACGATAACCCGGACCCCAATGCCCTGGTTCCGGTGACGGTAGGCGTTACCCTGAAAAACGGCGCCGAGCATATTGTTACCGTGCAGGATGTTTACGGCAGTCCGGCCAATCCCATGAGCCACGCGGCGCATTTGGACAAGTTCCGCAACAACTGCGCCGCCGCGCCGCGCCCGATTGGCGCGGAGCGGGCCGAGGCGCTGATCAATCAGATCGAGGATCTGGAAAGCCTCGACGATGCGACCAGGCTGGTGGATCTGATGATGCCCAAGGATGCCTAGGATGCATAAGATCATGACTGACCTGACCGAATTGGACATCACCGCCGCCGGCGACGCCCTGGCGGCCGGCGATTTCAGTGCCGAGGATTTGTTGCGGGCCTATCTGGCGCGGATCGAACAATATGAAGCCGGCATGAACTGTTTCATCACCCTGCTGGGGGACGCGGCGCTGGAACAGGCGCGGGCCTCCGATGTCCGACGGAGTAAGGACGAACGGTTGTCGCCCCTGGACGGCATTCCCATCGCCCTGAAGGACAATATCGATCAGGCCGGAGTCCCCACCACGAATGGCATGGCGCGGTTTCGCACGCCTGACCGGGACGCGGCTGTAACGCAACGTTTGCGGGATGCCGGCGCGGTGCTGATCGGCAAGGCCAATATGCATGAAGGCGCCCTGGGCGCGACCACCAACAATCCGCACCATGGCGCGGCGCAAAATCCCTGGCGCCCTGGGTTTACGCCCGGTGGCTCGTCTGGCGGCTCGGCGGCGGCGGTGGCGGCGCGCTTTTGCGCCGGTGCCCTGGGCACGGACACCATGGGGTCGGTACGTCTGCCGGCGTCTTATTGCGGCCTGGCGGGCCTGAAGGCGACCTATGGCCTGATCTCGACCCGCGGCGTGGTGCCGTTGAGCTACGGCCTGGACCATGTGGGACCGATCTGCCGTTCGGCACGGGACCTGAGCCTGATGCTGACGGTATTGACGGGCCATGATCCCGAGAGCACGGAATCCATCCATCCCCACCGCGCCCTGCGCGCCAAGGGCGTCAGCCTGGAAGGCCTGCGCTTTGCCGTTCCCCTGGATTTGGACGCCGCACCCTGCGAAGCGGGCATCCGCGAAAATTTCGAGGGCCATCTGGCGAATTTGCAACAGCAGGGCGCGGTTCAGGTCGATCTGCGGTTTGCCAATCAGGATTGTACCGGCACCCGGCGCGCTGGCCTGTTGATCTCCGAAGCCGAGGCCGGCCACGCCCTGGAGGCTGAATTGCTGGCCCATCCGGATGATTTCTCGGACGAATTCCGTAACAATCTGGAATATGGCCGCAATGCGCCGGCCCATCGTCTGGTGGCGGCACAAAGGCAAATTTTGTCCGTCGGCCTGGAGGTACGAAAGCTGTTTGACGAGGTGGATCTGTTGCTGCTGCCGACTGCCCCCCAGGCGGCATTTTCGCAAACCGACGAAGTGCCGGTAAATCAGGCCGATTTCACCCAATGGGCCAATCACGCGGGCTGTCCCGCTCTGTCCCTGCCCTGCGGCCTGTCGCCCGGCGGCATGCCGCTCGGCTTGCAGTTGATCGGCCAGCACCGCGCCGATGGCAGGCTTTTGGCCATGGCCGGGCTGATCGCGCCTCTATTGCCCGAACTGCCGATGCCCGCGCTGTAGCATTCGATTTTCGCTTATAGCTGGACCTGTTGGCATCTTCGGTTTAGAGATCGGATACAGGCTATATAGCAGCTTGCTCCAAGTCTTGGCGCGGGCTAGATTGGCCGACTTTTTTCAATCGCCGCAATGGTTTCGAAATGTTGCGGCAAGTTGTGGAGTGTGCCCGCGTGGCGGATATTTTCCAAGAAGTCGATGAAGATGTCAGGCGTGACAAAGCCATGGCGCTTTGGCGCAAATATGGCAGTTATGTTGTCATTGCCTGTCTCGCGGTTGTGCTGGGCACCGCTGGCCGGGTTGGCTGGCGCGAATACAAAGCCTCCCAGCGGGCGGAAGAATCCAAGCAATATGTAGCTGCCGCGCAGCTGTTGGAAAAGGGCGATACCGCCGCCGCCATTACTTCGTTTCAATCCCTGGCGGCCGATGCCAGTACCGGCTATGGCGTGATCGCCAAGTTCCAGGCCGCGACGGCGCGGCACAAATCCGGTGACAAGGCCGGTGCCCTGAACGCCTATGACCAGATCGCCACCGACAGCGGCATGGACCCGATATTCCAAGGCCTGGCGCAATTGCAGGCGGTCATGCTGTTGATGGACGATGGCGCCAAGGATGACCTGGAACGACGCCTCGCCCCGCTGACGGCGGATGGCTCGCCCTGGCGTTATTCCGGGTTGGAGCTGCAGGCGGTGTTGAAACACCGTGACGGCGATCTGGCCGGTGCCCGTGCCGCATTTAAGGCCCTGTCCGAGGATGCCGCCGCACCCGCCGGCATGCGTAGCCGAGCCAACCAGATGCTGGCCGCGTTCGGAGAGGAATAGGGCCGTGATGCGACGCGGCCTGTGCGGCCCCTTAACCGCGATTTTGCTGATGGCGGCAAGCCTGCTGCTATCGGCTTGCGAATTGCCTGATTGGTTCGGCGGCACCGAGAAACCGCCGCTGCCGGGAGAACGTATTTCCATCCTGCAATTGGACAAGGCGTTGGAGCCCGATGCCGCCATCGCCGATTTAGATGTGCGTCTGCCCCGCCCTTTCCGCAATCCGGACTGGCCCCAGGCCGCCGGGTTCGCGAACCACGCCATGCATCATTTGGAAATCGGTGAAAATCTGGCGCGGGCCTGGAAAATAAGCATCGGCGAAGGTTCGGGCAGCGAAAGCAAACTGCTGAGCCGGCCCGTGGTGGCCGGCGACCGCCTAGTCGCCATGGATGCCGAGGCCGGTGTATCCGCCATCAGAGTGGCGGATGGCAAACGCTTCTGGCGCCGAGAATTGACCCCGGAAGACGAGGACGAAGGCGTGATCGGCGGGGGTGTCAGCATCGATAACGGCACGGTCTATGTCAGCACCGGCTATGGCTTCGTGCATGCCCTGTCCCTGGAAAATGGCAAGGAGATCTGGCAACGCCGCATCGGCACGCCGATCCGCGGCGCCCCGACGGCCTTCGGCGGCCGGGTCTTTGTCATTACCTATGACAATCAGCTGCACGCGCTGTCCAGCTCCGACGGCCATACCCTGTGGAGCCATGGCGGCATTCCCGAGGATGCCGGCCTGATCGGCGCTCCCAGCGCGGCGGTGGGCGGCGGCCTGGTCGTGGTGCCTTATTCCTCCGGAGAGCTGTTCGCCCTGCGTCTTGAGAACGGCCGCATGGTCTGGGGCGATCAACTGATCCGGACCCGGCGTCTGGCGCCCCTGTCGAGCATGAGCGAGATCAGGGGCAGTCCGGTGATTGACCGCGATCTGGTCCTCGCCGTCGGCTTCTCGGGCCGTGTCGCGGCCATTGATCTGCGCAGCGGGCGGCGGCTTTGGGATCGGGATATCGCCGGCATGGAAACCCCCTGGGTGGCGGGCGACTTTATCTTTCTGGTCACGACCCAGGCCGAGGTGGTCTGTCTGGCCCGGAAAAGCGGCCGCATCCGCTGGGTGGCCCAATTGCCCCGCTACGAGGATGAAGAAGACAAAGAGGACCCGATCCATTGGAGCGGCCCGGTGCTGGCCTCTGACCGTCTGGTTCTGGTCTCCTCCGAAGGCTATGCGGTTGCCGTCTCGCCCTATTCCGGCAAATTGCTGGGCCGCCTGGAGTTGCCCAAGGGCGCCCTGATCCCGCCCGTGGTGGCGGATGGTTCGATTTACGTCCTGTCTGACAATGGCGACCTGATTGCCCTAAGGTAATATCGATGACGTTCACAATCGCGATTGTCGGCCGCCCCAACGTGGGCAAGTCGACGCTGTTCAACCGCCTGGTCGGCAAACGCCTGGCTCTGGTCGATGACCAGCCCGGTGTGACCCGTGACCGGCGCGAGGGTGAGGGCCGCATCGCCGGCCTGGATTTTCGTCTGTTTGACACAGCGGGGCTGGAGGACGCGGACGCGGCCAGCATGGAAGGGCGGATGCAGCGGCAAACTGAAACCGCCCTGGACGATGCCGATCTGGCCTTGATGCTGATCGATGGCCGGGCTGGCGTCACGCCTCTGGACAGCCATTTCGCCGGCTGGCTGCGCCGGCGCAATGGCCCGGTGCTGCTGTTGGCCAACAAGTGCGAAGGATCGGCCGGCGATTCCGGTCTGGCCGAGGCCTGGTCCCTTGGCCTGGGTGAACCGCTGGCCATCTCGGCGGCCCATGGCGAGGGCCTGGTCGCCCTGCATGACGGCATTCTGGCGGCAATGGAGGAGCATGCGGCCAAGAACTATGTGCCTCCGGCGGCCGTTGAAGAGCCTGTTGCCGAAGCTGATACGGATGTCGATGCCCGTGATGTCGAAACGGGTGATACCGATGCTGAATTCGAAGACGATGACGACGAGCATGACGGCATTTTGCAGCTTGCCATCCTGGGCCGGCCCAACGCAGGTAAGTCTACTCTGGTCAACCGCCTGCTGGGCGAAGAGCGGCAGATCACCGGGCCGGAGCCGGGCCTGACCCGCGATGCCATCGGCATTGCCTGGCAGTGGGGCGAGCAGGCCATTCGCCTGATCGACACCGCCGGTTTGCGCCGGCAAGCCAGGGTCACCGAAAAGCTGGAAAAACTGGCCGCCGATGATGCCGTGCGCGCCATGGAATATGCCCAGGTCGTGGTCCTGTTATTGGATGCCCGGGCGCCGTTGGAACGCCAGGATTTGAATATCGCCCGCCGTACCCTGGACGAAGGCCGGGCCCTGGTGGTGGCGGCCAACAAGTGGGACCTGATAGAGGACCGCAACGCCGGCATGGGGCAGCTGCGCGACCGTCTGGAAACCTCGTTGACCCAGGCCCGCGGCGTTCCCGTGGTCACTCTTTCGGCCCTGACCGGCCGAGGGGTGGAAAAATTGATGCCAAAGGTGACCGAGGTTTATCAGCACTGGCAACAGCGTATCTCCACCGCCGCGCTCAATCGTTGGCTAAAGGACATGACCGAGAGCCATCCGCCGCCCCTGGGCCAGCATGGCCGGCGTATCCGTCTGCGCTATATGACCCAGGCCAAGACGCGGCCGCCGACCTTCGTGATCTTTTCCAATCTGCCCGACGATCTGCCTGACGCCTATGCCCGCTATTTGCAGAACGGTCTGCGCGAGCATTTCAATCTGCCAGGCGTCCCCCTGCGCATCCTGCTGCGCAAGCAGGACAATCCATATGTGAAGGGCGGCTAGTTCGCTTATCTGTTCCTGCTGGGAATGATGATCGGCCACGGGTCGGGGGTTTTGGGGAACGGTACTTCGATCACCGCCGGCCCGGATTGCTTGAAGGCATTGGGCAGAACCTTGGCCAGTTCATCGGGGCTTTCCGCGCGATAGGCGGCGCAGCCGAAGCTTTCCGCCATTTTCACAAAATCCGGATTTTGCAGATCAGAGGCAATGGTGCGTCCATCGTAAAGTTCCTCCTGCATGCGGCGCACGTTGCCGAAGGCGCCGTCGGCGAAGACGATGGCCACCACATTGACGTTATATTTCGCCGCCGTGGCCAGTTCCTGCACGTTGTACATGAAGCCGCCATCGCCGTTGATGGACAGCACCTGGCGGTCCGGATTGGCGATCTTGGCGCCAATGGCCACGCCCAGGCCGCAGCCCAGCGTGCCCTGATAGGCCGAGCTTAAATATTTGCGCGGCTGATAAACCGGCATGGCGACGCGGGAGACATAGCCGACCTGGGTCAGCTCATCGACAAAAATGCCGTCGTCATCCAGAGCCTCGCGGATCACCTTGATCCAGGACATTTGCGGGCCCAGACGGTCCCGCAGCATCGCCTGGACCTCGCCCGTCAAAGCCAGCATTTCGTCTTCGCGGGAGGCCCGGCTGGGCGCCTGCTTCGCCACCGCATCCACCAGAGCCGGCACGATGTCCTGGGCATCACCAACGATGGCGACGTCCGGCGTGGCGATACGCTTTATCTCCACAGGATCGATATCCACGTGGATAATTTTCAAGTCTTTATCCATGCCCCAGTTCATTCGCGGCTGCTGCATCCGGCTGCCGATGGCAAGCACAACATCCGCGTTGGCCCACAGGCGATGACCCTCCAGGCTCATCATGGACAGATAGTGCCGGTTCGAGACAATGCCGCGGCCAGTGCGGTTGGCGATCACCGGCGCCTGCACGATCTCGGCCAGGGCCTGTATGGCCTCGCCACTGTCAACGGCGCCGCTGCCGACAAAGATCATCGGCGCCTTGGCGCCCGCCAGCAACTTGGCGGCCTTGGCCACGGCGTCTTCGTCCACCGGCGGGCGGGCATACTCCGTGGCAGCGTCCAACATATCCACATTGCAAGTGTCGGCCAATTGATCCAGGGGCATTTCCAACGCCACCGGTAGCGGCCGGCCCGTGCGCAACTGCCGGAAGGCTTCCGCCACCTTGGCCGGTGCATCGGTGGGATGATTGATGCGGGCGGCGGATTTCGTCAGTCCCTGAAGGATCGACAACT
Organism: uncultured Rhodospirillaceae bacterium; assembly: GCA_964462145.1. GTDB lineage: Bacteria > Pseudomonadota > Alphaproteobacteria. The sequence continues at coordinate 11,031 of CAYWYB010000120.1, forward strand.
GATCGGGGATTTCGTGCAATTGGCCATAGCCGCGCCCGATGGTGGCGGATGGGATCTGCCCCGTGACGCACAGCACCGGCACATTGGCGGCCCAGGACGTGCTCAGTGCGGCTGTCGTGTTCAGAACGCCAGGGCCCGGCACCACGGCAAAGGCGCCGACCTTGCCCGTGGACTGGGCATAGCCATGCGCCATATAGGCGACGCCCTGTTCATGGCGGCTGTTGATCACCCGGATATTGTTGCCTTCGTCGTGCAGGGCGTTGAAAAACCAATCCAGCTGCACGCCGGGCAGGCCGAAAATGGTGTCGACGCCATGGGCGATAATGGATTTTACGAGGGCCTGGCCACCGGTCATGCGGGTCATGGATAACACTCCAAAGCTACGCTAAAAGATTGCAAGCCTAGAGCAATTCCGGTCCGATGTGTATCGCCCAAAAGCCCTGGGCGATTCTAAGTGATTGGAGGAATTGCTCTATATCTTAAGAGTCGGAGCATTTCCTATTCGGAAATGCTGTGGCACGGCCCGCACGAAGCTCAATCGTCGAGTTCGATCAATTCGCCATCGCGCAATGTGGACAGGGCGACTTTCAGGTCCTGCTCGATGGCGGCGGCGGGGGTGTCGGGAAAGGCCTCCTGGAACAGGAGCAGCAATTCCGCTTCGCTGGCCGGCTCCGCCAGGGCGCGCCAGATCGCCATGGCGAGTTGGTCCAGATGAAAAATATCGCCGCTATCGCCTGCGATCAGGAACAGTTCGTTCTCGACCGGGGTTTCGTTGATGCCTGGGCGGCGGTGATAGCGGCGCATCACGGAGCAGCCTTGCTGAAGTGTTCGATGATCGTATCGGCGGCGGTAAAAGCCGAGGCATAGTGCATTTGCCAGATTTCGGCGCCCTGGGCCAAACGCACACAGGCGGATAGTTCACCCTGCTGGCTTAAATGCGGGGCAAAAAGCTGCTCCAACAGGACGCGGACCATGTCCGGTTGCCGCATGGCAGACATGCTGGGCTGGTCGGGCCGGGCCGTATCCGTATCGCGGCGAAGCACGACCAGGGCCCGCACCGGCAGACTTTCGCCAAATGCCGCCGCCTGCTCATCGCCGGGACGCAGCACCGCCATCTCGGGCCAGTTCAGGACGCTGTTTCGGGCAACAAAATTGCGATAGGCCGCGTCGGCTTCCCGGGGGAGGGGCAGGCGTAGCTTCGGCGCGATGGCCAATGAAGAACCCTTGGGCGTAGTATCGGCCAAATTCAGGATCAGCCTGTCGTCGGCGAAAAAGCGCTGCCCCCTGGATGCCAGTACGGTCGCGAAGGTGCTTTTTCCGCCTTCATTGTCGCCCAGCAACAGAACCAGGCCATCGCCAATCCGCACCGCGCCCGCGTGGATCGAGACCAAGGCATCGTCCTGAGCCACATAGGCGGCGATCAAGGCGCCGATCAGGGCATTGGCGGCCATGTAGCCGTCTTCGAGATCATAGTCATCAATCACCATATGCGGCGAGGCAATGCGCCAATGGTCGCCATTACGCTGGATGGTGATGTCGTTTACGGGCGCATCATCCGCCATGCCCAGGGATGCCGATGCTGACCCCAGTACCGGCCACTGTGGGATCAATTGAAAAAGCAATGGCGCCAAATCCCCGCCGTCCTCATTGTCCAGTCCCGTGACCGCAATGCCGTGACGCGGACCGGCCAGAATCAGCCTATCGGCACCAGGGTGCGTTATCATGCTCGGTAATCGCCGCGCGGCGCTGTCTAGAGTCTATCAGCTTTTGCTACCTCTGCCGCGGCTGCTACTGCGCCGACGACTGCGACTGCGACTGCGACTGCGGCTGCGACTACGGCTGCCTCTGCTCTTGCTCTTACTGCCGCAACTGCCGCCTGGGCAAATCACCGAAGGACGCGCCTTTCTTGAAGCCAAGGCCTCGCCGTCGATGTGCGTAATCGTTGGTGTGGCGTAGACAACGACCGCGGCCAGCCCAAGTCTGGCCAGCGCCTTGCGCCGGCTTAATACAGTTTTGTCCTTGTTTTCTGTCATTTTCATCTACCTTGGCACCCTATAAGGGGCCAGCCTGGGAGACTTACATCCCGCCATCTTTCCGATCGCGGGAGCTACCCTTATAGAATCGTTCTTATGGACACAAATTTCAAGTAAAATACTTAAGAAATCGGCAATTCGGCAAGGCCCGCCGCCAACAGCGCCTGGCCCAGTTTGACATCGTCCGGGGCATCCAGGTCAAAGCCCTGGCAAAAGGGAATTTCGATGGGCACGGACGGGTTGGCAAACGGCGTTTGCTGTTCAATCGCCGCTAAACTGCGAAAAACGAGTAAATTGCCAAACAGATAATGGCTTGGCTTCTTTTGTTTGTTGTGGGCTATGGCGCGCTCTTCGGCAAATCGGAAGCTGACGTGGCCGTCCTCGATCACCCGCTGGTTCAAGGCATGGTGGTTGTGGGGGCAAGGCACCACGGTCTGGGCCGAGCCGGCCTGGGCATCCGCCAGCAGAGCATTCACGGCCCAGCGGATATGTTCGGCCAGCAGAAAAGGCGATGTGGGCTGCAACAGGGCGATGCATTCCGCCACCGCGCCTTCGTTGGCGTAAATATCCTGCAACAGATCCGCGATGACCGCCATCACCGGTGTATCGTCGGCGCCCAGATGAATGGGCCGTTCATGCACCTCAACTCGCAGCGTGGCGCAGCGGTCGGCAATGGCTTGGTTGTCCGTGCTGCATAATATGCGGCTAAAACATTGTGAGGCATTGGCGGCCAGAACCTGGAAATCCATCAACGGGCGGCCGACAAACGGCGTGAGATTCTTCATCGGGATCGATTTAGAGCCGCCCCGCGCCGGGATCAGGCCCCAGACGGTACCAGGGATAATCTTCATGTCTTCCAATCCTTGAAATGTTCAATGGCCATTTCGATCACCCGGCCCTGGGTTTCCCGCCAGGCATCATGGGTCGAGCCCGCGATATGGGGCGTCAGCAGA